>NZ_JAFCXH010000021.1:0-106953 GCF_049898225.1 Pseudomonas sp. DSP3-2-3 | reverse complement strand
CTGCCGCAATGTTTTGGTCCCGGCCTGCGCGCAAGATTGCCAGCACATCGTTGCGATCATTCTTGGCGCCGCTGCGATGATCGGCCACGCGTTGCGCCGGTAGAATTCTCGCCCGCTTCGCTTGCGTCTGGAGCAATCGCGCCCATGCCTGCGCGCCAGGGCCAGTTTCCATCAGCACCGTCACGCCGGCCGGCAGCTTGTGGAGGAACCCCAGAAAGGCTTCACGTGATTTGATTCGAGCTTCGTAAATAACCTGACCAAGGGCATCTTCCCCGGCCACCTGGAACACATTCTTGGCAAGATCTACCGCCACTGTCGAACAAGCCGACACGTCGGCTGAAGACAGGGAGTTACTTTTGGTCGTATGCTTTTTCATGGACTCGCCCTCGCTGTCGTTGGCTTCTTAAGAATGCCACCGTGGCGCTACAGACGCCTCGGCTTGGGCGAGTCCATCCAATTACAGGTTAAATCCCACCGCTTCAGGATTTACCCGCGATTACGATCAATCGCAAAACCGGCCCAGGTCTGGCTCACCGGCATCAGCTCAAGGCTGTTGATGTTCACGTGCGCCGGGGTGTTCATGATCCAGAAGATCGTATCGGCGATGTCCTGCGGCTGAATCGGCTCGGCGCCCGCATAAGTGGCGTCGTATTTGCTCTGATCGCCAGCGAAACGCACCAGCGAGAACTCGCTCTCGCACAGGCCCGGCTCCAGGTTGGTGACGCGCACGCCAGTGCCGATCAGGTCATTGCGCAGGTTCAGCGAGAACTGACCGACAAATGCCTTGGTGCCGCCGTACACGTTGCCGCCCGGATACGGATAGTTGCCCGCGACCGAACCCAGATTGACGATGCTCGCCCCGCGACCGTGGGCAATAAGGCGTGGCAGCAGCAAGCGCGTGCTGTAGACCAGACCCTTGATGTTGGTGTCGATCATGGTGTCCCAATCGTCCAGATCGCATTTCGGCGCAGGATCGATGCCCAGCGCCAGACCGGCGTTGTTGATCAGACCGGTAATCTTGGCGAACTCGGCCGGAAGCCCCTCGATAGCTGCCTCCATGGCGGCACGATCACGCACGTCCAGCACCAGCGTGTGCACCTTGGTCTGTTTGGACAATTCGGCGCTCAGGGCGTTGAGGCGCTCTTCACGGCGACCGGTCAATATCAGCGACCATCCGGCTTCGGCAAAACGGCGCGCACAGGCTTCGCCAAATCCGGAAGTAGCACCGGTAATGAACACAGTGGAAGTCATTTCGTTCTCCTGAAGTGGCACGAGGCAATGCTGCCCCTGGAAGCGTTAAATCGAACAAGGCCAGCAGAATGCCCGCCCAGACCGGTTACGGGCAAGTCTGTGGATAAAACATTCATTCAGCTGTACAAAAAACAACCAGACGGAGCCGGGCCAGTCCCTACATGGCCTGCACGCAGTTTTACCCACGTTATCCACAGCCAGACCCACAGTCTTTGGGAGTAAGTACAAACCAGTACAAGCTAGACATGGCGCGGCCTGCAGGACGAAAGTCGGCGTTTTCCCCTTGACGTCGCACCTGGCATCTGTAAAGGCGGTGAAACAAGATCAGCTGCTCTGATTTCCAATGCCTGCTGCGAGCCAGACCAACCGGCACTTTGCCGACTATTTCCAACGCTTGCCCACAGACTTATCCACAGGCTTGACGTATATAAAAGCTGTATGAAAAACCAGTCTTTAAAACGTTGACAAACCCCGGGAAAGGAACTGAAAAAACCACTGATCAAAAATTGACCATACCGCTACAGCCCGCATAAACAAAGGCCTTCAGCCAGCTACTCCCACGTTATTCACAGGCACCTCCACAGTAAACCTGAACAAGTCAAAAGCGTGACAAAACAACTATTTGCAGCGGCTTTATGTCGCGGTTTAGTGGCGCGTCAAAAATGTTTTCCACAATTGGTGAAGTTGCTTTAAAGCCTGGTATTTGCGCATACCGAATGAGAGGAAACTTTAAGGTGGGAGCGAGCTTGCTCGCGAAGAGGCAGGTGAGTCAGCTTCATTTCCCGCGACCCCGAAACTGCATTCGCGAGCAAGCTCGCTCCCACAGGTTTCATATAAAACTAAAAAAAGAGGCAGAGGCCTCTTTTTTGTTAACACCGCTATCAAGCGATCAATGCCCGCCCAGATAAGCGTTCCTGACCTCTTCATTGACCAGCAGCTCCTTGCCGGTGCCGGTCAGGCGGATTTCGCCGTTGACCATCACGTAGGCCCGGTCAGACAGTCGCAACGCGTGGTTGGCGTTCTGCTCGACGAGGAAGATGGTCATGCCGGTGGCCGCCAGTTCGCGCAGGGTCGAGAAGATCTGTTTGACGATGATCGGCGCCAGACCCAGGCTCGGTTCGTCGAGCAACAGCAGTTTGGGCCGGCTCATCAGCGCGCGGGCGATGGCGAGCATTTGCTGTTCGCCGCCAGACATGGTCATGGCGCGCTGGTTACGGCGCTCCTTGAGGCGCGGGAACAACTCGAACATGCGCTGCATGTCTTCGGCCGAGTGTTTATCGCCAATCGGAATGGTACCCATCATCAGGTTTTCTTCCACCGACATGTCAGGGAACACCCGTCGCCCTTCCGGCGACTGGGCGATACCGTTGGAAGCGATGTAGTGCGACGACTTGTGGGTGATGTCGGTGCCCTGATAGATGATCTGCCCGCTGGCGGCACGGGGCTGACCGAAGATCGACATCAACAATGTGGACTTGCCCGCACCGTTGGAGCCGATCAGGCTCACGGTTTCACCTTCGTTGATGTGCAGCGAGACTTTTTTCAGCGCCTGGATAGGCCCGTAATACACATCGATCTCTTTCAATTCGAGGATCGGCTTACTCATACCAGCTCCTCTTCATCAGCGCCCAGATACGCCGCGATCACTTTCGGATCGTTGCGGATCTGTTCGGGCCCACCGGCGGCAATCACGTTGCCGTGGTCGAGCACCACAATATCGTCGGAAATCCCCATGACCATGCCCATGTCGTGCTCGATCAGCACGATGGTCATGTCGTGTTCGTCGCGCAGCAAGCGGATCATGCCGCTCAAGGCTTCGGTTTCCTGCGGGTTAAGGCCGGCTGCCGGTTCGTCGAGGCAGATGACCTGCGGCCGCGTGCACATCGCCCGGGCGATTTCCAGACGACGCTGCTGGCCGTAGGACAATTCACCCGCCAGGCGGTTGGCACAATCCACCAGATCGACGACTTCCAGCCAGTAGAACGCGGTGTTGATCGCGTCTTCTTCAGCCTTGCGGTAGCCCTTGGTGTTGAGGATGCCGGCCAGCATGCTGCGGTTGACCCACATGTGCTGGGCGACCAGCAGGTTTTCCAGCACCGACATTTCCTTGAACAGGCGAATGTTCTGGAAGGTTCGCGCCAGGCCGGCGCGGTTGACCAGATGGGTGCCGCCGAACATCTTGTAGTACATGCGGCTGAGGAAGCTTTTCGGCGAGACAAAGTCCGTGGCCTTGAACGGCTCGCCCAGCAACTTGATGACGTTGGTCGACGTCCCGCGCGTGTGCAGCTCGATGCGTCCGCCGGTGGCTTTATAGAAACCGGTCAGGCAGTTGAACACCGTGGTCTTGCCCGCGCCGTTGGGGCCGATCAAAGCGAAGATCGAGTTTTTGCGGACCTGGATGCTGACGTCGCTGAGCGCCTTGATACCGCCGAAGTGCATCATCAGATGTTCGACGGAAAGAATGATTTCGCTGCTCATGGCGCAACTCCCTGTTTCGCAGTGGCATTGGGATCAACCAGCACACCCTTGCGTGGGCGCACGCCGGTACGGCTGATCCGGATCAGGCCGCGTGGGCGCCAGATCATCATCAACACCATCAGGATCCCGAACAGCAGGACGCGGTATTCAGCAAAGCTGCGCAGCAGCTCGGGAGCGACAGTCAATACAAAGGCTGCGATGACCACGCCGACCGTCGAGCCCATGCCACCCAGTACGACGATAGCGAGGATCAAGGCCGATTCGAAGAAGGTAAAGGAGGTTGGGTTAATGAAGCCCTGATAGCTGGCAAAAAATACCCCAGCCAGACCCGCCGTGGAGGCGCCGATGGTGAATGCAGAAAGTTTGACCAATACGTGGTTCAGACCCATGGCGCGGCAGGCGATCTCATCTTCACGCAGGGCTTCCCAGGCCCGACCCACAGGCATGCGCGTCAGGCGATGCTTGATATACAGCACCGCCAGCACGACCAGGAACAGCACGGTGTAGATGAAGATGAATTTCAGGTCCGGGTTGTAATCGAAGCCGAAGAACTCATGGATTGGCACGCCGCCCTCTTTGGCGCGGCGACCGAACTCCAGGCCGAAGAAGGTCGGCGATGGCACCGGCACGCCATTGGGTCCGCCGGTGAACGACAGCCAGTTGTTCAGCACCAGCCGAATGATCTCGCCGAAACCCAGGGTCACGATGGCCAGATAGTCACCGTGCATGCGCAACACCGGGAAACCGAGGATACAGCCGGCCAACGCCGCCGCAATCGCCGCCAGAGGCAGTGCCGACCAGAAACCCAGCCCGAGGTATTGATAACCCAATGCCAGCCCGTAAGCGCCGATCGCATAAAACGCCACGTAACCCAGGTCGAGCAGACCCGCCAGACCGACCACGATGTTCAGGCCGAGGCCCAGCAGCACATAAATCAGGCCGAGAATGACCACGGTCAGCACGTACTTGTCCGCGAAGACCGGAAAGACGATGGCAATGACCACCATCGCCGGAATGATGTAGCGCAGACGCGACTTGTAGTCCGGTGCCAGTACATGCACGCCAGAGCTTGAGCTCTCGAAGCTCTGGGCGATGATCACGCCTTTGGGGGTCTGCATGAACAGGCTCAACAGCAGACGACCGACCATCACCACGCCGACCAGGACTGCCACTCGTGCTGGTTGCAGATTGAAGCCGTAACCGTCGAGCACCACGCCCACAATCGGGCCGAAAACGATCAGCGCCAGCAGTCCGGCAATGACCGCGTCGATCAGGCTTTGTTTGATATCGATGGGTTTTGTAGGAGCAGACATAGTTATACCTTCGCCACGAGTGGGCGACCCAACAGGCCTTGAGGACGGAAAATCAGAATCACCACCAGCAGGCCGAAACTGAATACGTCTTTGTAGTCGGAATTGATCAGACCGGAGAACTGCGACTCGGCAACCCCCAGGATCAACCCGCCGAGCATCGCCCCCGGCAGCGAGCCAATGCCACCCAATACCGCAGCGGTAAACGCCTTGATGCCGATGATAAAGCCGGCATAGAAGTCAAACGTGCCGTAGTTCATGGTGATCAGCACACCGGCCAGCGCCGCCATGGCCGCACCGATGATGAACACATAGGAAATCACCCGGTCGGTGTTGATGCCGAGGATCGATGCCATTTTGCGATCCTGTTGGGTCGCGCGGCACATCCGGCCCAGCTTGGTGTACTTGATGATGTAGGTCAGCACGCCCATGCCGACGAAAGCGGCAATCAGGATGAAGATCTTGGTGTAGGTGATCTGCACGAAGCCCGTGCCGATTTCAAAACGCCACGCGCCTTCGAGCAGCGTCGGCACGCCTTGCTGGCGTGGCCCCTGGGCGATTTGCGCATAGTTCTGCAGGATCAGGGAAATACCAATCGCGCTGATCAGCGGTGCCAGCCGGGTCGAGTTGCGTAGCGGCTTGTACGCCACCCGCTCGATGACAAAGCCGTACACGCCCGTCACCACAATGGTGAAGATCAGCGTACCCAGAATAAGGAACGGGAAGGACTCAACCCCGAAGAAAGACAAGACTGCCAGGCCGATTGCGGCCAGGTAAGCGGAGATCATGTAAACGTCGCCGTGGGCGAAGTTGATCATGCCGATGATGCCGTAAACCATCGTGTAACCGATGGCGATCAAACCGTAAACCGACCCGAGGGTCAGACCGTTGATCATTTGCTGCAGGAAAATACCATCCATCACGCACGCTCACGAATCTTGATAGGCCATTTGAATTCGGCCCGAATACTCCCTCGTGAGGTGCACCGGGCCGACATCATGTGGCAACAGAAGAACTCAGGGGCGCGAAACCCACGCCCCATTACGAAGACGAACCGGCGTCCTGAAACGCCCGTTCGACTATGCGCTTTGCTTACTTCTGCTTTTCGAGCTGATGGTATTTGCCGTCTTTATCCCACTGGTAAACCACGTAGTCGGAGATTTTCAGGTCACCTTTGGTGTCCCAGGCTTTCTCGCCCATGACGGTTTTCACAGGGTGTGATTTCAGGAACTTGGCTGCTTCTTCACCCTTGTTTGACTTGGCGCCGTTGAAGCCAGCCGCCAACGCCTGAACCGAAGCGTAGGCGTACAGGGTGTAGCCTTCAGGCTCGTAACCGGATTTGCGGAACTGATCAACAACGGCCTTGCTGTCTGGCAGCATGCGCGGGTCGGCACCGAAGGTCATGTACACGCCGTCAACGTATTGCGCACCACCGGCGGTGGTCACCAGTTCGTCGGTCACGATACCGTCATCGGACATGAACTTGACGTCTTTGAGGCCTTGCTCACGCATCTGACGAACCAGAGGACCGGCTTCCGGGTGCAAGCCGCCGAAGTAAACGACGTCAGCGCCAACGGAACGGATCTTGGTCACCAAGGCGCTGAAGTCTTTCTCGCCACGGGTCAGGCCTTCTTCCAGCACCGGCTTGGCGCCACGCTTGGTCAGCTGCTTGGCAGTCGCGTCAGCCAGGCCTTTGCCGTAAGTGTCCTTGTCGTTGATGACCGCGATTTTCTTGCCCTTGAGCACGTCGACGATGTAGTCGCCGGCTACGATGCCTTGCTGGTCATCACGACCGCACATGCGGAACATTGCGCTCAGGCCACGCTCGGTAACGGCCGGGTTGGTAGACCCAGGAGTAATCGCGATGATGCCCGCCTCGTCATACACTTCCGATGCCGGAATGGTCGAAGATGAGCAGAAGTGACCGACAACGCCAGCCACTTTGTCCGAAGCCGCCTTGTTGGCAACGGCAACGGCTTGTTTCGGTTCGCAGGCGTCGTCATACGCGGTCAACACGATTTTCTCGCCGTTGACTCCGCCCGCAGCGTTAATGGCGTCAGCAGCCGCTTGAGCGCCTTTCATGTATTGCTCGCCAAACGATGCGTTAGCGCCGGTCATCGGGCCAGCAACGCCGATCTTGACATCAGCCTGAGCAAACGAAGACACGCCCAATGCAGTAGCAACTGCGATTGCCAGAAAGCCTTTCCTGTAAAACGTCTGCGACATGAGTGGTGCTCCTGAGATTTTTTTTGATTAGCACTGCGACTACAGAGATTGCTCTGAGCAAGTGGCGTGCCATTCGTTTTTTATTCTGCAAAAACTCATGGATTTGTTGAAAGTCGTTCGTCTAGAGCCTTCCTTGCAGGGCGTGCAACCGTCTAGGACGCACCAGGTGCAACCCCGATTGAAAAAAGAGCAACCCAAGCAAACAAAACTAGCAACCCGTCCAATAAGCCACGTACAACCTTGCTGTAACAGCTTGCGTCACCGAACTGCACACCGTCGGTGCGCTCGCGCTACGAGACGCACCATTTGAGGTTAGTGGATTAAGAGCAAAGCGCCTGATAAAGAAGCGGTTTTTGGTCAGATCACGACGCGCAGGCATTGGCCGGCGTGATACAGGGAGAATCCCGCTTCATACAACGCGCTGCGCAGCCCGGCACCCGCCAACGGCGCCATGGGCGCAAACGGAATTGGCAGCACGCTGGAATCGTCGCTGCACAGGTAGTCGGCAAAGGCTTTGCCGACCACGGTGCCAGTGGTGTTTCCGCGACCGTTGTAACCTGTTACCGCGACCAAGCCTGGGGCAGGTTCGAACATGCGTAACAGATGATCGGGCGTAAACGAGATACAGCCGGTCCAGGTGCATTGCCATTCCACGTTTTTCAGATACGGGTAATAGTGCTGTTGCACACGATCCGCCCATGCTTTCAGAAACCAGCCCGGCTTCTGATTGCCATTGCCCAGGCTGCCCAGCAACAGCCGACCGTCGGCATCGCGGCGAATGCTGCTCAATACCTGGCGCGTGTCCCACGAACCCTGACCAAACGGCAGCACTTGCTGCGCCGCCGCGTCGCTCATCGGCGTTGACGCAACCTGATAGTAATAACCCGGGAAGAAACTGCGCCGCAGTTCAGTCCATTGGCCTTCGGTATAAGCGTTGGAAGCGATCACCACCTTCTCGGCCAGCACCGCGCCATGCTCGGTGACCACGCACCATTTATCGCCCTGGCGCTCAAGACGGGTGACGGGCGAATGATCGAACAACTGACCACCCAGACGACCCACCGCCGACGCCAACCCGCTGGTGTACGCCATCGGATTGAAGGTACCGGCGCGACGATCCAGCAGCGCGGCAGTGATTTTCGTGGTGCCGGTGGCTTCTTCGCAGGCCTTGCCCGTCAACAGCTCGACCGGCGCGCCGCGACGTTGCCATTGCTGCTCGCGACTGCGCAGATCGGCCACACCCTTGGCGTTATGCGCCATGTGCAACGTGCCTTCACGGCGCAGCTGACAATCAATGCCGTATTTGTCGATCAGGCTGAACACCAGCGCTGGCGCGGCACCGAGCATCCGGTTCAACTGGCTGCCAACCGCTTCACCAAAACCGGCTTCGATGTCATCGGGCGGGATCCACAAGCCAGCATTGACCAACCCCACATTGCGCCCGGAGCCACCATGCCCGGTGCGATGGGCTTCCAGCACGGCAACGCGCTTGCCTTGTTCGAGCAAATGAATCGCGGCCGACAAACCGGTGATGCCTGCGCCAATGACGCACACATCCACCGCCAATTCCCCCCGCAACGCCTGGGCTTCAGGGCGTTGGGGCGTCAGCGTTTCCCACAGACATTCTTCGCGTAGCGGCATCGCAAAACCCCGAAAGAGACAGCGCCTTTGATAACTCTGGAAAATTACCTCGACTGGCCGGACACCTTCGCGAGCAAGCTCGCTCCCACAAAACTGCGAACTCTCTGTGGGAGCGAGCTTGCTCGCGAATAATCTGCAGACATCCCCTTAATCGAAAGTAATCCCCTGCGCCAACGGCAGCTCCAGCGAGTAGTTCACAGTCGCGGTCTGGCGGCGCATATAGGCGCGCCACGAGTCGGAGCCGGACTCACGGCCGCCACCGGTTTCTTTCTCACCGCCAAATGCGCCGCCGATTTCTGCGCCGCTCGGGCCGATATTGACGTTGGCGATGCCGCAGTCGCTGCCCAGCGCGGACATGAACTGCTCGGCTTCACGCACGTCAGTGGTAAAGATGCATGACGACAGACCTTGCGGTACCGCGTTGTTCAGGCGCAGCGCTTCGTTGAAATCTTCATAGCCGACGACGTACAGGATCGGCGCGAAAGTCTCGGTGCAGACCACGTCGCTCTGCTCAGGCATTTCCACGATGGACGGGGAAACGTAGTAGGCATTGGGGAATTTATCTTCCAGCTGACGTTTGCCGCCGAAGACTTTGCCGCCTTCGCTCAACGCCTGCTCCAGCGCGTCCTGCATGTTTTCGAAGCTCTGCCTGTCGATCAGCGGGCCGATCAGATTGCCTTCCAGCGGGTGACCGATGCGGATTTTCTCGTAAGCGGTTTTCAGACGCGCGACGATCTCGGCCTTGACCGATTCGTGAGCAATCAAGCGACGCAGGCTGGTGCAGCGCTGACCGGCCGTACCAACGGCGCTGAACAGAATGGCGCGCACGGCCAGATCCAGGTCAGCGCTCGGGCTGAGGATCATCGCGTTGTTGCCGCCCAGTTCGAGAATGCTGCGGGCAAAACGTGCCGCGACTTTCGGCGCGACTTCACGGCCCATGCGGGTGCTGCCGGTCGCGCTGATCAAGGCCACGCGCGGATCATCGACCAGCGCTTCGCCAGCGGCGCGGCCGCCAATGATTACCTGAGCAAGATATTTCGGAGCATCTGCGAATTCGCTGGCCACCTTGTCGAACAGTGCCTGGCAGGCCAGACCGGTCAGCGGGGTTTTTTCCGAAGGCTTCCACAGTACCGAGTTACCGCAGACCAGCGCCAGCGTGGTGTTCCAGGCCCAGACTGCAACCGGGAAGTTGAACGCGCTGATCACGCCGACGACGCCCAGCGGGTGCCAGGTTTCACGCATGTGGTGGCCGGGACGTTCGGATGCGATTGTCAAACCGTACAGCTGGCGGGACAGACCGACCGCGAAGTCGCAGATATCGATCATTTCCTGCACTTCACCCAGACCTTCCTGAGTAATCTTGCCGGCTTCCCAGGAAACCAGTTCACCCAGATCAGCCTTGTGTTTGCGCAGGGCTTCGCCGAACAGGCGGATCAGCTCGCCACGGCGCGGTGCCGGAACCTTGCGCCAGGCGTCAAAAGCCGCGTCGGCACGGCTGATTTGTTGCTCGACTTCAGCAGCACCTTCCCAGTTCACAGCGCCGATGCGGCTGCCGTCGATAGGGGTGTGAACAGGCTTATCGCCCTTCTGATAGAGCGCGGGGTCGACACCGAGGCGGGTTAGCAGGTCGGTAAGCATGTTCTCTCCTGATTTCGGGAATGCTGAAAATACGGGTAAATCGTCAGCCTCTAGTAATAGCTGGGTATACGCGCCTCAACAAACGACCATTAGGCGAGATATCATTCCGTTTATTCATGCTGAGCACCGGAACAGGCAAAAAGGCCCGAACATGCTGAACAAACGCCACTTACCGTCGATCACTGCCCTGCAATGCTTCGAAGCCGTCACGCGCCACCTGAGCTTCACCCGCGCCGCCGAAGAGATGAACCTGACGCAAAGTGCGGTCAGCAAGCAAGTGGCGCAGCTGGAAGAACTGGTGCAGCACTTGCTGTTTCGCCGGGTCCGCCGCCGCTTGCAACTGACTCCGGCCGGCGCGCTGTATCTGGGGGAAGTACGCAAAATCCTCAGTCAGGTGGAAATGTCCACGCTGTTCCTGCGCTCTTATGGTGGCGAAACCGAGGTGCTGCGCGTGTCGACGCCCTCGACCTTCGGCGCCCGCTGGCTGGTGCCGCGCCTCAAGGGCTGGCGTTTACGGCATCCGCACATCCATCTGGATCTGGTCAACGAACAGGAAACCGATGATCTGGCGCAAAGCCGCTGCGACCTGGCGTTCTATTTCGGCCAGGGCGCGCGACCCGGCGCGGAGAGCATGAAGTTGTTCGGCGAAGAACTGATCCCGGTCTGCGCGCCGAGCTGCCTGCCGGACCAGCCGTTCAGCGACCCGACGCAACTGACCGACCTGGTCCTGCTGCAAAGTGCTTCGCGACCGCAGGGCTGGCACGACTGGTTCGAAAGCCAGGGCTATCACACCGAACACAGCTATCACGGCCCGCGCTTCGAAACCTTCTATATGTGCATCCGCGCCGCGCAAGTCGGCTGCGGCGTCGCGCTGCTGCCGCGTTTTCTGGTGGAAGAAGAACTCGCCGACGGCAAACTGGTTATCCCCTGGCAACACGCGCTGCCAAGCACCGATTCCTATTACATGGCCTACCCCGAACACGCCGCCGAAGTGCCGAAGATCCGGGATTTTGTCGAGTGGATGCTGGAGCAGTTGGGGTGAATTGCGCCACCAAAGGCAAATTTGTGGGAGCGAGCTTGCTCGCGAATGGGCGGGTACATCCAACACTGATTTCGGGTTTGAATGACTGCCTTCGCGAGCAAGCTCGCTCCCACGAAGTCGGACGCCGCCGCTAATTCATTCCCCCCAATCCCGCCGCCACTGGCATTATGTCCGCCATCGTCAACCAACACTGATTCAGATTCGTTTTGGCCGCGTGTGGCGGCCGGTCCTGCTGGAGCGACCCAATGAGCGAGAGCGCATTCTCCAATCGCATCGTGCAAAACTTGCTCGACACCGATCTGTACAAGCTGTCCATGATGCAGGCGGTCCTGCATAACTACCCCAACGTCGACGTCGAGTGGGAGTTTCGCTGCCGCAATGGCGAGGATCTGCGCCCGTACCTGAGCGAAATCCAGCATCAGGTCGAGCTTCTCTGTGAGTTGGCCCTGGGCGCCGAAGAATTGGGTTTTCTGGAGCGCATCAACTTCATGAAGCCAGACTTCCTGAGGTTTCTCGGCCTGTTCCGCTTCAATACCCGCTACATCAAATGCAGCATCGAAGACGATCAGCTGTGCATTCGCCTGCAAGGGCCGTGGCTGCACGTGATTCTGTTCGAAGTGCCGGTGCTGGCGATTGTCAGCGAAGTGCGCAATCGTCATCGCCATCCGCAGATTCTGCTCAGGCAGGCCACGGATCAGCTGCACCGCAAATTCGACTGGCTGACCGCTAATGCGCAGCCCGACGAGTTGGCCGCGCTGAAGGTCGCCGACTTCGGCACGCGTCGACGCTTTTCCTATCGTGTGCAGGAAGAAGTGGTCAGCGTGCTCAAAAAGGATTTCCCCGGTCAGTTCGTCGGCACCAGCAATGTGGATCTGGCCCGCAAGCTGGACCTCAAACCGCTGGGCACCATGGCTCACGAATGGATCATGGCCCATCAGCAACTGGGGCCACGGCTGATCGACAGCCAGATTGCCGCGCTCGATTGCTGGGTCCATGAATACCGTGGCTTGCTGGGCATCGCCCTGACCGATTGCATCACCACCGACGCTTTCCTGCAGGATTTCGATCTGTATTTCGCCAAGCTGTTCGATGGCTTGCGCCATGATTCGGGTGACCCCGTGAAGTGGGCCGAAAAATGCATCTCGCATTACCAGAAGATCGGCATCGACCCAATGACCAAGACGCTGGTGTTCTCGGACGGGCTGACTTTACCCAAGGCGCTGGAAATATTTCGCGCGTTACGCGGTCGCATCAATGTCAGCTTCGGGATTGGCACCAATCTGACTGCCGACATACCCGGCGTCGAACCCATGAGCATTGTGCTGAAAATGACCGCCTGCGCGGGTCAGCCGGTGGCGAAGATTTCCGATGAGCCAGGCAAGACGCAGTGCAAAGACCCGAATTTCGTCGCCTACCTGCGACATGTGTTCAAAGTGCCCGCTTAAGTCCGTCGCACACGAATCGCCGCTCTCAACTTACCAAGGAGTGAATCATGCAAGGCGTACAACTCCAGATTGCTGAACAACTGAAGGTCCAACCTCCTTTCGCCGACGACAGCGCGCTGCAGGCGGAAGTCGCCCGGCGCATCGTGTTCATTCAGGATTGCCTGCAAAACGCGCGGCTCAAGACCCTGGTGCTAGGCATCAGCGGTGGGGTTGACTCCCTCACCGCCGGCTTGCTCGCCCAGCGCGCGGTCGAGGAGCTGCGCAGCACGACCGGTGACGACAGCTATCGGTTCATCGCGGTGCGCCTGCCGTATCTGGTGCAGCACGACGAGCACGAAGCCCAGGCTTCAGTAGATTTCATCAAGCCGGATGAGCGGCATACGGTGAATATCGGTCCGGCGGTCAAAGCCCTGGCGACTGAAATCAAAGCGTTCGAAGGTCAGCATGCCAGCGCTGTGGATTTCGTCGTCGGCAACACCAAGGCGCGCATGCGCATGGTCGCCCAATACACCATCGCCGGCGCGCATCAAGGGCTGGTGATCGGCACCGATCATGCGGCCGAAGCGGTGATGGGGTTCTTTACCAAGTTTGGCGACGGTGCATGCGACCTGGCACCGCTCAGCGGCCTGGTCAAAAATCAGGTCCGGGCAATTGCCCGCCACTTTGGTGCGCCGGAAGCCCTTGTCGAGAAAATTCCGACTGCCGACCTGGAAGACCTCGTTCCCGGCAAACCGGATGAAGCCTCCCACGGCGTGACCTACGCCGAGATCGACGCCTTCCTGCATGGCGACCCGGTACGCGAAGAAGCGTTCAAGATCATCTGCGACACGTACCGCAAAACCCAGCACAAGCGGGAATTGCCGTACGCCCCGTAAAGATCCGTAGGAGATTCCCCGTCGTCCAGACGCCGCTGCGTCGCGATGCAAACAGTCCAGTGGGACCGGATTCATCCGGGAAGAGGTCGGTACATCCGCTGCATCTTCCTCGTCAGGACTGCCGCTTTCCCGGATAAATCCGGTCCCACGGTTCCTCGTCACGCCAGATGGATATGTGTTGTTTGATGAGAGGTGAGAGGGGACAAGTCCCCTCCTACCAGTCAGCACTGGCAATAGAAAACGGAATGATCCCGTCGTTTTTTTTCGCTTGTCGGGTTCGGGCATTGGGGCTTAGATAGCGTCCTAACTTTCCCCGTCAGAGCCGCCGCCCATGTCCTCGTTCGAAGGTCTCTTCTCACTCGTCGCTCGCACCGTCGGCCAACCCGCCGCCGACTGGCTTGAACGCCACGTTGAAGTCCCCGAAGATCTGCACGCCTTTGCCTGGAGCGAGACGGCGCTGCATCGCGTCTGGTTGGCAGAAGCGCTGAACCTGTGCCTGCTGCACAAACTGGTGGAAGCGGTGCCAGCCGGTCGCCAGTATGTGGACGAGCAAGTCGAACAGGGTCGCAAAGTGGTATTCGACCACGGCGCCATTCGCACCGTGGACTGGCCGGAAAACGGCGAATTGCCCCGTGGACGTCAAGCCTTCGCACGTTTGCTGGAACCGCTGGGTTTTACCGATGTGCGCACTTATCCGCTGACCAAACTGAACATGACCGGCTGGGCCTATCGCCAGCAGGACTTGCCGGAAGACATCGCGCAATTCTTTGTCTCCGAGCTGCACCCCGGCCGCTTCAGCGAAACATTCCAGAGCGCTGTGACCCGCGTGGTCAGCTCCAGTCGCGATCCGCTGCAAACCCAACACCTGAGCATCCTCCAGCGCCTGCGCCTGACCCGACATTGCAGCCTGCAGGAAGCCGGCGAACTATTACCGGCGCTGTACCAGGCGTTCGACCGCCAGCACGGCGTCGTGCAGCACTCTGACTACCAGCAACTGCTGAGCGAAAGCGCGGAAATGGCCTGGATTGCCACCGAGGGCAACAGCTTCAATCACCTGACCGATCGTGTAGCAGATCTGGAAGCAGTCGTTGCTGAGCAAAACCGTATCGATCGCCCGATGAAAGCCACCATCGAAGTCTCGACGTCCGGGCGCGTGATGCAGACCGCTTACCGGGCGTGCACGGTCAAGCGCGGCCTGATCGATAACCAGGGCCGACTGCAGGAACATCAAGTACCGGGGTCGTTCGTGGAGTTCATTCAGCGCAAGACCGACCCGGACACGGGCCGCATCGACCTGAATTTCGACAGCAGCAATGCCCAGGGCATCTTCAAGATGACTGAGTCGAAACAAATCTGACTGGCATGCCCTCCGTAGGATCGGCTTTAGCCGGGAGGAGGCCAATTGATTCACTGCATCTCTATCGTCGAAACGCGCGCGCTCGCGGCTAAAGCCGGTCCTAGGGATCGCAAAAAAACCCGGCAATTGCCGGGTTTTTTTCGTTCCAGACGCGTTACTTCAGCGTCACAGAACCTTTCATCATGCTGATGTGGCCTGGGAACGAGCAGAAGAACTGGTATTTTTCAGCTGCGTCGAGCTTCGACACATCGAAGGTCACCGAGTCTGTTTCACCGGCGCCAATCACTTTGGTGTGGGCGATAACACGAGCGTCGCCTTCCTTCAGGTAATTCTTGTCGATGCCAGCGCTCAGGCCGTCGGTGGCGATTGGCTGCGCGTCAGCTTCTTTGCTCAACACCCAGTTATGGCCCATGACGTTTTTCGGCAGGCTGCCTGAGTGTTTGAGATCGACGGTAAACGTCTTGCAGCTTTTATCGATTTCGATGGCTTTGGTGTCGAAGGACATCTGGTCGGTAGAGTCGACAGTGACCTTGCATTCAGCTGCCAACAAATGGCCGCTAACCAGGGTCAACAGCGAGGCAGCAACAAGCTTGCGAATCATGGTGAATCTCCAAGGCAGGTGTTCTGGTTATTTCTGTAAAGATTGCCTTATATAGCGGCAAGTTCCAATGATCTGCGTCAGGGTGAACTCATGTCCAGACGCCACCTATCGGCCTCATCGAGACAATCTAACAGTCAGGATCTGTAAAACGAGCGAGGATGCCTCATCGTTACTTTTGCAGGAGCAAATCGCCATGCTACTTTCGAGTCTGTTTTATAGTGTCTTCGCCGCTTATGCGTGTGGCGCCAGTGGTGGCTGCACAGCGCATTCTCCTGCCGAGTTGCTGTAAGCGGCGAAAAAAACACGATTCAGGGCCCCGCTGGCGGCGCACTTTGGACCGTTGGATGCACAACGCCGTGTGCCGGCTGCCGTTCTCAGGCAGAATGGCGGCATTTCCCGCCTAAACAGAGGATCGCCCATGGCTAAACCTAACTATTCCTTCGCCAAACGTCAGAGAGATCTGGCAAAAGAGCAGAAGAAAGAGGAAAAGCTGCAGAAGAAAAACGCTGCACTGGCCGAAACTGGCGCTGAAGGCGAAACCGTTGAAGGCCAGGAGCCTGCCGACGAAGCGCCGGAGTCCGAGCAGGCCATTGCTCAAGACACTGCTGAAGACAAACCTGCCAACTGATCATCACCGGCTTGATCGTTCGAACAAGCCAGGCCCTAGTCTGCCGCCAACGCGGCAGACCCAGGCGCTCTCCTTCCCTGCCTGAACTCAACCGCTGATTGGCATCACTGTCACCCGCACTTCCGGGTCATGGACACCGCCGCCCAGAATTACCCCGCGCAACGGCGACACATCGGAAAAATCCCTGCCCCACGCCAGACTGATGTGCTCCAGCGCCGGCTGTACGTTGTTGGTCGGATCGAAATCGACCCAGCCCAGCACCGGACAAAACACCGATACCCACGCGTGGGACGCATCGGCGCCGATCAAACGCGGCTGCCCCGGCGGCGGCTGGGTCAACAGGTAACCACTGACATAACGCGCCGACAATCCGCGCGAACGCAGACACGCCAGCATCAGGTGGGCGAAGTCCTGACAAACACCGCGACGACTTTCCAGCACTTCAACCAGAGGCGTCGCGACTTGCGTGGCTTCGTCGTCGAACGTGAATTCGCGGAAAATCTTCTCCATCAAGGCCTGAACACACAGCATCAACGGTGCGCCTAACGGGAAACACACAGCCGAAAAGTCAGCGAACGATTGCTTGAGGTGTACGTAAGGCGACTCGAAGCGATAACGACAGGCTTCGAGAATATCCGCCGACATCGGCTTGGCGTTGTAGGTCATGCCGTTGCGGGTCAGGTCCCAGGCGGGCGACTGATGGAAGTCCAGATGCGGACGCTTCAGCACTTCCACACGCAGACGTGCATTGACTTGCAATTCATCGTGCGGCCGCTCGAACGCCAGGCGGGTCAGCGGATTGCCAAACACATCGAGCTCGTCGCGACGGACCGTAGGGATCGGGCTGATCAGCAGTTGCTGTTCAGTACAGCGCAGCCACGGGCTGCGGCGCGGCCACAGATGCGCAAGCTGCTGCGCCAAAGAAACCGGGCTGTCGTACTTGTAATGGGTATCGTGGAGGATCTGGTAATGGGCGCTCATCAGACGGACACCGTGCGCTGGCTGACGTCGTCGACATGGGCGAAATGGCGCAAGGCCAGTCGATCCGACACCTGGCCGCTGGCTTCGCCAATGCTTTGCAGCAGATCAGCCAGCCCTTCGAGTACTGCATGCACGCTGCTTTCGCCAAACAATGGATTCTCCAGCGTACCAAGATCGAAACTCGACAGACGCCGCACCAACGTCCCGAGGCTCGCATCCCGTGGCGCGCCGAAGTCTTCGTTCAAGCGATTCAATGAGCGCGAGACCAGCTTGAGCTGGAACAACACGGCGTGGGGGTTCTGGTCGTCGAGCAGCAACAGGTCCAGCACCGGAATCAACTGCGGCACGGCCAGATAACGCGAGCGATAGGTGATGCTGCTGTTACCCAGTTCCAGCAACCATTCCAGCCCGGCCTGATCGGACACTGCGACACCGCGCAGGAACGCCGCCAGGCTATTGCTGAGAAACTTCAAGCGTTCGATACGCCGCCCCATCATCAGGAAGCGCCAGCCTTCGTCACGGGTCATGTCATCCAGCGCAAAGCCGGACAGCGCCGCCAGGGACATCACCAGACGGTTGAGGAAGTCCAGCAACTCGCCTAAATCCGGCTCCTCGCTTTCCAGGCTCATGGCTTCGCGTTGCAGCTCGACCAGCGCCTGCCAGTTTTCTCGGGAAAGCTTGCCGCGCACTTGCGAAGCGGCCCACTGCAAGCGTTGCAGATTGGAACGCAGGCTGAATGGCCAGTCGTCGCCCAGCAAGGCGGCCAGCAAGCGTTCGTGCAGCTCGCCGCCGTCTTCTTCGTCGGGAAGCAGGCCGAGGCTTTCGCCCAGCGCCACGGCGGCCTCAAGGGCGATTGGATCGTCGCCGTCCACATAACGCGCGAGGATGATGCGCAGCAATCGCGCGCTGTCATCGCAACGCTCGCAATAGCGCCCGAACCAGAACAGGTTTTCCACGACCCGCGACGGCAGGTAAGGATCCCGGCGAATCAAGTCATGCACGCCAAGGGTGCGCTGACTTTTCCAGGGCTCGCCGCCGTTGGAGCGGTCGCCCAGCACCCAGGTGTCCTTGCTGGCACCGCCGCGCTGCATCGACACCACATCGGCGTCAGCCTCAGCCGCGACACGGGTCAGGCCGCCCGGCAACACCCGATAGCCATCGGCGCTGGCCACGGCGTAGACGCGCATGCCGATGGCCCGCGGTTGCAGCTGTTCGCCGTCCGGCTGCCAGATCGGCGCGTGGGACAGCTGGGCCAATTCCTGAGCCACATAAGCGTAAGGACGCGCCTGCATGCGCAGCGCCAGGGCCACGCGCTGTTCCTCAGTCAGATCGCGGCCGAACACCGGCGCGAAGCTTTGTGAAGGAAACGCCGGCTTGATCAACAGCTCGGACATTTTTTCCAGCGCCTGGGCCAGCACCGGCGGCTCGCCGCACCACCAGGTCGCCACCGAGGGCAGAATCAGTTCTTCGCCAAACAGGTGCTGACAGATTTTCGGCAGGAAACCCAACAACCCCGGCGATTCCAGCACGCCGCTGCCCAATGCGTTGGCCACCAGCACCCGGCCCTGACGAACCGCTTCGAGCAAGCCAGGCACGCCCAGCGCCGAATCGGTACGCAATTCCAGTGGATCGCAGAAGTCATCGTCCAGACGGCGCATGATCGCGTGGACCCGCCGCAACCCGCTCAGGGTTTTCAGATAAACCGTGGCATCGCGCACCGTGAGGTCGCCGCCCTCTACCAGCGGATAACCCAACTGACGCGCCAGATACAAATGTTCGAAATAGCTTTCGTTGAAACGGCCGGGCGTCAGCACGACGACCAGCGGCGCTTCGCTGCTGGACGGCGCTTGCCGGGCAAGGGTGTCCTGCAAGGCACGGAAGAATCCCGACAGGTGCTGAACCTGCAAGTCGCGGTAGGTTTCCGGGAACGCCCTGGAAACGATCTGGCGGTTTTCCAGCGCATAGCCCGCACCCGACGGCGCCTGAGTCCGGTCGGCAGTCACCCACCAGCGGCCATCCGGCGTGCGCGCCAGATCCACGGCGTACATATGCAGAAAGATGCCTTCCGGCGGCACCACGCCCTGGCACGGCCAGAGAAAATTGTTATGGCCGAACACCAGTTCGGCGGGCAGCAGGCCATTGGCGATCAGGGTTTGCGGACCGTAAAGGTCCGCCAGCACCGCATTGAGCAGCCGCGCGCGCTGGGCAATGCCAGCAGCAACGTGCTGCCATTCATCAGCGGGGATCAAATGCGGCAGCAGGTCCAGCTCCCACGGCCGGTCTGCGCCTTTCGGATCGGCGTAGACGTTGTAGGTCACGCCGTTTTCCTGGATTTGCCGAGCCAACAGCGCCTGACGCTGGATCAGTTGCGCCGGAGTGCTGCGTTGCAGGTGCTCATATAAACGCTGCCAATGCGGGCGAACGGCCCCGTCAGGCTCAAGCATTTCATGATAAGTACCCGCAGAAAGCGGGTAGCGGTCAAGCAAATCGGGCATGGAAGGCTCGGCAGAGACTAAAGAATTCAGATTAGCGCAGGCACGCAACATGCCGACGACTATAGTCATCGGCAGGTTACCGCGCGGGCATTAACACTTTTAGTGCAGACGCATATCCAGCGTCATGGGCAGTTCGTCATTGATGGTCAGCAGCGGCACTTCCAGTTTGCCGGGGGTGTGGCCGATCCTGAAGAATCGCGCCAGGCGCCGGCTTTCCGCTTCGTTGGCGTTGACCGGCAAGGTTTCGTAGTTACGACCACCAGGATGCGCGACATGATACTCGCAGCCGCCCAGTGAGCGCTGCATCCATGTATCAACCAGGTCAAATACCAGCGGCGCATGGACAGGAATAGTCGGTTGCAGGCAATTGGCGGGTTGCCAGGCGCGATAACGCACGCCTGCGACGAACTCGCCGACGCGACCGGTCGGCTGCAAAGGCACCGGAATGCCATTGCAGGTCAGCAGGTAACGCTGCGGTGGCAGGCCGTTGATTTTCACCTGCAAGCGCTCAAGGGACGAATCCACATAGCGCACCGCGCCGCCCGCCGCACCTTCTTCACCCAGCACATGCCAAGGCTCAAGCGCCTGACGCAGTTCCAGTTCGATGCCGCTTACCGCGTAATCGCCGACTTTCGGGAAACGGAATTCCAGATGCGCCGCGAACCACTCGGCCCGCAGCGGATAACCCGCGCCGTTGAGTTCGACGATGACGTCGGCAAAGTCTTGCTCGATGAAGTGCGGCAGCATGAAGCGGTCATGCAGCTGCGTACCCCAGCGCGCCAGCTTGGCGGGTGCGTATGGCTCGCGCCAGAAACGCGCGACCAACGCGCGCAACAGCAGTTGCTGCGCCAGGCTCATGCGCGCGTGGGGCGGCATCTCGAAAGCGCGCAGTTCCAGCAATCCTAACCGGCCGGTAGCGCCATCGGGGGAATACAGTTTGTCGACGCAGAATTCGGCGCGGTGCGTGTTGCCCGTCACGTCGATCAGCAGGTTACGCAGCAGGCGATCCACCAGCCACGGCGCGACTGCTTCGCCCGGCTTGGGCATTTGCGCGAAGGCAATTTCCATCTCGTACAGTGAATCGTTGCGTGCTTCGTCGACCCGCGGCGCCTGGGAAGTCGGGCCAATGAACAGCCCGGAAAACAGGTATGACAGCGATGGATGGTTATGCCAGTAACTAAGCAGGCTGCGCAGCACATCCGGCCGCCGCAGGAACGGCGAGTCGGCTGGCGTGGCGCCGCCCATGACGAAGTGGTTGCCGCCACCGGTACCGGTGTGACGCCCGTCGATCATGAATTTCTCGGTGGTCAGGCGCGTCAGACGCGCTTGTTCGTAGAGAAACTCGGTGCGCTCGACCAGCTCGTCCCAGGTGGCCGACGGCTGCACGTTGACTTCGATGACGCCCGGATCCGGCGTGATCCGGAAATTGGCCAGACGCGGATCGCTCGGCGGCTCGTAGCCTTCCAGCAAAATCGGGCAATGCAGCTCTTCAGCGCTGGCTTCGACCGCAGCGACCAGCTCCAGATAATCTTCAAGCTTCTCCAGCGGCGGCATGAACACATACAGCCGCCCGTCCCGCGCTTCGGCGCACAGCGCGGTACGGGTCAGCCAATCGGCGGACTCGTCGATCTTCGGTTCGCGCTCGGCGTTGGCGTCCGGCTGCTCGGTCAGGCCGCTGAGTTGCGACTGAACCTGGGCGCTGCCCGGCAACTCAGGGAAATCCTGGTTGTGGTCGGTGGGATGAATGAACGGATATTCCGCCGCCTTGACCCACGGCTGGGAAGCCAGCGGCAGACGATAGCCCAGCGCCGAATCACCCGGCACCAACCGGCAATGGTTGTCGCGCAGGTACCAGCGACCGCTCTGCCAGCGATCCCCGGCGGCATTGCGCGCCAACGGCAGCACCTGGCCGATGATCTTGTCCAGGCCCTGAGCGAAGACTTTACGCAACCGCGCACGCTCCAGCTCATCGCCGAGCCGCGAATCCTCGGCGCTGACGTTGACCGGCAGCGCACCTTCGCGCCACAGGTAATAGAAATTGTCTTCGTAGGCCGGGAAGACAAAGCGTTCCGGCAGCTTCAGGCGCTCGGCGACGCTGGTCAGAAAGCGCCCCGCCAGCTCGCCGGTCGCGCCGTAATCCTGGCTTTCATCGGCGATCAACGCGTTGTTGTGCCAGACCGGTTGCCCGTCCTTGCGCCAGAAGCAGTTCAGCGACCAGCGCGGTAGTTGTTCGCCCGGATACCATTTGCCCTGGCCGAAATGCACGATGCCCAGCGGCGCGTAATGTTTGCGCATGCGCTGAAACAGCTCGGCGGACAGCTCGCGCTTTTTCGGCCCTAGCGCAGCGGTGTTCCATTCATCGCCGTCGCGGTCGTCGATGGACACGAACGTCGGCTCGCCGCCCATGGTCAGGCGCACGTCATCGCGAACCAGATCGCTGTCGATCTGCCGCCCGAGGGCCTGAATCGCCAGCCATTGCTCTTCGCTGTAAGGTTTGGTGACGCGCGGCGCTTCCCAGATGCGCTCCACGGACATTTCGTGCATGAACTCGGTTTCGCACGGCTCCACCAGGCCGCTGATCGGCGCGGCGGAGGAAGGCTCCGGGCTGCACGCCAACGGAATATGGCCTTCGCCAGCAAACAGCCCGGACGTGGCATCAAGCCCGACCCAACCGGCGCCGGGCAAATACACTTCACACCAGGCGTGCAGATCAGTGAAGTCCACATCGGTGCCGGACGGCCCGTCGAGGGCTTCGACGTCAGCCTTGAGCTGAATCAGATAACCCGAGACGAAACGCGCTGCCATACCCAGATGACGCAGCAACTGCACCAGCAACCACGCCGAGTCGCGGCAGGAGCCGGAAGCGTTGTCGAGGGTGAACTCCGGGGTTTGCACGCCGGGCTCCATGCGAATCAGGTAATCGATGTCCTGGCTCAGGCGCTGGTTCAGGCCCACCAGAAAATCGATGGCAGGCAGCGGCGTGCGGTCGATGCTCGCCAGATACGCGGCAAATCGCGGTGTCAGCGGCAGCGTTTCCAGATAGGGCGCAAGTTCGCGCTGCTCGTCGCTGGCATAGAAGAACGGGATCTTCTCGGCGTAAGGCTCAAGGAAAAAGTCGAACGGGTTGAATACCGCCATTTCGGCGACCAGATCGACTTCAACCCGCAACTCGCTGGTCTTCTCCGGGAAAACCAGACGCGCCAGATAGTTGCCTTGGGGGTCTTGCTGCCAGTTGATGAAGTGGTTTTCAGGCAAGACTTTCAGGGAATAGGACAAAACCCGGGTGCGACTATGAGCTGCCGGACGCAGGCGAACAATCTGCGGCCCCAGTTCCACCGCTCGGTCGTAGCGGTAATGCGTGACGTGGTGCAAGGCAATATGAATCGACACGGCGTGCCTCCTGCGAGCCTGGACGGTAATGCAACCGCGCAAGACTTATGCCATCCGGGCAAATACGGCGGTTGCGCGAGACAACGGCAGACCAAAGCACCATTAAAGCGCTCACCCTGCCCTGCGGTGCAAGCGTTGCACAGAAAAAGAGCGGGCGGAGTGAATTTTTCAAGTGTGTCAGACCGGGAGAGACCCGTAGGAGCGAATTCATTCGCGAGAAATTTGCCAGGCGCCGCAGATTTAACATCTGCACAGGCGCCCTCCCGGATAAATCCGGTCCTACGGATCCGGTAGAAGCGAAAATCTAATACGGCTTACGCCGCCTACTAATAACTGTAGCGAACGACAATTGAGTCTTCACCTGCCGGAGCTCCCTGATTTTTTCCGCCTTTGACCGTATGTCGAAAAGTGAATCTCGCATATTTGTCAAAACTGTATTTATTAAAATACTCAGTAGCATCCGAAGAGTTCGGCGAAATATCACGACAATCATCATAATTAGAACTAGCAGGTTTGGTGTAGCAAATCTGAACCGTTTCATTCATGTTGTCAGGATAATAGGTCGTCCTCCAACTGATGCCCTTGAGCTTCTTCGGAGCAAAACGATGTGAGCTCGGAAAGTCAAAACTCATCATTGAAAATTGCGCCAGACCAATACCGGCTTTGGCAACTACAATTCGAGTCGGCGCTGCAGACTTACTAATGAATTCATCTGCAGCAAAGCTATTAACGGACAAAAGAGCAAGCGTAATTACTAGTATTTTTTTCATGGGTCAATCCTTATTTTTGTGGTTGATGACCCGCAGCTTACTCAACAGCTTGAGCAGTGCGACATACATATGTATGCCTGATAAAACTCTTGGGCACTTACCAACGAACTGTGAATGCCGGCCCTACATTTTCCCAAGCCACTCCCATAGACTTACAAGCCGGCCCGACACTCCGGGATGGCGCTCATTACCGGACCATTGTCGTAGTATCTCCAGTCCGCTTTTGGCTCGCACCAGTTCAAGGTGCGGGCGAACCGCCTCTCCGGTAAATTCTTCCAACGTATAACCAAGAGCTCGCCCCTTTTCGGTGAGGCGCCTCACTCCATTTTCAGTGATGAAATCCGGCTCCGGTAAATGGAGCCTCACCGTACTTGAAGTCGTCATCACGTAATACTCCTCCCTTGGCTTAGGTACATAGGTAGCGAACTGGTTCTCTAGAGAATCGACAGTGTGGGATTCAGCGGAGAACTTGGTCACCACATGCTCCATGAATCCAAAATACCCTGAATTATTGATCGCACCAAAGCTTGGATCCAGAATATGCCGCAAAAATCCTTGATCAAACCGGGTGCTATTTATTGCCGACCCATTCAGCACTCGCGATGCGATAACGGTGTCTTGCTCAGTGAAGCTTATAGTTTTTTGCCAACCTTGAAGATCATAGCTATTCCCGTTAAACCCTCCAAGAAAACGACCATTACCAAATTGTCGGTAGTGTCCAATATTCCAAGCGATGCGATCGACGTATGCCATGTCAACATCCTTGTCCTGTACATACGCATAGATATCAGAAAGCAGTTGGCGATCATTTTTAGTGAGGAAGTCATCGCTCGAATGACAGAGGTGCGTAAAGGTCAATCCCCCCGTAGAGTCCATGACTGGCGGCTCACGCCCGCCGAACAAGCGATCCAGCATTATCTGCCGGCCACGGGCATCGATCGTTGACTCATCCGACTTGGACACCCGGGCAAACGCTGTTTCAGGAAGCAGTCCTCGGACCATCTCCATAGGGCTGGCCGCGCGTACTTGCGTGATTGGCGTATCGCTTGAATCGAGAGCGATTTTGCCCAAGAGATCGTCCGCATAACCGGTCGGATACTGCGCTTGCTCGATAACGGCGAGCGACTTGAAGTGAGCAAGCGCCTCGCCGAGAAATCCCGTCATTTTGCCCGTCGAGCTGTACTCGTCCAACACCCGCGTCGCCGCACTCTGGCGCCAGAGCTGCTCCTGTCTGGCGGTTTCCTGCCAGGCTGACACACGCTCTGCAACGGTGAACTCGCCGTGCTCAGCATAGGTAATCAGCGCCAGCTGATCCCGAGGCATGCCTTCAAACGAACTACTGTCCACGCCGCCGACGCTACCCGATAGCTCGGTTAATACTTGCGAAGCTTTCTGGCCAAGAGATTGCGGGTCAAGCGCTGAATCCCTTATCTGCGCCCGCGCCGCAGCTGCGCCGAGCTGGCGCGCCAACGATGAAACAGAGCTGTCGCGAGGCGTATGGCTAGCAGGTGTCGTTTCAGCACTCGCGGATACCGAGACCTGAGGATTACCCACCGCACGGGTGGCAACAGGCTGATTGCTCAAGGGATTGTTAAGACTGTTGATGATGACCACGGCGACTCTCCCCGACTCAGGCAGCTAGCAGTACTAGCGCTTTCAATGAAGAAATCGAGGGTAGGGATTCATCGCTTTGCTGGATGCTGGAAGAGCGCAGACATCGTGTGTGAAATGTCTTAGTTCTCTGTCAGTGTCTGCTGACCTGTCGCCGTCAGGACATAAAAATCAGAACGCTGAAATGCAAAACGCCAACCCGGAGGTTGGCGTTATGCATTTCAGGCGAACACTATCAGCGGGGAACAGCCGGCTTGCGTTTCGGCGGTTTCGGGCCTTTGCCCTTGGCCGCGTCAATCCGATCCTTGGCCGCCTGCTTGTTGCGGACCATTGCGGCCGCTTTGGCTTCTTCACGCTTGTCCCAAGGCTTGCTGCCATCGCTGGCGCGCGGCGGCAGTCCGGTATGCTGGGTCTGGATCAGCGTGGTCTTCGGCGCTTTAGGGCTAGCGACTTTATGACTACCGGCTGGCGTCGAGTTCTTGCGACGCGCGCTCTGATAACCCTCGGTGGCGGGCTGATGGGCCGGAATCAGCTGATCCTTGCCCGAACCGATCAGGTCGGCACGGCCCATGCGGATCAATGCTTCGCGCAGCACCGGCCAGCCTTTCGGATCGTGATAGCGCAGGAACGCCTTGTGCAAGCGGCGCTGGTCCTCGCTCTTGACGATGGTCACCGAATCGCTCTTGTAGGTCACTTTGCGCAGCGGGTTCTTGCCCGAGTGATACATGGCGGTCGCGGTCGCCATTGGCGACGGATAGAACGCCTGCACCTGATCGGCGCGGAAACCGTTGCCCTTGAGCCACAGGGCGAGGTTCATCATGTCTTCATCGGTGGTGCCCGGGTGGGCCGCAATGAAGTAAGGAATCAGGTACTGCTCCTTGCCTGCTTCCTTGGTGTACTTCTCGAACATGCGCTTGAACTTGTCATAGCTGCCAATGCCCGGCTTCATCATCTGGTTGAGCGGACCTTCCTCGGTGTGTTCCGGGGCGATCTTCAGGTAGCCACCGACGTGGTGGGTGACCAGTTCCTTGACGTATTCCGGCGACTCGACCGCAAGGTCATAGCGCAGGCCGGAAGCGATCAGGATCTTCTTCACACCGGGCAAGGCACGAGCGCTGCGGTACAGCTGGATCAGCGCCGAGTGATCGGTGTTCAGGTTCGGGCAGATGCCAGGGAACACGCAAGACGGCTTGCGGCACGCGGATTCGATTTCCGGGCTCTTGCAGGCAATGCGATACATGTTCGCGGTCGGCCCGCCCAGATCGGAAATGACGCCGGTAAAACCCGGGACCTTGTCGCGAATTTCTTCGATTTCGCGAATGATCGATTCTTCGGAACGGTTCTGGATGATGCGACCTTCGTGCTCGGTGATCGAGCAGAAGGTACAGCCACCGAAGCAGCCGCGCATGATGTTCACCGAGAAGCGAATCATGTCGTAGGCGGGAATCTTTTCCTTGCCGTACGCAGGATGCGGGACACGTGCGTAAGGCATGCCGAACACGTAGTCCATTTCGTCAGTGGTCATCGGAATCGGCGGCGGGTTGAACCAGACGTCGACTTCGCCATGCTTTTGAACCAGAGCGCGAGCGTTGCCCGGGTTGGTTTCAAGGTGCAACACCCGGTTAGCGTGGGCATAGAGCACCGAGTCGGCGCGGACTTTTTCCATGGACGGCAAACGAATGACGGTCTTGTCGCGCGTCATGCGTGGGCTGGCCAGGATCTGCACGACCTTGGCTTCGTTCGGGTCTTCAACCGGACCTTTGTCCTGCTCGATGGCGCAGGCTTCGGTGTCCTGAGTATTGACGTACGGGTTGATGATCTTGTCGATCTTGCCCGGACGGTCGATACGCGTGGAGTCCACTTCGTACCAGCCAGCGGGCGTGTCGCGACGAATGAACGCAGTGCCGCGCACATCGGTGATGTCTTCGATCTTGTGCCCGTAGGACAAGCGCTGGGCGACTTCGACAATCGCTCGTTCGGCGTTACCGTACAACAGAATATCGGCGCAGGCGTCGATCAGGATCGAGTTGCGAACCTTGTCCTGCCAGTAATCGTAATGCGCGATACGGCGCAGCGAAGCCTCGATACCGCCGAGCACGATCGGCACATGCTTGTAGGCTTCCTTGCAGCGCTGGCTGTAAACCAGGCTCGCGCGGTCCGGACGCTTGCCGGCCATGCCGCCAGGCGTGTAAGCGTCGTCGGAACGGATTTTCTTGTCTGCGGTGTAGCGGTTGATCATCGAGTCCATGTTGCCCGCAGCGACGCCGAAAAACAGATTCGGCTCGCCGAGCTTCATGAAGTCGTCTTTGGACTGCCAGTTCGGCTGGGCGATGATCCCCACGCGGAAGCCTTGCGACTCCAGCAGCCGGCCAATGATCGCCATACCAAAAGACGGGTGATCCACGTACGCATCACCGGTAACGATGATGATGTCGCAGGAATCCCAGCCAAGTTGATCCATTTCTTCCCGGCTCATCGGCAGGAAAGGCGCTGGTCCGAAACATTCGGCCCAGTACTTGGGATAGTCAAATAACGGCTTGGCTGCTTGCATGTCGATGACCGGTGTTGGTGTGCAGGAAGGCGATTCGCGTTGGTAAAAATCGCGGTCGCGGAATATAGCACAAAATTTGATCAAGTCCGACGGTGGTGGTCGGATTTGATTGACTGATGGAGGGGCTGCGTTTAGCCCGTGGGACCGGCTTTAGCCGGGAAGGCGATATTCCTGAGGCAGAACTGCGCCGGATGTACCGGCCTCTTCCCGGCTAAAGCCGGTCCCACGAGTGATCTCCTTTAATTCAAATTACTCGTCGTCGAAGTTATAACTGCCCGGCGCGAGGTTTTCGAAACGCGTGTACTTGCCGATGAACGCCAGCCGCGTAGTGCCGATCGGGCCGTTACGCTGCTTGCCGATGATGATTTCGGCGATGCCCTTGTGCTCGGTTTCCGGGTGGTACACCTCGTCCCGGTAGACGAACATGATGACGTCAGCATCCTGCTCGATCGCTCCGGATTCGCGCAAGTCGGAGTTGATCGGGCGTTTGTTCGGGCGCTGCTCCAGGGAACGGTTGAGCTGCGAGAGCGCAACCACCGGGCAGTTGAATTCCTTGGCCAGGGCTTTCAACGAGCGGGAAATCTCGGAAATCTCGTTGGTGCGGTTATCGCCGCCGGAACCCGGAATCTGCATCAATTGCAGGTAGTCGATCATGATCAGCGCGATGTCGCCGTGCTCACGCACCAGTCGGCGGGTACGCGCGCGCATTTCCGAAGGGCTGATGCCTGCCGTATCGTCGATAAACAACTTGCGATCATTGAGCAGGTTGACCGCCGAGGTCAGGCGCGGCCAATCGTCGTCTTCCAGGCGACCGGCGCGGACCTTGGTCTGGTCGATGCGGCCCAGCGAAGAAAGCATACGCATGATCAGCGATTCGCCTGGCATCTCCAGCGAGTAGACCAGAACCGCCTTGTCGCTGCGCAGCACCGCGTTTTCCACGAGGTTCATGGCGAAGGTGGTTTTACCCATCGACGGACGACCGGCGACGATCACCAGGTCGGACGGCTGCAGGCCGCTGGTCATGCCATCCAGGTCGGTGTAACCGGTGGACAAACCGGTGATGGCGTTATCGGTATTGAACAGGGTATCGATGCGGTCGATGGCCTTGGTCAACAGGTCAGTGACGCTGACCGGGCCGCCCGTCTTCGGCCGCGCCTCGGCAATCTGGAAGATCTGCCGCTCGGCCTCGTCAAGAATCTCGGCGGCGTTACGGCCTTCCGGGTTGAAGGCGCTGTCAGCGATTTCCGTGCTGATGCTGATCAGCTGACGCAAGGTCGCACGCTCGCGGACGATCTGGGCATACGCCTTGATGTTGGCGACCGACGGAATGTTTTTCGCCAGTTCACTGAGGTAACCCAGACCGCCGACCTGGGAAGTCTGACCTTCCTTGTCCAGCTGTTCGGCAAGGGTAACCACGTCGATGGGCATGTTCTGATCGGCCAGACGCGCAATGGCCCGGAAGATCAAACGGTGGTCATGTCGATAGAAATCGCCGTCCGATACTTGATCGAGCACGCGTTCCCAGGCGTTGTTGTCCAGCATCAAGCCACCGAGCACAGCCTGTTCGGCTTCGATGGAATGCGGCGGCACCTTCAGGGCGGCGGTTTGCAGATCGTATTGCTCAGGTGCGGAGATATCGTTCATGACCACTCAGAATCAGGGGTTGTGAAAAACCAGGGTACAGAAAGACAAAGGGCACGACCTGAAAACAGGTCGTGCCCGATGTTAATCCTCTAGCGAGCAAGTCGCCAGATGATCACGTACTGCTTAAGCAGCTACCACAACAACGCGTACGGTTGCTTCTACGTCGCTGTGCAGGTGCACGGCTACGTCGAATTCGCCAACGTTGCGGATAGTGCCGTTCGGCAGACGAACTTCGCTTTTTGCAACTTCAACGCCAGAGGCGGTCAGTGCATCAGCGATGTCGTGGGTGCCGATCGAACCGAACAGCTTGCCTTCGTCACCGGCGGTGGCAGTGATAGTCACTTCCAGCTCAGCCAGTTGGGCAGCGCGAGTTTCGGCAGAAGCTTTTTTGTCTGCAGCCAGTTTTTCCAGCTCGGCACGACGCTCTTCGAACGCTGCAATGTTGGCAGCGGTCGCGGCGGTAGCTTTACCGTATGGCAGCAGATAGTTACGACCGTAACCGGCCTTAACATTCACTTTGTCGCCCAGGTTGCCCAGGTTGGCGACTTTTTCCAGAAGGATCAGTTGCATGTGAAAATCCTCTTAACTTTTAACCTTCACCGTTCGCAGGGCCATTACCGGCGTCTTTCGACGCCAGGCGTCCGCGAAAATCAATCAGGCTGTCGACAATGGCTAACAACGCCAGCAACGGATAGATCAGCTGCATGAATACCAGCAGCGTTATGTACATCCCCACCAGCCAGAACTTGGCCAGTCGCTTTTCAGCCACCAACCCGTGCATCAGGGCCAGCCCGGCGAATACCAGCGGTACGCTGCACAACGGTGTCAACATCGCTGCCTGCGAACCGAAATTCGGTCCTACAAGCATGCACACCAGCAGCATCAACGCCGATACCAGCGGGAGTCTCACGGCGCGAAACTCGCGCCCGAAACCTCCAGGGTTGTACAACAACGCTTGCCAGTAGCGCCCGATAATCAGGCTCAACACACTGACGATTTGCAACAAGGCCGCTATCAGGCCGTTCAGGACCGGTGCAATCAATGATCCCAGGCGCGCTCGCTCTTCTACGGACATCTGATCGTAGAGTCCCGAGAGCATCGCCGGCAGGTGTTTCTGCAACTCCTGCGACATCGCCTCAATGGGTTCGCGGAAAACCGCGCCCAGAATCACTGCATACAACAGACCCAGTGCCACGCTGGCCAGCAGCGTACGAACCCAGGACTCGCTGGCGCGAAGAACCATCGCCAACCCCAGCGAACCTGCCAACACCATGAAGGTGCGAGGTTCACCGAGATACCACCAGACCAAGGCCGGCAGCAGAGCCCAGGCCAGGACGCCAAACGCGTCTCTGAACCCGCGCCGCAGGAGCACAAGGCAACCTGCAGCAGCACTCAACCAGAACAACAACGGCAATGCCGCACAACCAACCACTACGAGAGTGGCCTGCACGCGGCCGCGCATGATGAATTCAGCCATGGCGCGCATGCGTCTATCCTTACTACTTAGTCGACTGCCCGGTCTCAGCGGCCGTGGCTGTCGGTGTAGGCCAGCAGGGCCAGGAAGCGGGCACGCTTGATAGCGGTGGCCAGCTGACGCTGATAACGTGCTTTTGTACCAGTGATACGGCTTGGAACGATTTTGCCGGTCTCGGATACGTATGCTTTCAGAGTGTTGAGATCTTTGTAATCGATCTCCTTCACGTCTTCAGCGGTGAAGCGGCAGAATTTACGACGACGGAAGAAACGTGCCATGTAATTGGCTCCTCAAAAGGTCCGTGGATTACTCGTCAGCGTTATCGCTGGCGTCGCTGTTGTCACCGTCATCGCCATCGGCGCTGTCGGAGTGCTCAGGACGGTCACGACGCTCACGGCGCTCGCTGCGGTTTTCTTCGGCCTTGAGCATCTCGGACTGACCAGTTACGGCTTCGTCGCGACGGATGACCAGGTTACGGATCACGGCATCGTTGTAACGGAAGTTGTCTTCCAGTTCAGCCAAGGCCTTACCGGTGCATTCAACGTTCAGCATCACGTAGTGAGCCTTGTGAACATTGTTGATTGCATAGGCCAGTTGACGACGGCCCCAATCTTCCAGACGGTGGATTTTGCCGCCGTCTTCTTCGATCAGCTTGGTATAACGCTCAACCATGCCGCCGACTTGCTCGCTTTGATCCGGGTGGACCAAAAAGATGATTTCGTAATGACGCATGAATGCTCCTTACGGGTTGTAGCCTGCCGCCAAATTAGCGGTCAGACAAGGAGTGAATGACACTGTTAGTCTTGCTCAGGGTCAGGCACATGAGCGCCTGCCGTGACAGCAAGGGGCGCAATTGTAGGGAAGCCAGCTGTAAGCTGCAAGCTTTAAGCTACAAGCCGAGCGTGTTTAGCTTGTAGCGTGAAGCTCGTCACTTGCGCGAAGCGTCTGCCTTTTTCACGCTGCGCTGCCGCATCGCTTCAAACAGGCAAACGCCGGTAGCAACGGAAACGTTCAGGCTGCTGACGCTGCCCGCCATCGGCAGACGCACCAGGTAATCGCAGTGCTCGCGGGTCAGGCGGCGCATGCCTTTGCCTTCGGCACCCATGATCAGGATGGTCGGGCCGGTGAGATCCTGCTGATACAACTCTTGCTCAGCCTCTCCCGCCGTACCGACAACCCAGAGCCCGCGCTGCTGGAGTTTCTCCAGGGTGCGGGCCAGGTTGGTGACGGCGACCAACGGAATTACTTCCGCAGCGCCGCATGCGACTTTTCGCACGACCGGCGTCAAGGTTGCCGACTTGTCCTTCGGCACCAACACCGCCAGCGCACCAGCCGCATCGGCAGTACGCAGGCAAGCGCCGAGGTTGTGCGGATCGGTCACACCATCAAGGACCAGAATCAGCGGTGCGCCTTCGGTGCGATCCAGCAGCTCGTCGAGCATCGCTTCGCCCCAGACCTGGCTCGGGCTGACTTCAGCGACAACACCTTGGTGGACGCCTTCGACCCAGACGTCCATTTCGCGACGTTCGGCCTGACCGACAGACACTCGATTCTGATTCGCCAGTTCCAGCAGAACCTGAACACGAGGATCGTTGCGACCTTCAGCCAGCCAGACCTGCTTGACCCGCTTCGGGTGATGACGCAACAACGCTTCTACGGCATGCACGCCGTAGATTTTTTCCAGCTGACTCATGACTTGGCCTTAGGTTTACGCACTCCGCCGCTTTTCGCAGCCGGAGCAGAACCCGCTTTGGGCGGGCCTTTACGATGTTTACCGGATCTCGCCGGCTTGTCGGAACTCGGAGCAGAGCCCGAGTTACTCGACTTTCCCGACGATGCCTTGCTACCGCCTTTCGCTTCTGCCAACAAGGCTTGCTTCAACTCACGACTTTTGCGCACTTCGGCGTTTTTCGCGGCGGCGTCGCTTGGGCGATAAGCTTCGGGCTCGGCCTTGGCTTTAGCCTTGGCAGGACGCTTGCTCGGTGCCTTGGACGGCGCGGCGGACTGCTTTTCAGCAGGCGCTGGTGTGGTTTCGGTACTGCCGCGACGCTTGCGACCAATCGGCGCAGTAATCGTCTTCTCGGCCATTTCGAAGTCGATCTTGCGTTCGTCGAGATCGACGCGCATGACCCGCACTTCAACGGTATCGCCAAGACGGAAGCTACGACCGGTGCGCTCGCCCGCCAGGCGGTGATGCACAGGGTCGAAGTGGTAGTAGTCGCCCGGCAGCGCCGTAACGTGTACCAGGCCTTCGACGTAGATATCCGTCAGTTCGACGAACAGACCAAAGCCTGTCACCGCAGTGATCACACCCGGGAACGACTCGCCGACGCGATCCTTCATGAACTCGCACTTGAGCCAGTTCACGACATCGCGAGTAGCTTCGTCGGCGCGACGCTCGCTCATCGAGCATTGTTCGCCCAACTGCTCCAGCGCGGCTTCGTCGTACGGATAGATACGCGCCTTCGGAATGGTCATCGCACCGGCACGACGCACGTGTGGCGTGTCTTGCTTGGAGCGGATCACGCTGCGGATTGCGCGGTGCGTAAGCAAATCGGGATAACGACGGATCGGCGAGGTGAAGTGCGTGTACGCCTCGTAATTCAGACCGAAGTGACCGTGGTTGTCCGAGCTGTAAACCGCCTGGCTCAGGGAACGCAGCATGACGGTCTGGATCAGGTGATAGTCCGGACGCCCGCGAACGGTTTCCAGCAACGCCTGATAATCCTTCGGCGAAGGACCATCCTTGCCCTTGTGCAACGACAGACCCAACTCACCCAGGAAGGCGCGAAGTTTTTCCAGACGCTCCGGTGGGGGACCGTCGTGGACGCGATACAGCGCAGGAATCTCGTGCTTCTTGAGGAACTCGGCAGTGGCCACGTTGGCAGCCAGCATGCATTCTTCGATCAGCTTGTGCGCATCGTTGCGGGTCGTCGGACGAATCTCGGCGATTTTGCGTTCGGTGCCGAAAATGATCCGGGTTTCCTGGGTTTCGAAGTCAATCGCACCCCGGACATGACGCGCCGCCAGCAACACCTTGTACAGCGCATACAGCTGCTTGAGGTGCGGCAACACATCAGGATATTCGCCACGAAGCTGACGCGCTTCGGTGGTTTTCGGCTGCTCCAGCATCGAGCTGACCTTGTTGTAGGTCAGGCGCGCGTGGGAGTGAATGACCGCTTCGTAGAACACGTAATCGGTCATCTCGCCGGTCTTGGAGATGGTCATTTCGCAGACCATGGCCAGACGATCAACATGCGGGTTCAGCGAGCACAGGCCGTTGGACAGCTGCTCAGGCAGCATCGGCACGACGCGCTCGGGGAAATACACCGAGTTGCCGCGCACTTGCGATTCTGCATCCAGCGCCGAACCAATCTTCACGTAGCTCGACACATCGGCGATGGCCACGTAGAGCTTCCAGCCACCGGAGAACAAGCGCAGCTTGCCCGGCTTGGCTTCGCAGAAGACCGCATCGTCGAAATCGCGAGCATCTTCGCCGTCGATGGTGACGAACGGCAGATGGCGCAGGTCGACGCGGTTTTCCTTGTCTTTTTCTTCGACTTCCGGCTTGAGCCTGGCCGCTTCCTTGAGGACAGCTTCAGGCCAGACGTGCGGAATATCGTAGGTGCGCAGCGCGACATCGATTTCCATGCCGGGCGCCATGTAATTGCCCACCACTTCAACAATGTCACCTTGCGGCTGGAAGCGCGGCGTCGGCCAGTGAGTGATCTTCACTTCGACGAACTGACCGATCTGCGCGTTGTTGTTGCGGCCCGGCGTCACCAGCACTTCCTGCTGGATCTTCGGGTTGTCCGGAATCACGAAGCCGATGCCGCTTTCTTCGAAGTAGCGACCCACCACGGTTTCATGAGCACGGGAAATGACTTCGACGATCACACCTTCGCGGCGACCGCGACGATCCAGACCCGATACCCGCGCAAGCGCACGGTCGCCATCGAACACCAGACGCATTTGCGCCGGGCTCATGAACAGGTCATCGGTGCCATCATCAGGGATCAGGAAGCCAAAGCCATCACGGTGACCACTGATGCGACCCAGGATCAGATCCAGCTTGTCCACTGGCGCATACGTGCCACGGCGGGTGTAGATCAGTTGCGCATCGCGCTCCATGGCGCGCAAGCGGCGGCGCAGGGCTTCGAACTGATCTTCAGTGGTGAGACCGAACTCTTCTACCAGCTGCTCGCGACTCGCTGGCGAACCACGGTCGGCGAGATGCTTGAGAATCAGCTCACGGCTGGGAATAGGGTTTTCATATTTTTCCGCTTCACGAGCGGCCTCGGGATCGAGGGACTGCCAATCGGCCATTAGAGAGTTTTCACCTTGTCTATATGCGGTTAGTTTGGCATACGCGTATTGAAACGGGAAATTTCAGACTCAGACAGCGCTAGAAAGCCACTGTCAGAGGGTAAAAAGTGCCACCTGCAAAATTTTTACGAGGTTTTCGACAACAGGGGCTTTACAGTTAAAAACCCGCTCCGTATAGTGCGCGCCATCGATACGGTGACGTATTCGGTACTGCCCAGATGGTGAAATTGGTAGACACGCCAGCTTCAGGTGCTGGTGACCGCAAGGTCGTGGAAGTTCGAGTCTTCTTCTGGGCACCAATTCAGAGTCAGAGATTACAGCAATCTTCTGAGCCTCACAAAAACCCGCGAAAGCGGGTTTTTGCATTTCAGGGTTCTGGTTACTGCTTTTTATTTCCAGAAGCGGGAAAAGCATTTATTAAAACCAAAACAGGGGTTTACAGATTAAAACACCCTCCGTATAGTGCGCCCCATCAACGGCGAACATTGCTGCTGATACTGCCCAGATGGTGAAATTGGTAGACACGCCAGCTTCAGGTGCTGGTGACCGCAAGGTCGTGGAAGTTCGAGTCTTCTTCTGGGCACCAATTCAAACAAAACCGAGCCCTGTGCTCGGTTTTGTGTTTTCTCGGTTTGGCTTACTAGTGGGGCCTGGTTTCTGTGGGAGCGAGCTTGCTCGCGAAGTGGCAGGTTCATACGACGCAGTGCCGCATCCTGAAATACCGCCTTCGCAAGCAAGCTTGCTCCCACCCAGCAAAAATCGCCTCAGGCGTTACGCCCTGAACTGCCCCAGACTCGCCTTCAACTGCGCCGCCAGCTTGTCGAGCACCTTGCCGCTCGCCGTGGTCTCCACCACGACCTGAGCCGCGCGCTGGGCCTGGGCATGAATCACCTCTACACGCCCACGAACCGCTTGCGCGCCCTCGGCCTGATGCGCAGCTGCCTGAGTTGCCAGGCCAATCGCCGCATGCACCTGCTCGACCGACTCCTGCACGATCTGCTGCGATTTCGCGCTATCACGCAGCACGGCGAGCCCTTCCTTGGCCTGACGCCCCGCTACACCGATGGCCGCAACCGCCTCTTTGGCGCCGCGCTGCAAGGCGACGATATGTTCCTGGATGTCGCCCGTGGAGCTTTGCGTCTTGCTGGCCAATGCCCGCACTTCGTCGGCCACCACCGCAAAACCCCGACCCGTCTCGCCAGCGCGGGCCGCCTCGATAGCTGCGTTCAACGCCAGCAGATTGGTTTGCTCGGCAATGCCGTGGATAACCGTCAGCACCACTTCGATCTGCTGGCTCTGCTGAGCCAGTCGCTCGATGACTTTCGCGCCAGTGTCCACCTGACCCGCCAGCGCTTCGATCAAGCCACCCACCTGATTGGAGGTGCGGGTGTTTTCGTCGGTCGCCTGACGAATATCCACCACCTGCTTCAACGCAGCCTGCATTGCATGACTTTCCGATTGCGCCTCGTCGGCCATTTGCGCCAATGCCTTCAGGCTTGCCGCCACTTCGTCGCGCTGCAACTCAGCCGCCGCATCAGCGCCAGCATTGCGCAGGCTCATGGCGTTGATTTCAACGCCAGTGCGCTGCGCCACATCGCCCGCCTCGCGAACAATCGGCTGCAATTTGGCAACAAAACGGTTGACCGCCGCCGCCATGTCGCCAATTTCATCGTTGCTGTCGAGCTTGACGCGCTTGGTCAGATCGCCCTCGCCCGCCGCCAGATCATCCAGCGCAGCAATCAACAGCAGCAGTTTGCTGACGACCCGACGCCCCAGCACTACGGCCAGCAGCAGCAATACACCAAGGCCGACCAGAGCCAGACCCATGCCGATCCGCCAGCGCAGGGTTTCTGCCGCTTCTTGAACCGCCGAAGTGGTATTGGCGCTCATGGCCGAGGCCGCAGTTTGCGCCGACCCCAGACGACTGCGCAGCGCCGCCGAGCTATCCTTGGCCGCGCTACCCAGGCTGTCGGACACCAATTGCTCGCCGCTGGTAATCAAGGTTGCGAAACGCTTGTCCAGCGCGGCGAGATTCTCCTCGACGGTGGCCGTGGACACGCCCATGCGTACCTTGCCGATTTCCACGCCATTGGGGCTGATGGACGCTTCGACGTAGTACACCGACGCATCGTTCTTCGCCGCGTTCAGCACTTTATCCATGGCCCGCTCGCCTTCGCCCTTGGCCAGCAAAGCTTTGATCAGCGGGTTTTCGCGATTCAGATAGCGCGTGAGGTGCTCGCCTGTCGCATCGTCATAAACGACGAACAGCACATTGGGATTGCGCTGGGCACGCCGGGCAAATTCCGACAGCGTGGGCGTGTCGCCATCCCACATCGCACGGGGAGCAACCGCTGCCAGCAGCTCAGCCATGTCAGTTGCGGAATCCTGAAGATCCTTTTCCAGTGTGCGGCGCAATTGCGCCTGCTCATCTTTCAGACGCGCGGCGAGGCCAACACTCAAGCGCTGACGGGTATTGGAGGCCAATGAATCCAGGCTGGAGGTTACTTCGCGACTTGCCTGCTCCAGTTCGGCGGACAAGTGTTGCGAATCTACACCCAGGCGTTTGTCCAGATCAGCCTCAAGCGCGGTGACAGTGCTCCGGGTAAGAGCAACGGCAACCAGCACCTGCACCAAAAGGGCGATACCAAGGGCAATGAATACAGGCCGAAGCAAGCGACTGCGCAATAACGATAGGACAGCTGACACGGGGGAATCCCTCCACCACCGGCGCCATTAAAATGATGGCACCGCTTCTGAGGTTTTCTACAGCAATCACCGTGCCGTGTTTGTGACCCATGTCACAGCCAAAATGACAAAGGGCCGCATAAGCGGCCCTTTGTTATGTTTCAACGACTTATCAGCCGAACGGATGACGCAGAACGATGGTTTCGTTGCGATCAGGACCCGTCGAAATAATGTCGATTGGTGCGCCAACCAGCTCTTCCAGCCGCTTGATGTAAGCGCGAGCGTTGGCTGGCAGCTCTTCCAGGGTCTTGGCACCCAGAGTCGATTCCGACCAGCCCGGCACTTGCTCGTACACTGGCTTGAGGCCGATGTAGCTGTCGGAATCGGTCGGAGCGTCGATCACCGCACCGTTCTCGTTCTCGTAACCAATGCAGATATTGATGGTTTCGAGACCGTCGAGCACGTCGAGCTTGGTCAGGCAGATGCCGGAGATGCTGTTGATTTCGATAGCGCGACGCAGGATGACCGCATCGAACCAGCCACAACGGCGAGCACGGCCGGTAGTTGCGCCAAATTCATGACCACGCTTGGCCAGGAACGCACCGATGTCGTCGAACAGCTCAGTCGGGAAAGGACCCGAACCGACGCGCGTGGTGTACGCCTTGGTGATACCAAGGATGTAGTCCAGGTACATCGGGCCAAAACCCGAACCGGTGGCGATGCCGCCAGCCGTGGTGTTCGAGCTGGTGACGTACGGATAAGTACCGTGGTCGATATCCAGCAACGAGCCTTGGGCGCCTTCGAACATGATGTCTTTGCCGGCGCGACGCATGTCGTGCAGTGCAGCAGTCACGTCCAGCATCAACGGTTTGAGCAGCTCGGCGTATTCCATGCACTCGTCGAGTGTTTTCTGGAAGTCGATGGCCGGCTCTTTGTAGTAATTGACCAGCACGAAGTTGTGATAGTCGAGCAGCTCGCCGAGCTTGGCCGCGAAGCGCTCACGATGGAACAGGTCACCGATGCGCAGACCGCGACGGGCGACTTTGTCCTCGTAAGCCGGGCCGATGCCACGACCGGTCGTACCGATCTTGTGCTCGCCACGGGCTTTTTCACGGGCCTGATCCAGCGCTACGTGATACGACAGAATCAGCGGGCAGGACGGGCTGATGCGCAGGCGCTCACGCACCGGGATGCCTTTCTCTTCCAGCTTGATGATTTCACGCATGAGTGCGTCAGGCGCAACCACCACACCGTTACCGATCAGGCACTGCACGCCCTCGCGCAAGACACCGGATGGAATCAGGTGCAATACGGTTTTCTCGCCATCGATCACAAGGGTGTGACCGGCGTTGTGGCCACCCTGGTAACGCACCACGGCGGTAGCATGTTCGGTCAGCAGATCAACGATCTTGCCTTTGCCCTCATCACCCCATTGGGTGCCCAGGACTACGACATTCTTACCCATAACACTTGTCCTCATTCACGCAAACTTGGTGCCGGCGGCGGCCGGCAGGGGAACTCAAGAGGCCAGCGGCACTACCTGCCAATGCTCGCCATGCTGAATCAATTGCCGATCACAATCGGCCTCACGCGCTGCACTCACCTGTTGTCCAGGCAAACCCTGAACCACACGCTGACCTTCGCTGCGCAGCTGGCAGACTTGCTGCCAGAGCGCTGCATCAGTGCTGTCCGGCATCCAGATACCGCCGGTCGGCAACTGGATTTCTGCGCGACCCAGTGTCACCAGGGTTTTCAGATCCGTGGAGAAGCCCGTCGCGGGACGAGCCCGGCCAAAATCCGCACCGATATCATCGTAGCGACCGCCCTGGGCGATCGATTGCCCGACACCCGGAACGAACACCGCGAACACCACACCGGTGTGGTAGTGATAGCCACGCAATTCGCCGAGATCGAAATACAACGGTAGCTCAGGGAAGCGGGCAGCGAGGCGCTCGGCAATCGTCAACAGATCGTCGAGGGCGGCGAGCACCGGCGCAGGCGCATTGGCCAGCCGATCACGAGCCGCTGCCAACACTTCACGACCGCCACACAGGTCGACCAGTGCACGCAGCATGGTCGCCAGATCGTTCGGCAGGTTTTCGGTCAGGACAATAACTTCGTCGATGGCCTTGCGCTGCAGTGCGTCGAACAGCTGTTGCTCGACTTCGCCAGACAAACCAGCGGCACGCGCCAGACCACGATAGATGCCGACATGGCCCAGGTCCATATGCACATCCGGCACATCGGCCAGCTGCAACATGGCCAGCATCAGGCTGATCACTTCGACGTCGCTGCTCGGGCTCGCATCGCCATACAGCTCCGCACCCAACTGGATCGGGCTGCGCGAAGATGACAAGGCGCGCGGTTGCGCATGCAGCACGCTGCCGGCGTAGCACAGACGGCTTGGACCTTCGCGACGCAGGGTGTGCGCATCGATGCGCGCCACTTGCGGCGTGATGTCCGCACGAAAACCCATCTGCCGACCCGACTGCGGATCGATCACCTTGAAGGTGCGCAGATCCAGGTCCGAGCCTGCGCCAGTGAGCAGGGATTCGAGGTATTCGATATGAGGGGTGACTACGAATTCATAGCCCCAGCTCTGGAACAGATCCAACACCTGACGGCGCGCTACTTCTATGCGCGCCGCTTCTGGTGGCAGTACTTCTTCGATGCCATCTGGTAGCAGCCAGCGGTCAACGGTTGCCATTACGCCATTCCCCTATCATCCGGGCGGCAAGCCATGGGGCGAGCCTTGAGTAAAGCAGACAGTGGTCAAGCCCTGCAGTCATTCTTGCGGGCACGACGAGCGCCCGAGAATGGCCTTGCAGACCACTGTCCTCGAAAAATCTTGTCGCATCCCGGTTCCTCTGGAACCTGCGGACTTTGACCAATCAATCGTGCAGACGCAAAAAAGCCGGGAATTTCCCGGCTGCCGCATCATACACACGTTTTACCGAGTGATCACCCCGCCAGACGGTTTTGCCGCCCGGCGGAGCTTTCGAGTCACGCGTGAATCACGGCTTGGATTTTTGCAGATAGCGGAAGAAATCGCTATTTGGATCCAGAACCATCACGTCGCTTTTGCTGGCGAAGCTTTCACGGTAGGCACGCAGGCTACGGTAGAACGCGTAGAACTCCTGATCCTGGCCGTAAGCCTTGGAGTAGATCGAGGAAGCCTGGGCATCACCATCACCACGAGCCTCTTCAGACTCACGATAGGCTTCAGCCAGCAACACACGACGCTGACGATCGGCGTCGGCACGAATGCCTTCAGCCAGCTCGTTACCCTTGGCGCGATGCTCGCGGGCTTCACGTTCACGCTCGGTGCTCATACGCTCGAACACGCTGCGGTTCACTTCCTTCGGCAGGTCGATGGCCTTGACCCGGACGTCGATGACTTCGATGCCCAGCTCCTTGGTTGCCATCGCATTCAGCGATGCAGTGATGTCAGCCATCAGCGCATCACGCTCACCCGACACGGCTTCGTGCAGGGTGCGCTTGCCGAACTGGTCACGCAGGCCGGATTCCAGACGACGGGACAGACGCTCATCAGCGATCTGCTTCAAGCCGGAAGTCGCCGTGTAGAAGCGCTCCGCGTCCTTGACCCGCCATTTGGCGTAGGCATCAACCATGACCGCTTTCTTTTCCAGGGTCAGGAAGCGTTGCGTTGGAGCATCCAGCGTCAGCAGGCGGCCATCAAACTTGCGCACCTGATTCACGTAAGGAATCTTCACATGCAGCCCAGGCTGGACATCAGCCTCAACCACCCGCCCGAACTGGAGCATGACTGCCCGTTCGGTCTGGGACACGATGTAAAGACTGTTCCAGGCAACCACCGCCAGCACTACACAAACAATCAGGGCGATCAGCGATTTATTGCTCATCAGCGACTCTCCCTTGTACGCACATCGCGCTGCTGCAACTCGGCGGCACGGGTGCCGACGTCAGTTGCTGCTGCGGCTGCACCGGTAGTCGGGGCAGTGCCGTTACGACCACTCTCGATCATCTTGTCCAGCGGCAGGTAAAGCAGATTGTTCTGCCCCTTGTCGCCAGTTACGAGAACCTTGCTGGTGTTGCTGAACAGTTCCTGCATGGTGTCCAGATACAGACGCTCGCGGGTAACTTCCGGTGCCTTGCGGTACTCGGCGACCAGTTTGGTAAAGCGATCAGCCTCACCCTTGGCGCGCGAAACCACTTCGTCGCGGTAACCGTTGGCGTCTTCAAGAATACGCTGGGCCTGACCACGGGCTTCCGGGATTACACCGTTGGCGTAGGTTTCAGCCTGGTTACGTGCACGTTGCTCGTCTTCACGGGCGCGGATCACGTCATCAAAGGCTTCCTGAACTTCACGCGGCGCAGCAGCACTCTGCACGTTCACCTGAGTGACCGTGATACCGGTGCGATACGTGTCGAGGAAGCGTTGCAGGCGTTCCTTGATTTCGCTGGCCATCAGCTCACGACCTTCAGTGAGCACCTGATCCATCGCCGTGGAACCCACGACATGGCGCAAGGCGCTTTCTGTGGCGTGTTGCAGGCTGACTTCAGGCTGGTCGACGTTCAATACGAAATCACGCAGATTGGAGATCTTGTACTGCACCGTCAGCGGCACTTCGACGATGTTCTCGTCTTCGGTCAGCATCTGGCCTTGCTTGCTGTAGGCACGTTCGCGAGTCACGTTTTCCATGTACTTGCGATCGAACGGCGGGAAGTAGATGTTCAGACCCGACCCTACGGTTTCATGGTACTGGCCGAAACGCAGCACGACAGCCTGCTCCTGCTCGTCCACGACGTAGATAGCGCTGTAAAGCCAGATCGCGACAAGCACGACCAGGCCGATGCCGAGCAGGCCAAGGCCACCGCCCTTGCGTGGACTGCCACCACCGCCGTCACCGCCAGTACGTTTCTTACCACCGAACAACCCATTCAGGCTTTCCTGCAGCTTACGGAAGGCCTCGTCGAGATCCGGTGGCCCCTTGCGGTCGCCATTCTTGCGCTTACCACCCCAAGGATCCTGATTATTCGAGTTGCCACCCGGCTCATTCCAAGCCATAGCGCTCTCCATCTGATAAAGCAAAGACGCGCCCACGGCGCGCCGACCAATGCTACAGAATGCCCGGGAAACCCGTACAACGGCTTTCCCACGCTTTTATTGCAAAGTGTGTTGCTCGATGAATTCCAGCGGCTGCAGTCCTTCGCGACTCACCAGGCGATTGAATTCAACTCGCGGCAAACGTACGGCTAACAAGCTGCCGCCTTCATCGTCATGCTCTTCGCTTTGTACTGCACCCAATTCGAAGAATTGAGCGCGCAGTCGAGCAAAACGCTGAGGCAAGCGCAAGGTGCCGACAAACAAATCGTCACCCAGCAGTTCGGCTACGGCCTGTTTGAGCAGGTCCAGCCCACGACCGTCACGGGCAGACAACCAGACACGTTGCGGTTTGCCATCAGCATCGCGCTGTATCTGGGGTTCAACCCCTTCGAGCAGATCGAGTTTGTTATACACCTCAAGGATCGGCAAGCCCTCGGCCCCGATCTCCCCCAGCACCGCCATCACCTGTTCAATCTGCGCCATGCGCTCAGGCTCATGAGAATCGATGACGTGCAGCAGCAGATCGGAGTTGCTTGATTCTTCGAGGGTTGCGCGAAACGCTTCGACCAGCTTGTGTGGCAAGTGGCGAATGAAGCCCACGGTATCGGCCAGTACGATTGGCCCCAGGTCGTCGAGTTGCAGACGGCGCAGGGTCGGATCGAGCGTGGCGAACAGTTGGTCGGCGGCGAATACGTCGGAATCGGTGACCGCATTGAACAGCGTCGATTTGCCGGCGTTGGTATAGCCCACCAGTGAAACCGAAGGTATGTCGGCGCGCTTGCGCCCGCGACGCGCCTGCTCACGCTGGCTGCGGACCTTTTCCAGACGACTCTTGATTTGCCGCAGACGCACCCGCAGCAGACGGCGGTCGGTTTCCAGCTGGGTTTCACCCGGACCGCGCATGCCAATGCCGCCGCCCTGGCGCTCAAGGTGAGTCCAGCCGCGAACCAGTCGCGTACTCATGTGCTCGAGCTGTGCCAGCTCGACCTGCAACTTGCCTTCATGAGTGCGCGCGCGCTGCGCGAAGATATCCAGGATCAATCCCGTGCGATCAAGCACGCGACACTCGAAGACTTTTTCGAGGTTGCGTTCCTGACTGGGCGTGAGGATGTGATTGAAGATGACGATATCAATTTTTTCAGCTTTGACCTGGTCGCGAAGCTCCTCGACCTTGCCGCTGCCAATCAGATATTTGGCCGATGGCCGATGACGCGGCACGTTAACGAACGCGACGGTATCGGCGCCAGCCGATATGGCCAACTCCTGAAACTCCTGCGGATCTTCGCGCGCCTCAGGGTCCTGACCATCCAAGTGAACGAGGATTGCCCGCTCACCACCGCTGTGGCGCTCAAAGAACAATGCAGACTCCTATCAGGCGTTACCTGGCTCAACGTCACCCGACTCGGATTCGGCGGCGCTAGGCAGACGAATTGGACGAACCGGTACAACGGTAGAGATGGCGTGCTTGTAAACCATTTGGCTGACAGTGTTTTTCAGCAAAATTACGAACTGGTCGAAAGACTCGATCGTGCCTTGCAGCTTGATACCGTTTACCAGATAGATCGAAACCCCAACCTTTTCTTTACGTAAAGTGTTCAGGTAAGGGTCTTGTAGCGAATGCCCTTTTGACATGTGCCGCACTCCTTTAAGGATCAATAATAATTCGAATTCAATGGGCTTTACCGCCACCCCCCAAGGATAGACGGCTATTGCAAGGACTCAGCTCAATATGGAGACCGAGCCCAGGTATTTCAAGGCACGTGGCAGATTGTCGCAAGCCAGGCTGTCCAACCAGTGTAAATCTTCCCAACTGCGTAACCAGGTGAACTGCCGTTTGGCCAGTTGCCGCGTGGCAATGATGCCCCGCTCCTGCATTTCAGACCATGTCAGTTTCCCATCCAGATGATCCCAGACCTGGCGATAACCAACGGCTCTGATCGATGGCAACCCCGAATGCAGGTCGCCTCGTGAACGCAATGCCAGCACCTCATCCAGAAATCCCTGGTCCAGCATTTGTGAAAAACGTAACGCAATACGGTCATGCAACACCTTGCGATCTGCCGGAGCAATAGCCAGGTTCGCGACAGTATAGGGCAATTGCCGACGTCCCGAAGCCGCTGCATCAGTACTTTGCGCAGTTTGTTGCTCGCGGTGTGCCGTCATGCTCATACCGCTGACCCGATAAACTTCCAGCGCACGTATCAATCTTTGCGGATCATTGGGATGGATTCGCGCCGCTGACACGGGGTCGACAGCCGCCAATTCATCATGCAACGCCTGCCAACCATGGACCGTCGCCTGGGCTTCAAGTTGCGCACGGACTTCGGCATCAGCGGCGGGCATGTCGGCCAGCCCGTCCATCAGAGCCTTGAAATACAACATCGTGCCACCCACCAGCAGCGGAATATTGCCCCGCGCGGTGATTTCCGCCATGGCCGCCAGGGCATCGGTACGAAAATCCGCTGCCGAATAGCTTTGCGCCGGATCCAGAATATCCACCAGACGATGGGGAAACTCGGCCAATTGTGCTTTTGATGGCTTGGCGGTGCCGATGTCCATGCCGCGATAAACCAGGGCCGAATCGACACTGATCAGCTCACAAGGCAGGACTTTAGTGAGTTCGATCGCCAGATCGGTCTTGCCCGCGGCCGTGGGGCCCATGAGAAAGATGGCGGGAGGTAAAGCGCTCATTCAACGCCCGCGCAAGAAAAGTTTGTCCAGATCGTCCAGACCCATTTGGGTCCAGGTCGGCCGACCGTGGTTACATTGACCGCTGCGCTCGGTGTTTTCCATGTCCCGCAGCAAGCCGTTCATTTCCGGGATCGCCAGACGTCGATTGGCGCGAATCGCGCCATGACAAGCCATGGTGCCCAGCAGCTCGTTCATGTGCGCCTGAACACGGTCGCTGGTGCCGTATTCCATCAAATCCGCCAACACGTCGCTGACCAGCCGATTGGCTTCGGCCTGCTTGAGCAGGGCCGGAATTTGCCGGATCGCCAGGGTTTCCGGGCCCAGGCGCTGTAATTCGAAGCCCAGACGCTGGAAGGTCTCGATGTGTTCTTCGGCACAATCCGCTTCGCGCTGGCTGACCGCGATGGATTCCGGCACCAGCAATGGCTGCCCGCTCAAGCCTTCACTGGCCATGGCGATTTTCAGGCGTTCGTACATGATCCGCTCGTGGGCGGCATGCATGTCCACCAGCACCAAGCCAAGCGCATTTTCGGCAAGGATATAAATCCCCTTGAGCTGCGCCAGTGCATAGCCCAACGGCGGGATGTCGCCCTGGGTTTCCGGCAGCGAGACGGACGCAGCGCCCGGCAGCGGCGCAAAAAACTCGCGATAGGCGCTTTGCGCTTCAGCAGCAGGCAGCGCCGCGCCGGATCGTGGTGGCGTGTACTGATATTGATAACCCGCGCCCGCCCCGGAACCGGCCGGCCGAGCATAAGGTTCGCCTTGCGGCTGTTCCAGCAGATTATTGGCCAGGCGCATTTCGCCCTGAGGGCCGAATTCACCGGCTTCCGGCCCGGTCGGGCGCTCGATGGCGGTGACGGGAGCGGAGCCGGACACCTGGTCTTCTGGCCGCACATCACCCAAGGCGCGGTGCAAGGTGCCATACAGGAAATCGTGAACCATCCGCCCGTCACGGAAACGCACTTCATGTTTGGTCGGGTGCACGTTGACGTCCACGACCGCCGGGTCCACTTCAAAAAACAGCACGAAGGTCGGATGACGGCCATTGAACAGTACATCGCGATAGGCTTGGCGCACGGCGTGGGCGACCAGTTTGTCGCGCACGGCACGGCCATTCACGTAGAAATATTGCAGATCCGCCTGGCTGCGCGAGAACGTCGGCAAGCCGACCCAGCCCCACAAGTGCAAACCATTGCGTTCGATCTCGATAGGCAGTGCCTGCTCCAGAAAACCTGGCCCGCAGATGGCCGCGACGCGTCTGGCCCGGGCGTTGTCATCATGGGCTTCGTGCAGGCTGAGAATCGTCTTGCCATTGTGGCGCAGATGGAAAGCCACGTCGAAACGGGCCAGCGCCATGCGCTTGATGACTTCTTGCAGGTGATCGAATTCGGTTTTCTCGGCCTTGAGAAACTTGCGCCGCGCCGGGGTGTTGAAAAACAGATCTCGCACTTCCACCGAGGTGCCCACCGGATGCGCCGCAGGCTGGACCCGCGAAGCCATGTCGCGGCCTTCGGTTTCCACCTGCCAGGCCTGATCGGCATCGCGGGTGCGCGAGGTCAGGGTCAGGCGCGCGACCGAGCTGATTGACGCCAGCGCTTCGCCGCGAAAACCCAGGCTCATGACCCGCTCAAGGTCTTCCAGATCACGAATCTTGCTGGTGGCGTGTCGGGCCAGGGCCAACGGCAGATCGTCGGAAGAAATGCCGCTGCCGTCATCACGAACCCGCAGCAGCTTGATCCCGGCCTGTTCGACGTCGACATCAATGCGTCTGGCGCCGGAGTCGAGGCTGTTTTCCAGCAACTCCTTGATGACCGAAGCCGGCCGCTCGACCACTTCGCCCGCGGCGATCTGGTTAGCCAGGCGCGGGCTGAGCAGTTCGATGCGTGCAGCACTGAGCGAGACGCTGGCGGTATCGGCGCTGACGTCCGTTTCGATGCTGTCGACGAGAAGGTCGGTCATGGCTGCGTGGCTACCTCTGAGTTGGGGATTTTCAGATTCTGGCCGATTCGCAACTCATCAGAACTCAACCCGTTGGCATTGCGCAGCACGCCGGTGCTCATGTCGTAGCGCGCAGCCAGCATGGCCATGGTCTCACCTGCCTGAACCACGTGATTGCGCGGGCCCTGGGCCAGCTTGCCGTTATCGCGCAACCAGGCAATGTAAGTGCCCTGCGGCGGATTCTGCTGGAAGAACTGCCGAACCCCGGAGCTGATCGAACGCGCCAGCGCCTGTTGATGCGGCGAACCGGAAAGCTTGGCGGCTTCGGCGGTGTTCGAGATAAAGCCGGTTTCCACCAGAATCGACGGGATATCCGGCGACTTGAGCACCATGAAGCCCGCCTGCTCGACCCGCGCCTTGTGCAGCGAGGTGACGCGACCAATGTTGGTCAGGACTTTCTGCCCGACGTTAAGGCTCGATGACAACGAAGCGGTCATGGACAGGTCGAGCAATACGCCCGCCAGCATGCGGTCCTTGTCGTCCAGGCTCACTGCGCCAGCGCCGCCGATCAAGTCGGAACGGTTTTCACTGTCGGCCAGCCAGCGCGCGGTTTCAGAGGTTGCACCTCGTTCGGACAAGGCAAACACCGACGCGCCAAATGCCGCCGAAGACGGCGCGGCGTCAGCGTGAATCGACACAAACAGGTCGGCGCCCTTGGCACGCGCAATCTCGGTGCGTTTGCGCAGCGGAATGAAGTAGTCGCCGGTGCGGGTCAACTCAGCCCGATAGCCTTTCTCAGCGCTGATCTGCCGTTGCAGCTCCTTGGCGATGGACAGCACCACGTTTTTCTCTTTCTGCCCAGCCCCGCCGGAAGCGCCAGGATCTTCGCCACCGTGCCCGGCATCGATCACCACGACGATGTCGCGCTTGCCGTTCGGCACCGGCGTCAGTTTGATCGGGGGCTTGGCCGGGCTGATCGGTACCGCAGGCGCGGTATTGGCTGCTGTTTCGGCCACGATCGGCGCAGAATTGGCATCCGACGCTTCGTCGAACAGGTCGACCACCAGACGGTTGCCATACTGTTGGTTGGGCGCAAGGGTGAAGCTTTTCGGCGTTACCGCCTTCTTGAGGTCGATGACCACCCGCAAATCGGTGGGCGTGCGTTGCGCCGAGCGCATGCTGGTAATCGGCGTGTTGGCCATGGGAACGTTGAGCTGTCCGCCCAGGGTCGCACCATTGATGTCGATCACCAGACGATCAGGGGAAGTCAGGGTAAAAACGCTGTGTTGAACAGGACCGGTAAGATCGAAAACCAGCCGCGTGTTATCCGGTGCACGCCATAAGCGGACACTTCGTACTTGTGTTTCGGCCAGCGCATTGACAGACAAGGCCGTCAATAGCAGACCCACTACAGTAACCAGCGCGCGCATGCGCATACCTAACCCCATATCTATTTGAATTCCAAAGCCAAAGCGGCACACCAGGTCTCGCCACGCGAGCCACCAGGACTCAAAGTCAGGGATCGACCTTCCGCATGCGGGCCAATGGTAATGGTCAGGTCAGGCTTTGGCAAAAAGCCTGCACCACGTTGGGGCCACTCGATCAGACAAAGGGCGTCATCTTCGAAGTAATCGCGGATCCCCAGGTACTCCAGCTCCTCCGGATCGACCAACCTGTATAGGTCGAAATGGAACGCGCGAATCGAGCCGATCTCGTAGGGCTCAACCAAAGTGAAGGTCGGACTCTTGACCGCCCCCACATGCCCCAGACCACGGATGATGCCCCGTGACAGCGTGGTTTTACCGGCGCCCAGATCACCTTCCAGAAAGATCAGGCCGGCACCTTGCGTGACCTTGGCAATGCGCGTTCCGAGGTCAGTCATGGCCTCTTCGCCTGCGACATTCAGCGTTAGTGCAGACACGGTTGTTGCTCCTCCAATAACAGACGAATGGCTGGGATGACATCGCTGGCCGCCAGCCCACGGCCGATCTTGCCCATCTGTTCGCCAGCACTGGCGTGCAGCCATACGCCAAGGCATGCCGCATCGAACGGCTTCATTTTTTGCGCCATCAGCGCACCGATCAGACCCGCCAGCACGTCGCCCAGCCCGCCGGTTGCCATGGCGGGATGCCCGCGATCACACAAGGCCAGAGTGCCATCGGCGTCTGCAATCAGGCTGCCGGCGCCTTTAAGGACACATACTGCATTGAATTTTTTTGCCAGCGCGCGCGCAGCGCCTGGACGATCCGCCTGAACATCCCCGGTGCTGATGCCCAGCAGCCGCGCAGCTTCGCCGGGGTGCGGAGTGATCACGCAGCCTTCAGGCAGGCTCGCCAACCCTTCGGCCAATTGATTGAGGGCGTCGGCATCCCAGACTTGCGGCAGGTCCGCGCTGGCAGCCGCCGACAGCAGACTGCGCCCCCAGCTGGCCTTGCCCAGGCCAGGACCAATCACCAGCACGCTGGCCGGATCGATCAAGGCGCGCAATTGATTGGCGGAACTGATGCCCGCGCTCATCACCTCGGGGAAACGCGCCAGCGCAGCGGGAACATGCTCGGCACGGGTAGCCAAAGTGACCATGCCCGCGCCGCTACGCAGGGCGCTTTCTGCTGATAACAGCGCAGCGCCGCCAAAACCGTGATCACCGCCGATCACCAGGACCCGGCCGTACTGGCCTTTATGAGCCGTGCGCGGCCGTGGCGCGAGATGCGGCAGGTTCGAGCTGTTCAGGCGAATGGCGCTGATCGGCGTTTGCGCAACGATAGCCGGATCGGCCTGCAAGTCATCGAATACCAGTTCGCCGACCAGATCCGCGGCATCACCGGTAAAAAGCCCCAGCTTCAGACCAATAAAGGTCACGGTCAGGTCTGCACGTACCGCGACCCCGAGAATTCGCCCGCTGTCGGCGCTGAGTCCGGACGGGATATCCACGGCGGCAACAGGCGCGTTGCAGGCATTGATGGCTTCGATGACTTCCAGATAAGGCTGACGCACATCGCCGCTCAAACCGGTGCCGAGCAGCGCATCCAGCACGATGCCGGTCAACGGTTGCCCGGCCCATGGCGCGACCTTCACACCGCTTGAAACAGCTCCAGCATGAGCTGCGGCCGCATCGCCAGCCAACGCGCCGGCATCGCCAACCGCCAACACCTGAACCTGCCAGCCGGCCTTGAGCGCCAATGACGCAATCAGATAGCCATCGCCAGCGTTGTTGCCGCGCCCGGCCAGCACGGTCAATGTGCCTGCATCCGGCCAGCGACGACGCACCGCGCGCCAGGTGGCGTGGGCGGCGCGCTGCATCAATTCCATGCCAGGCGTACCGGCGGCAATCAGCCGGGCATCGAGGTCACGTACCTGTGCAGCGTCATACAGCGCGTCGGGTAATTGCGGTTTAGTGTCGACCATGCGTCTCTGGGCTCCGATGTCTGGCAGAATTATACGCACCTCCGCCCGGTTTCTCTCTGCGCATGCCTGCTATTACTGTAGATCCACTCAATACTGCCGATTTGATCACCCTTGCCCAATCGATCAAGGCGTGGGGCCGCGAGCTGGGCTTTCAACAAGTCGGCATTTGCGGGCTGGATCTGGCCGAGCACGAGCAGCATCTGCAGCGCTGGCTCGACGAGGGTTATCACGGCGAGATGGACTATATGGCAGCGCATGGCAGCAAACGTTCGCACCCGGAGGAGTTGGTGCCCGGAACGTTGCGCGTGATATCGCTGCGCATGGATTACCTGCCCGGCGATACCGAGATGACCCAGCGCCTGGCAGAACCGGAAAAAGCCTACGTGTCGCGCTATGCCTTGGGGCGCGATTATCACAAGTTGATCCGCAAGCGCGTGCAGCAACTGGCCGAACGCATTCAGCAGGACATTGGCCCGTTCGGCTACCGCGCTTTCGTCGACAGCGCACCGGTGCTGGAGAAAGCCATCGCCGAGCAAGCCGGGCTGGGCTGGATCGGCAAGAACACCTTGGTGCTGAATCGCAAGGCTGGCAGCTTTTTCTTCCTCAGCGAACTGTTCGTCGATCTGCCGTTGCCGGTTGACCCGCCGCACACCAGCGAACACTGCGGGCGCTGCACGGCGTGCCTGGACATTTGCCCGACCGCTGCGTTCGTCGGGCCGTACGTGCTGGATGCCCGCCGCTGCATTTCGTACCTGACCATTGAATTGAAGACGGCAATTCCGGAAGAGTTGCGGCCGCTGATCGGCAATCGGGTGTTCGGCTGCGATGACTGCCAGATCGTCTGCCCGTGGAACCGCTTCGCCCGCCCGACGGACCAGAGCGACTTTCAGCCCCGCCACAACCTGGACAACGCCGGGCTGGCCGAGCTGTTCATGTGGGATGAAGAGAAATTCCTCAGCAGCACCGAAGGTTCGCCCCTGCGGCGCGCGGGGTATGAACGCTGGTTGCGCAATCTGGCGGTCGGCCTGGGTAACGCGCCGTCGACGATTCCCGTATTGCAGGCACTGGAAGCACGTCGGGATTATCCGTCGGAATTGGTGAGGGAACATGTGGAATGGGCACTGAAACAGCACGGCCGTTGATATTCAGGTGGGAGCGAGCTTGCTCGCGAAGACATTTCATCAGGCCATAAAGATGTGTCGTATGGACATCCTTCGCGAGCAAGCTCGCTCCCACAAATGACAGCGCCTGCTCAATGTTCATCCTTGTAGACAAACTTCGGCATGTTCCAGTTGAAGCGAATCGCCAGCAGCCGCAGCAGCAAGCCGCCGAACAGGGTAATCAGCACGCTCTGATCGGACGGCAACTGGAAATGCAGGCACAGCAGGAAACACCACGCAGCCAGAAAGGACACGCTGGCATACAACTCGCGACGGAACACCAGCGGGATGTCATTGCAGAAGATGTCGCGCAAGATGCCGCCGAACACGCCGGTAATCACGCCGCACACCGACGCGACCAACATGCCGTTGCCGGTTTCCAGTGCAGTCATGCAGCCAATCAGCGTGAACGCCACCAGACCCAGCGCATCAAGTACCAGAAACAGCGAGCGCAAATGACGCATCAGCGGCGCGATGAAAATCGTCAGCAAGGCGGCGACGCTGGTCAGGATCAGGTATTCCGGATTTTTCACCCAGGTCAGCGGGTAGTGCCCAAGCAGCACGTCGCGCACCGAGCCGCCGCCCAGAGCCGTCACGCAGGCGATCAACACCACGCCGAACCAGTCCATACCGCGTCGACCCGCCGAAAGAGCGCCGGTCATGGCCTCAGCAGTAATGGCAATCAGATAGAGCATCAGCAACATGGGGGCAGTCCTTTGCGACAAAGCCGCGCAGTGTACCAAAGCAGCATCGGCCAGGAAGACGCGTCGATTGGACTGCCGCCTCCCGGCTGAAGCCGCTCCCACAAGGCGGGAGAAGCGTTACGCTTTGATGAAGTGCTCACGGTAGAAGCGCAGCTCGGCGATGGATTCACGAATGTCGTCCAGGGCCAGATGCGTGCTGCCTTTCTTGAACTTCAGCTCAGGCGACCAGCGCGCGGCCAGCTCCTTGAGGGTTGAAACGTCAAGGTTGCGGTAGTGGAAGTAGTTTTCCAGGGCTGACATGTGGCGATAAAGGAAACGGCGATCCTGGCAAATACTGTTGCCGCAGATCGGCGAGCTGCGTTCCGGCACCCACAGCTTGATGAACTCAAGCGTCTCGGCTTCGGCTTGCGCCATGCTGATGGTGCTCTCGCGAACCCGCTGAGTCAGGCCCGAGCCGCCGTGCTGACGGGTGTTCCACTCGTCCATTTTGGCCAGTGTCTCGTCGCTCTGATGGATGGCGATGACCGGACCTTCAGCCAGGGTATTGAGCTGGCTGTCCGTGATGATGGTCGCCATTTCAATGATGACGTCGGTGTCCGGGTCCAGACCGGTCATTTCCAGATCGATCCAGATCAGGTTCTGCTTGTTCTGCATATGTCGACTCCTCAGCGTAGGCGCGCAGTTTAGCTCACCCCGGCATGCTAGACTCCATCGCGTTTTATCTAATCAGCTGCTTTATCTACTCGGAACACCCATGGCCAAACGCCAACTCAATCGTCGTCAGAACTGGCGCATCGAAAAGATCCAGGGCGAGCGCGCTGCCCGCGTCGCCAAACGTGAGTCACTGACGCTGGAAACCCTTGAAGGCGGCGATCTGGGCCCCGAGCAGACCGGCCTGGTGATCGCTCACTTTGGCATTCAGGTCGAGGTCGAAGCGCAGGAAGGCGATCTGAACGGACAAGTGTTCCGCTGCCATTTGCGCGCCAACCTGCCCGCACTGGTGACCGGTGACCGCGTCGTCTGGCGCGCCGGCAATCAGGGCATCGGCGTTATCGTCGCCCAGTTGCCGCGCACCACCGAACTGTGCCGCCCGGACAGCCGTGGGCAACTCAAGCCGGTTGCTGCCAACGTCGATCTGATCGTGATTGTGTTCGCGCCAGCGCCTGAACCGCATGCCAACCTGATCGACCGCTACCTGGTCGCGGCCGAGCACGCCGGGATTCGTCCGCTGTTGCTGCTGAATAAATTCGACCTGATCGACGAGCAGAACGCGCCCGCGCTGAATGCGCTGCTGGCGGTTTATCGCACACTGGGTTATCCGGTGCTGGAAGTGTCGGCGCATCAAGGCGATGGCATGCAACAGCTGCAAACCCAGCTCGATGGGCACATCAGTGTGTTTGTCGGCCAGTCCGGTGTCGGCAAGTCTTCGCTGGTCAACAGCCTGCTGCCGGAAGTCGACACCCGCGTCGGGCCGCTGTCCGAGTGGTCCGGCCAGGGCACGCACACCACCACCACGGCGCGGTTGTTCCACTTTCCGGGTGGCGGCGAACTGATCGACTCCCCTGGGATTCGTGAATTCGGCCTCGGCCACGTGAGCCGCGCCGATGTCGAAGCGGGCTTTATCGAGTTCCACGAACTGATCGGCCACTGCCGGTTCCGCGACTGCAAACACGACCGCGAACCGGGTTGCGCATTGATCATCGCCCTCGAAGAAGGCCGCGTGCAGCAGCAACGCATGAACAGCTATCGCTCGATCATCGCCAGCTTGCCTGAAAACAGTTATTGATTCAGTGACACCCGTTGGAGGCTTGCCCGCGAAGAACGATAACGCGGCAGGCCTGCCCACCGAGGCGCCTGATTCGCGGGCAAGCCTCGCTCCTACAGGCTTTTTTTGCCGCCTGCTAGTTCTTCGTCTCATCCATCTTCAGCGTGCCATCCTCGAAGATATTCAGCTTTTGCCGAAGCTCATGAGGCTGGGCGTACGCCTGCGGATCGGGCGCTGTCGTATTCGACGCGCCGGGCGGCGTTGCGGGCACGGTCGGCTTCGGCGTGGTATTGCCATCACCCACGCCGTGCGTGCCTTCGATACGCTGCTGTGCCTTTTTGGTCATCACCACGATGTCGATCCGGCGGTTCACCGGATTGAACGGCTGGTTGCGGTCATACAACGCAGAGGATGCATAACCCACGACCCGGGCGACCTGGTTTTCCGGATAGGTGCCCGCGATCAACGCTCGACGCGCCGCGTTGGCCCGGTTGGCCGACAATTCCCAGTTGCCATAATCGCCATTGCCCACGAAAGGCTTGGCGTCGGTGTGACCACTGATGCTGATCTTGTTCGGCACCGCTTTGATGGTGTCGGCCATCGCCAGCAGGATATCTTCGAAATATGGCTTGAGACGCGCACTGCCCAGATCGAACATTGGCCGATTGTCCGCGTCCGTGATCTGGATGCGCAGACCGTCCTGCGTAATCTCGAAATGGATCTGATCCTTGAATTTCTGCAGTTCCGGGTTCTCGTTGACCTTGTTCTGCAGTTCTTGCAGAAGCATTTCCAGGCGTTCCTGCTCGACCGCTTCGGCCTTGGCTTCTGCCGAGTCGGATTCGATGGGTACGTTATCGGGGGTCGGCGTGGATTTGATCTCGGGGTTCAGGGTCTGGTCTGGCGACATCTCCGGCGAACCGCCGAGGTCGATCACGTAAGGCGAACCACTGTCGGAAAACCCCACCGGGTCTTTGAAGTAACCGGCAATGGCCAGCAACTGTTCGGGCGTGGCCGACGACATCAGCCACAGCACCAGGAAGAACGCCATCATCGCGGTAGCAAAGTCGGCGAAGGCGATTTTCCATGCCCCGCCGTGGTGTCCGCCTTCATAGCGCTTGACGCGCTTGATGATTATCGGCTGATTATTTTCCATGGCTTAACGACCGCGAACCGCTTGCTCCAGCTCACTGAAGCTGGGCCGGTGCGCGGGGTACAGGACTTTACGACCAAACTCGACGGCCAGCGACGGCGGCATGCCGGACGCCGAAGCCACCAGCGATGCCTTGATGGCTTCGTAGACGTTCAGCTCTTCCTTGGCATCGTGGGCCAGGGACGTGGCCAGCGGGCCGAAAAAGCCGTAGGCCGCGAGAATACCGAAGAACGTACCGACCAGTGCCGCACCTACGTGGTTACCGATGGCAGCCTTGTCGCCGTCACCCAGGGAGGCCATGGTCACCACGATACCGAGTACCGCCGCGACGATACCGAAACCGGGCATACCGTCGGCGATGCCGGTAATGGCGTGGGAGGGATGCCCGAGCTCTTCCTTGATGCTTTGCAGTTCCATGTCGAACAGGCCTTCCAGTTCATGGGGAGCCATGTTGCCCGAGGACATGATGCGCAGGTAATCACAGATGTACGCCGTCATCCGCTCGTCTTTGAGCACGCCCGGATATTTGGCAAAGATCGGGCTGGCCGCTGCATCTTCGATATCCCCTTCAATCGCCATCATGCCTTCGCGGCGGCTCTTGTTGAGGATCTCGTACACCAGGCCCAGGACTTCAAGGTAATACGCGTGAGTGAAGCGCGTGCTGAACATTTTCAGCGACTTCTTGAACACGTGCATGGTCATGTAGCCGGGGTTGGCTTGCAGGAACGCGCCCAATGCCGCACCACCGATGATCAGAACCTCGAAGGGCTGGATCAGTGCTGCAATCTTGCCGTGGGAGAGAACGTATCCGCCGAGCACGCTCGCGAAAACGACAATGATGCCGATAATTTTAGCCATAGGTAGAAACTACTTACCAAGTCGGATTCAGGGACATGTTGCGGAAGTTCGTGAAACTCTTCTTCTACTTATCGGCATATGTGGGCCAGACTATAGGCCGCTATGAGGAAAAGCCAGCCGGGCCTTGAACGGCGGCCCGCGACCTGATGTCTTACCCTGAAATTTCGCAGTCCATACTGCCTAAAATATCCAGTCGTACAGGCCTGATGCATGCCTCCAGATACCTCGACACCGCTACCCGTTCCGAAGACCCTCGACGCCTGGGTCAAACAGCTCGATGGCGTTGCATTGCCGGTGCCTGCGGCCAATCACAAACGCGTGCGCTCGGCACTCAACGACAGCCGCCGTTCCCTGCGTGATATCGCCGACATGGTCCAGGACAGCCCGGCGCTGGTCCTGAGCGTCATGCGCGAGGCCAATCACCACACCAACAAACTGGCGGAGCCGGCGGAAAGTCTTGAGGTAGCAATCAATCGTCTGGGCCTGGCGCGCACCGAAGTGCTGCTCAATCGCCTGCCGACGCTGGAAGCAGATGAGATGCCCGCCACGTTTCGCCAGCTGCTGCTGGTCAGCCAGCACGCTACGCAGCAGGCCAACGGTCTGTTCGCCGGACGTCTGGCGCGGCTCTGGCAGGATATTCACCTGGGCAGCCTGTTGTTTCTCTCGCCTTTGTGGCCGATGGCACTGACGTATCCCAAGCTGCTCGATGAATGGGAAATGCGCGTCATCCATCAAGGCGAGTCGTCTCGCCTCGTGGAAAAGCAATTGTTTGGCGTCAGCCTGCTGGAGCTGTGCGTCGCCATGGCCGAGCTTTGGCACCTGCCGCTGTGGGTGACACTGGGTTATCGCCTATTGATCAGCGAACGGCGTCAACTGGTGAAAGCCATGCGCATCGCCCGCAACAATGATGACCCGCTGCTCCAGCAACAGCTCATGGACGCCGATCCTCATTTGCATCGCTGGCTGAATCAGCCCGCCAATACGGTGTTGCTGGGCAACGGTCTGGCGCTCGCGGCCCAGCAAGCCTGGGACAGCCCGCATTGCCTGCGCTGGGAGCTGTTGACCAGCCTGTATCTGCAACAACCGCTGGATACCGTGCAACAACAGGTGCATCAGAACGCCGTGAGCAGTGCCCTGCATCACGCGGCTCCGGGAACATGGCATCCGGCCGAAGCGCTGCTCTGGCCGTGGGACGCGCGTCGGGTCCATCGCGGCATGCTGCCGGCCCCGCCGCCGTCTGCCGAAGCCCTGCAAGTCTGGCGCAAACACTGTGCCGAGCTGCTGATCGAGCCGAGCCCGTTCAACAACGCCATGCACTTGACCACTTCTTCGCGCGACGCCTTGCTGTCCTGCGGCATGCAGCGAGTCATGCTGATGATGACGGACAAGACGGCAACCATGCTGCGGGTTCACCAGATCGGTGGCTTGCAGAAGGAAGCCGCAGAAACCGTGCTGTATATAAAGGAGAGCACGGTGTTGCAGCGCTTGCTCGCGCAACCCACTCAACTGCGCATGACGCCAGCCAACATCGATCAGTTTTCGGCGTTGCTGCCGGGCAGTATCAGGGGCTTGTTCAAGGGTCAGCACTGGTTGATTCGCTCCCTGAGCAGCAATGGCAAAGTGGTGATGCTGGTGTTCGCCGACCAGGGCGGCGGGCCGCTTTCGGAGATATCCGTACAAGCTTTCGGAAAAACCTGTCAGTGCATCGAGCGGGCGATGACCAGCTTTAGTGGTCGCAAAGCCTGACAGCTGGGCTACAATTCGCCTCTTTTTCCGATATTGGAGGCTGCACATGTCCGTCTTCTCTAGCCTGCCGCTGGTCATCGAGCCCAGCGACCTGCTGGCACGCCTCGACGCGCCGGAGCTGATTCTGGTGGATCTGACCAGCAGCGCCCGGTATGACGCCGGACACATCCCCGGCGCACGCTTTGTCGATCCCAAGCGCACGCAACTGGGCCAGCCTCCGGCCCCCGGTCTGTTGCCAGCACAAGCACAGCTCGAAGCGCTGTTCGGCGAGCTGGGCCATAACCCGAATGCGGTCTACGTGGTCTATGACGACGAAGGCGGCGGCTGGGCCGGGCGATTTATTTGGTTACTGGATGTTATCGGCCATCATCAGTATCACTATGTCGATGGCGGCCTTCTCGCCTGGCAGGCCGCCGGCTTGCAGCTCTCCACCGAGGTCCCGCCATCGGCCGGTCAGCCGGTGCCTTTGACGCTGCACAGTGAACCCACCGCCACCCGCGAATACCTGCAAAGCCGCCTCGGCGCTGCCGACCTGGCCATCTGGGATGCTCGCGGTCCTACGGAATATTCAGGGGAAAAAGTCCTGGCCGCGAAAGCCGGGCACATCCCCGGCGCAGTCAACTTCGAGTGGACCGCAGGCATGGACCCGGCGCGTAATCTGCGCATCCGCGAAGACATCGGCGAAATCCTCGACAGCCTGGGTATCACTGCCGACAAGGAAGTGATCACCCATTGCCAGACCCACCACCGCTCCGGCTTCACCTATCTGGTGGCCAAGGCGCTGGGCTACCCGCGAGTCAAAGGCTATGCCGGCTCCTGGGGTGAATGGGGCAACCACCCGGACACACCGGTCGAACGCTGACAGCGGGCCGACTGTAAAATCACGTTCAGCACACCTTTATCGTTTTAGGAATTTTGATGAAAAAGCGTCTGTTTATCTTCAGCCAGTATTTATTGCCGCACCACTTGCTGTCGCGTCTGGCTGGCTGCGTTGCCGAATGCCGGGTGCGCTGGTTCAAGAACGCCTTTACCGCATGGTTCGCTCGTCGCTATCAGGTGGATATGTCCCTGGCGCTGGTGGAAGACCTCACTGCTTATGAGCACTTCAACGCGTTCTTTACCCGCGCATTGAAACCCGACGCTCGCCCGCTGGACATCACGCCGGGCGCGATTCTCTGCCCGGCCGATGGCGCGATCAGCCAGCTAGGCCCGATCGATCACGGCCGCATCTTCCAGGCCAAAGGCCACAGCTTCAGCGTGCTTGAACTGTTGGGTGGCGACGCCAGCCTGTCAGCGCCGTTCATGGGTGGCGAGTTCGCAACGGTTTACCTGTCGCCGAAGGACTATCACCGGGTTCACATGCCGCTCGCCGGTACGCTGCGCGAGATGGTCTATGTGCCGGGGCGGATTTTTTCGGTCAACCAGACCACTGCCGAGAACGTGCCGGAACTGTTCGCCCGCAACGAGCGCGTGGTCTGCCTGTTCGACACCGAGCGTGGTCCGATGGCCGTGGTGCTGGTCGGCGCGATGATCGTTGCATCGATCGAAACCGTCTGGGCGGGTTTGGTTACCCCACCAAAACGCGAGCTGAAAACCTTTCGCTACGACGAAGCCGCCCGGGCGCCGATCCATCTGGAGAAAGGCGCCGAACTGGGCCGCTTCAAACTGGGTTCCACTGCCATCGTTCTGTTCGGACCCAACCAGATTAAGTGGGCCGAGGAACTGGCGGCCGGTTCACCCGTCAAAATGGGTGAAATGCTGGCATCGCCTGTAGCGCTCTGAGTACAAAACACAGCCCGTGCTGAACAGTGGCGAATGGAAGCGATCCTGACTTCCTTCGCATTTGTGCAACACGGGCTGCGACTACAGGCCGATGCTGTTAAAGTCACGGCATCGGCGCTGTAGGAAACCTAGCGTTTTATTGACGCAAATTGCACGACTCTCAATGAGTAAATGCTATTAACGCGTGAATCAAATGCCGCCGCTCGGGCCAATAAGCAGTTGGAGTTAGCCTGTCACATGAGTATTTCAAGCCTTCCCGTGTTGTTGCGTGTGCCCACGCCGACGCAGTCGAGCCTGACATTCTGTGAAGCAACCCCTCGCGACCTGAAACGCTGGATCTCGACCCTGCCCAAAGCCAACCTGGGCGAGATGGCGCGCCAGCTCTATCAGGGCCTCAGCGAACTCAACCAGTTACTCACCCCCAGCGACAACCGCCTGCAAATGCTTGAGCTGCTGCGGCCCGAGGTGTACTTCGTCTGCAAGCACCTGGAGCGGCACTTTCTCAACCAGGCCATCGTGCTCGACGAGCGCCCGCGCAAGGTCGCCAACCTCTGCCAGGCCCTGCAAAACCATCTCGCCGTGGGTTACAAGTTGATCATCCAGCGCGTGGCTGCGCGCCTGACCAAAGACCGCATCCCGCTGCTGAGCACCGCCTTACAACGGGCGCTGCATTGCCTTAACGGTCCGCTGATTCGCGCCAACCAGTTGTACTGCCCGGTCCAGGAAGGTCTGTGGCTGGAGATGCACAAGATTTATCAGATCGCTCGCCAGCACCAGTTGCATCTGGTTGCGGTGAACGATGAGCTGGCTCATAACGTCAAGACCCTGACCGTCGAACAGACCTACATCGTGGCCTTGTTGATGGGCTGTTCACGCTGCAACCAGATGCGTCAGCTCAATATCGGCCGCCTCGCCGAGGTCCTGGATTCGTGGAGTTCGCTGGTCCGCCTGCAGCTTCCGGCCGACGACAACAGCCTGTTCGCACTGGCGCCCGACCAGGACAAGCCGCCGCTCTACACCTCGCTGTTCACCGAACAACAGATCCCGCAGCTGGTGGGCATGCATACCCAGGCGCTGGCGGCGATGATCAATCGCTATCTAGAAACGCCTGCCGAACTTCGCGCGCAATTGCCGCTGCTGATCCCCCATGGCGTCACCACCGATCTGCTCCAGCATCTGGCGGCGGCCTGGGGCGATGTGGCCGAGCGCACGTTTCAGCGCACGCCGGGCCAGGGCACGCTGAATCTGTGCATCGGCATGAGCGCGCTGCACTATTACCTCGGTGGCCAGCGATCATTCAGCGACATGCTGCAACTGCCGGTCGTCAGCAAGGCCGCGCAATTCAAGATGGAACTGGTCGGCGACAAGCCGGACGATCCCTGGGCCAGCGCGTTCGATACCCAGCGCGGCAATACTTCTTCGGTGCTGTTGCCCTTTGAAGAGATCCAGTATCAGCAAACCGAGGCCGACGGCGGCGAAGCGGCGTCCAATGCCCAGCAGACCTTTGCGACCTACGACCTGCACATTGTCAATCACAGCCCTGGCGGCTATTGCCTGGCATGGCCCAAGGAAGTGCCGCCGCAATTGCAGGCCGGCGAACTGGTCGGCATTCAGGATGACGCCTGTCAGGGCTGGAGCATTGCGGTTGTACGCTGGGTACGACAAGTGCGCAGCGGCGGCACGCAAATGGGGATCGAGCTGATCGCGCCATTCGCGCAACCCTGCGGCTTGCAGATGATCAGGCCCGGACAGAACAGCCCTTACATGCGCTCGCTGCTGCTACCGGAAGTGCGCGCCGTCGAACAGCCTGCGACAATCCTCGCCCCACGCCTGCCTTTCCAGGAAGGCAACAGCGTGATGATCAACATCGGCGGTGAAGAACTTGGCGGCGTCCTCAACAACCGACGCGCCAGCAGCGGCAGCTACAACCAGTTCGAATACGAGACTTTCGAAGCGCCCAAGGAAACCGGCGGCGATCAACCCAAGGCGGACCAGGAATTCGATTCGCTTTGGTCGTCGCTATAACACTGGACAAGAACAACTGTGGGAGCGAGCTTGCTCGCGAAGGCTTCGCGGGCAAGCCTCACTCCAACAGGATTCGCCTCAGTTACGCCCATCCCGATCACGGAAACCCAGCAGGTACAGAATCCCGTCCAGGCCCAGGGTCGAGATCGCCTGTTTGGCTGACTGCTTGACCAACGGCTTGGCGCGGAACGCCACGCCCAGGCCGGCGATTGCCAGCATCGGCAAGTCATTGGCGCCGTCGCCCACGGCAATGGTCTGCTCCAGGCTCAGGCCTTCCTTGATCGCCAGTTCACGCAGCAGGTCCGCCTTGCGCTGAGCGTCGACAATCGGCTCGATGGCATTGCCGGTGCATTTGCCATCCACCACTTCCAGCTCGTTGGCGAACACATAATCGATGCCCAGCTTTGCCTGCAACTGCTTGGCGAAATACGTGAAGCCACCGGAAAGAATCGCCGTCTTGTAGCCCAGGCGCTTGAGTTCTGCGAACAGGGTTTCAGCGCCTTCGGTCAGACGCAACGATGCGCCGATTTCATCCAGCACGCTTACATCCAGGCCTTTGAGCAGCGCCAGGCGTTCCTTGAAGCTGGCACGGAAATCCAGTTCGCCGCGCATGGCGCGCTCGGTGATTTCCGACACCAGCTCACCCACGCCGTGGGCCTTGGCCAGCTCGTCGATGACCTCGGCTTCAATCAGCGTCGAATCCATGTCGAACACCGCCAGACGCCGGTTGCGCCGGAACAGCGAATCCTGCTGGAACGCGATATCGACATTCAGGGCCTGGGCCACGCTGAGGAATTCCGCCTGCATTGCCTTGGGATCAGCTGGCTCACCACGCACCGAAAACTCGATGCAGCCCTTGCCCTTGTCCGCGGGGGTGTCCAGCGGCATGCGCCCGGACAGGCGATCAATCTGGTCGATGTTCAGCCCGTATCTGGCGGTGATGGAACTGACGCGCTGCAACTGCTCGGCGGTGACCTTGCGGGTCAGCAGCGTGACGATGTGCCGCGACTTGCCCTGGCCGTCGACCCAATGCTGGTAATCCTCTTCGGACACCGCCGTGAAGCGCACCTGCTGATCGAGCTTGTAGGCAGTGAACAGAATGTCCTTGAGCACTGAAGAACCCTGCTCGGTTCCGGGAATTTCGACCAGGATGCCGAACGACAGCGTGTCGTGGATCACCGCTTGACCGATATCGAGGATGTTCACCCCGCCTTGCGCGAGCACGCCAGTGATGGCGGCAGTGAGACCCGGACGGTCAACACCTGTGATGTTAATCAGGACGATTTCGCGCAAGACGCACCCCAGCAGTGGAAAAAAACCGCATTCTAACCACTTTCAGTGACCATCGGGCACAGGCAGCGCTTTGCCGCTACTGGGTCGGTCGTTATACTGCGCGGCAACTTCACCGAAAGAGCCGTGCTCTGTGAACCGGCCCACGCCAGTTAAAACCGATAATTTCTTCCTGCTTATCTTCCGTGCACTGCGCCACCGCCGTGTTCCGATTGCTTTGCGCATTGCCAGCCATAACGTGATCCTCGTCGCCTTGGCGCTGGTGATTTACGCGGGCGTGATGGGTTTGCAATTCAAGCAGGCCATGCATGAGCAGGCCGATGCGCTTGGCCAGGCACTCACCACGCAGACCGCAACGTCAGCCACTGAACTGCTGGTGTCCAACGACATCCTCAGCCTCAACGTGCTGCTCGGCAATCTGGTGAAGAACCCGCTTGTAGCCCACGCCGCCATCTACAGCGTGGACAACCGCATCCTTGCCGAAGCCGGTCAGCGTCCGAAAAACGGGCTGCTGGGCGAAGCCGAAGGCCTGTATGAAATCAAGATCACCTTCCAGGACGTGATGGCCGGGCATCTGCGCATCAGCCTGGACATGAGCCAGTTCCAGCAACCGATGACCATCAGCCTGCAAAGCATGGGCATTCTGGCGGGGATTCTGCTTGCGCTGGCCCTGGCCTTGAGCCTGCGCCTGGGTCGGCACATTTCCACGCCGCTGCTGCAATTGCGCGTCTGGCTGCGCGATATCGATCCGTACACCCCTGCGGTGGAGCGTCAGGACGAAATCGGTGATCTGGCCCGTCAGTTGCAGACATCGTTCGCCCCGCCGATGCCGGAGCCTGTACCTGAACCCGAGCCGGAATACGTCGACGATGAAGGCGACGATCCGTATCTGGAGCAGGAAGAAGAAACCGAGCCGGTGCTCAAGGGCCGCAATGCGCGCGAGCCAGGCTTCGATGAAGCCCCCAAGCCACGCTTGCCGGCTCCGCCCGTGCAGCGTCGCCTGGTTGCCGAGGAAGATGAAGAGGACGAAGACGATCCGTTCGCTGATCTGCGCGACGACGCCAGCCCGGCGCCCGCTGTCAGCAGGGCACCGGTCGCACCGAGCACTCCGCAACCGAGCGCCGTGCTCGCCGTGCAACTGGGCTCCCAGGATCAACTGCGCCGCCTGCCTCGCGCACGCCTGACTGATTTGCTACAACGTTATCGCGATTGCCTGGATCAAGCTTCGTCACTGTATGAAGGCGAACTGCATACGCTCAACGATGGCAGCACGCTGATGCTGTTCCACAGCGAAGAAAGCGGCGACGACTACCTGACCAATGCCATTTGCTGTGGCGAATTGCTGCGTGCGTTGAGCCATGCCTTGCAGATCGAAGTCGCCGACAGCGGCATCACTCTGCAATTGCAGTTGGGCCTGACCCTGGGCGAAGGCTTGTCCGGCCTGAGCCAGATCGATCTGCTGCTGACCGAAACGGCGCAGGATGCGCTGGCCCTTTCCCAGCACAGCCGCAACCTGCTGCTGGTCGAGCGCAAGATCAACGACGACGCGCTGATTCGCCAACGTGCGCGCATCCGCCCAATCGCCAGTCCGGAAGGCGCCTGCTGCGTCGAACGCCTGATGGAACCCTATCCATCCATGCTCGAACGCCAACTCGCACGCATGCACGAGACGCGCAAGGCTTGATAAGCCCAAGTGGGACCGGCTTTAGCCGGGAAGGCGTACTTCGCGGCTAAAGCCGCTCTCGTCAAACAACACATATCCATCTGGTCTGACGAGGATCCGTGGGACCGGATTTATCCGGGAAAGCGGCATTCCTGACGAGGAGAATGCAGTGGATGTACCGACCTCTTCCCGGATGAATCCGGTCCCACTGGACTGTTTGTTGCGCGACAGCGCGGCGTCTGGACGACGGGGTTCTCCTACGAATCGGCACCAATCCGAAGACAAAAAAAGCCCGCATCGCTGCGGGCTTTTTTTGATTCTGCCGGTCAGAAGCGGAACACTTCCAGATCGGTACGGATCGGCAATGCCATCGGCATCTTGGGTTTCTCAGGCTCCTTGGCGCGAGCAACCGGGGCTTTCTTTGGCTGCTCGACTGGCTGCCAGGAGATCGGCTTGACCGCCGAGCTCAGCTGATCGGCCAGACGCTGCAACAAGACACCCTGAGCCCGAACCTGATCGGCCGAGGTTCCGGCATGCAGCTCTTGCAGATGGACAATACGGCTGTCGCGCACCTGACCCTTGCGATCCAGCAGGCGCCATTGTGCATCAAGGATTGCAGGCTGTTTGGCACCGGAATCCAGACGGGTGATGGAAAGCACCACCTGCACGTCAGGCGTGAAATCAGTGACGGCCGGCGCAAGTACCACGCGCTGGCTGTCCAGCTTCCAGGCCAATTGGCGCAGCAGAAGCTGATCAATGTCCGAAGACAGGCTGCCAGCCCAGCGTCCTTCCTCGGAAGCAGTCAGGCTGCCATCCGGCTGACGCTGCAACAGCGTCTCGCGTTGCAGGTAATCGGCCACGGTTACCGGGCCAAGTAAAACAGCCAACCCTGTGCTGCGAGTAGGCTGCCCAGGTGTACCACTGTCCAACTGATAAAGCGCAGTCGGCTGATGCACACTGCAACCAGCCAGACCCAAAACGCTGGTCATCAACAAAACAACGGGAAGGCGTAGAAGATTCATCGTCCCATCCAGGTGGCGGCCGCGAGGCGAACCACAGTGCAAATACTCACAAATCATGAAGGCATTCAGCCACGCCGACACCACAAGACGTCATATCATCCGTGAATATGCGCTATGACTCCAGCGATTATGCGGCGATCTTCATGGCAAAACGAAGACTAATAGCTCTAAACCGCCATTATCCGGCGTTTTCCACCAACAGCGCATCGACGCGCTGGAAGCCCCTTGGCAGCTTATTACCCCGCCGACCGCGTTCGCCCTTGTAATGTTCGAGGTCATCAGGCTTCAGCGACAGCGTCCGTTTGCCCGCTTGCAGGACCAATGTCGCCCCTTGCGGGATCACCGCCAGATCAGTCACATACTCTTCACGACTCGCCACCCGATCGCCCGGAATACCGATGATCTTGTTGCCCTTGCCTTTGCCGAGTTGCGGCAAGTCGCTGATCTTGAAGATCAGCAAGCGGCCTTCGGTGGTCACCGCCGCCAGCCAGTTCTGCTCACGGTCCGGCACTGCGCGCGGCAGAATCACCTTGGCCCCGGCAGGCAGACTCAACAATGCCTTGCCCGCCTTGTTCTTGGCTTGCAAGTCCTCGCCCTTGACCACGAAGCCGTAACCGGCATCCGAGGCGATCACGTACAGCGCGTCATCTTCGGGCAGCAATACGCATTCGAAGGTCGCACCCGGCGGCGGCTGGAGCTTGCCGGTCAAAGGTTCGCCCTGGCCCCGCGCCGACGGCAGGGTGTGAGCCGCAAGGGAATAGCTGCGCCCGGTGGAGTCGATAAACACCGCGTATTGATTGGAACGGCCCGCAGCGGCGGTCAGGAAACCGTCTCCCGCCTTGTAGGAAAGACCGGTCGCATCGATATCGTGACCTTTGGCCGAACGCACCCAGCCTTTTTCCGACAGAACAACAGTGACTTTCTCGTTGGGCAGCAGATCGTGTTCGGTCAACGCCTTGGCTTCGGCACGCTCGACAATCGGCGAGCGGCGGTCGTCGCCATAGGTTTCGGCGTCTTTGATGATTTCGCTGCGCACCAGCTTTTTCAGCTTGGCTTCGCTGCCCAGCAAAGCCATGAGCTTGGCGCGCTCCTTGTTCAGTTCATCCTGTTCGTTGCGCAGCTTCATTTCTTCGAGGCGCGCCAACTGACGCAAGCGCGTGTCGAGAATGTAATCGGCCTGGATTTCGCTGAGCTCGAAGCGCTCGATCAACCTGGCGCGCGGATGCTCTTCAGTGCGGATGATATGAATCACTTCATCCAGATTGAGGTAAGCGATGAGCAAACCGTCCAACAGATGCAGGCGGCGATCGACTTTATCGAGGCGGAACTGCAAGCGGCGGCGGACGGTATTGGTGCGGAATTCCAGCCACTCCACCAGCAAGGCGCGCAGGTTTTTCAGCTGCGGCTTGCCGTCCAGGCCAATGATGTTGATGTTGACCCGATAGCTGGATTCCAGATCGGTCGTCGCAAACAGGTGCTGCATCAGCGCGTCATGATCGACCCGGCTATTGACCGGGATGATGACCAGACGACACGGGTTCTCGTGGTCCGATTCGTCACGCAGGTCGGCGACCTGTGGCGCCTTGGACGGCTTGGCCTGCATCAGCCCGGCGATCTGTTCGATGACCTTGGCGCCGGACACTTGATGCGGAAGCGAGGTGACGACAATATCGCCATCCTCGATGTGGTAGACGGCGCGCATGCGCACCGAGCCTTTGCCGGTTTCGTACATTTTCAGCAGATCGGCGCGGGGCGTGATGATTTCTGCTTCGGTCGGGTAATCCGGGCCGAGGATGTGCTCGCACAGCTCGGCGACCGTCGCCTTGGGTTCGTCCAGCAACCGCACGCAGGCCGTGGCCACTTCGCGCAGGTTGTGCGGCGGCACGTCGGTGGCCATGCCGACCGCAATGCCGGTGGTGCCGTTGAGCAAGATATTCGGCAAACGCGCCGGCAAAACCGCAGGCTCGTTCAAGGTGCCGTCGAAATTCGGCACCCAGTCCGCCGTGCCCTGGCCCAGTTCGCTGAGCAGCACTTCGGAATAACGCGACAGCCGCGCTTCGGTGTAACGCATGGCCGCGAAGGACTTGGGATCATCCGGCGCACCCCAGTTACCCTGCCCGTCCACCAGTGTGTAGCGATAGCTGAACGGCTGCGCCATGAGGACCATGGCTTCGTAACAGGCCGAGTCACCGTGCGGGTGGAACTTGCCGAGCACGTCACCGACGGTACGCGCCGACTTCTTGTGCTTGGAATCGGCGTCCAGGCCCAGCTCGCTCATGGCGTAGATGATGCGCCGCTGTACGGGCTTGAGGCCGTCGCCGATGTGCGGCAAGGCCCGGTCCATGATCACGTACATGGAGTAGTTGAGGTAGGCCTGTTCGGTGAAGTCAGCCAGTGATCGGCGTTCTACGCCATCTAAGCTGTCTGCAAGGATGTCGCTCATGCGGGCCTCATTATTTCGTCGTCTGGCGCAGCAGCATATTGCCGCCGCGCTGGGTGAATTCAAGTTGTTTCATAGCGCTCATGCCCAGCAGCACTTGCTCACCGTCCAGCCCGGGCACCACCAGGGCGCGCACATTGTGCAGGACGATATCGCCGATTTGCAGGCGCTCCAGCGAAGTTCGAAAGCCTTCGGTACGCCCGTTTGCGGTACTCACCACCAACGGCACGCCTCGCGGCAGTTGCAAGATGTCCGCCACCTTGCCCGGAATTGCCACGTCGGTGGCGCCGGTATCCAGCAAAAATTGCACGCTTCGACCATTGATCTTGCCCGTGCTGACGAAATGCCCCTGACGGTTGCCCACCAGCTGCACTTCTATATAACCGTTGCCGTGTTGCGAAGTGACCACCGCGTTAGGGTTTTCCTGACGCTGCTCCCACTCGCCAAAATAACGCGTCGCCAGAAACAGCCCGGCGCCCCACGCCAGCAACATCAACACCTTGCCCGCACGCTTGCCGGGTGGCTGTTGACTCATCGTTTCTCACTCCAGCCACCTTTGGGGGCTGCGAAACGCCATACCACCGGGCGCTTTTCGCCATCGGCGCGCTCGCCAAAATTGTTGTCGGTGCCGACCCACGCCCCGGTTGCATCAACCACCAGCGCCTCGGTCAGGCCATAACGTTGACTATAAAGGCGATCAGGCCGCAACGCTTCCCTGGCAAACGACCAGCAGCGCTCGGTCTTGCCAGTTTCCAGCGTGCGTCGACAAATGCGATAGGCCGAGCGTTCCAGCGCGTACAGCTTGCCGTCGAACAGCGACAGGTCGGAAAAATCCCGGGAAACCGTTTTGCCGCCCACTTGTGTCGGCAGCACGTCTTTGCCCGGTTCAGTGCGCAATACGCAGCTGCCCTTGCACTGCCAAGTGTCGTTTTCCCGGCTGACAACCAGCAAGCCGCGCTGCTCGCGCTCGGCCGCCAGCCATAGCCGGTCTCCGGCCGGGTTGATCGCTATGCCTTCAAAAATACCGTTGAAGTGCTGCAACATGCCTTTGGCGCGAGCCTGCTCCACCGCTGCGGCGGGCAAGTCCAGCCAGACCGGCGCACCTTGTGCTGGCACCTTGAGGACCAACGCGAACGCTTCGCTGACCAGATAGCGATTGCCCGCTGCGTCACAGGTCACGCCTTCAAAGTCCAGGCTGCCGCCACGAACCAGGGCAGACACCTTGGCCATCGACTGCAACGTACCCGGCAAATAGCTTTCGGGAACCGGCGGGATTTGCAGTGCATTGGCCTGCGCTTGCCAGACGGTGGCGGCTACATCCAGGCTGTACAGCACGTCATCATCACGGTCGGAAACCGTCCACAACTGGCCGCCACAGACAGCCAGACCGGACAGATTGCCGCCGACCATGCCATCGACCGGATGCTCGGAAACCAGGGTCAGCTCTTCCAGCGGGACTGCCGAAGCCGGTACAGCAACCATCAATAACAGACCGGCAAGCCAGCCTCGCATCAAGTCAGAACCTCGGCCAGGTTGCCTTTGGATTCCAGCCAGGACTTGCGATCACCGGCGCGCTTCTTGGCCAGCAGCATGTCCATCATTTCCGAGGTCGCGTCGAAATCATCCAGCGTCAGTTGCACCAGACGCCGAGTGTTCGGGTCCATGGTGGTTTCGCGCAACTGTGGCGGGTTCATTTCACCCAGGCCTTTGAATCGCGTGACCTGCGGCTTGCCGCGTTTCTTTTCAGCGACCAGACGATCAAGAATCCCGTCACGCTCGGCTTCATCCAGCGCGTAATAAATGTCCTTGCCCAGATCGATGCGATACAGCGGCGGCATGGCCACGTACACATGGCCAGCATCTACCAGCGGCCGGAAATGCTGGACGAACAGCGCGCAGAGCAGCGTCGCAATGTGCAGGCCGTCGGAGTCGGCGTCGGCGAGGATGCAGACCTTGCCGTAGCGCAACTGGCTGATGTCCGCCGCGCCCGGATCGACACCAATGGCGACCGCGATGTTATGCACTTCCTGACTGGCGAGCACTTCGCCGCCATCGACTTCCCAGGTATTGAGGATCTTGCCGCGCAACGGCAGGATCGCCTGGAACTCCTTGTCCCGCGCCTGCTTGGCCGAACCGCCTGCGGAATCACCTTCCACCAGGAACAGCTCGGAACGCATCGGGTCCTGCCCGGCGCAGTCCGCCAGCTTGCCCGGCAATGCCGGACCCTGGGTAATGCGCTTGCGCTCGACTTTCTTGCTGGCCTTGAGGCGGCGACCGGCGTTGTTGATCGCCAGCTCGGCCAGTTGCACGCCAAGCTCGGAGTTGGCATTGAGCCACAAGCTGAACGCATCCTTGACCACGCCGGACACAAACGCCGCCGCTTCACGGGAAGACAGTCGCTCTTTGGTCTGGCCGGAGAATTGCGGCTCCTGCATCTTCATCGACAGGACGAAGGCAATGCGTTCCCAGACGTCTTCCGGAGCGAGTTTCACCCCTCGCGGCAGCAAGTTGCGGTATTCGCAGAAATCGCGCATCGCATCCAGCAGGCCCTGACGCAAACCGTTGACGTGAGTGCCGCCTTGTTGGGTCGGGATCAGGTTGACGTAGCTTTCCTGCACGCTGTCGCCGCCTTCCGGCAACCACAACAAGGCCCAGTCAATGGCTTCTTTATTACCGGCAAAACTGCCGCAGAACGGCTCGTCCGGCAGGCGCAGGAAATCGCTGACCGAATCCTGCAGGTACGAACGCAGGCCGTCTTCGTAGTGCCACTCGACTTTCTCGTCTGAAGCCTTGTCTTCAAAACTGACCAGCAGGCCCGGACACAATACCGCCTTGGCCTTGAGCACATGCTTGAGGCGGCTGACCGAGAATTTCGGCGTGTCGAAATACTTCGGGTCCGGCGCGAAGTACACGCTGGTGCCGGTATTGCGCTTGCCGACCGTGCCGACAACCGCCAGCTCCGAAGCTTTATAGCCATCGGCGAAGGTCATTTCGTATTCATTGCCATCACGCTTGACCCGAACCTTGACCAAGGTCGACAGCGCGTTGACCACCGAAATACCCACGCCGTGCAGGCCGCCGGAGAACTGGTAGTTCTTGTTGGAGAATTTGCCGCCCGCGTGGAGCTTGGTCAAGATCAGCTCGACACCGGATACGCCTTCTTCCGGGTGAATGTCCACCGGCATGCCACGCCCGTCATCGGACACTTCCAGGGAGTTATCGGCGTGCAGGATGACCTGCACCGACTTCGCATGACCGGCCAGGGCTTCGTCGACGCTGTTGTCGATGACTTCCTGGGCAAGGTGGTTCGGCCGCGAAGTATCGGTGTACATGCCCGGCCGCTTGCGAACCGGGTCGAGGCCCGAGAGGACTTCGATGGCGTCGGCGTTATAAGAGCTAGCGCTGGGAGTGGCCATGGGGTCTCGTCATCAGTTGTGCATTAAATTTCGGTCGCTGTGGGACCGGCTTTAGCCGGGAAGAGGTCGTCATATCCCTGTAACTGCAGTGCCTGGAACACAGCTTTCCCGGCTGAAGCCGGTCCCACGGTGTCATGAAGCCGGTTACAACTTCGAAACATCAATCGCCTGCAACAATTCAGGCGCGAACCCGGCAAAACTCAACAGCGCGGGCAATTGTGCGGCAAAACCCTGGTAACTGTGGTCGCCACCGGCCTGGATGCGCAGGGCGCAAGCGCGATAAAACGCCTCGGCACGGCGGTAATCCAGGGTTTCATCGCCCGTTTGCAGCCAGACCTGAAAACGCTGCGGGTCTTGCGGCGCGGGGACTTCCAGCTCGCTCAGGGCCACAACGTGATCGTGAGTCAATTCCCAGGTTTCGCCGGTGTAAAGATTCTGCTGAGTGCCGACAAATCCGTCGAATAACTGGTGCGGATTGACCGCCGGATTGATCAGCACGGCCTTCAGTCCATGGCGCTGCGCCAGGTGAGTCGCATAGTAGCCGCCGAGCGAGCTGCCGACCAGCAGCGGCCGACCCAGTGCCGCAACAGCGGATTCCAGCTGGAGCATGGCTTCGCGCGGATGATGATGCAGTTCCGGCACGCGCAATTGCTCGCTCAAGCCAAGTGACTGCATCAAGGCGATCAACTGGCTGGCTTTCTTCGACTGAGCCGAGCTGTTCAGGCCATGGATATACAACAGTGTGGGTTTTTCGCTGTTCACGTTGTCCCCTCCTGGAACACTGAGCCGTGCAAAGCCGCGCAGTTTACAGGGACTAGCGTCAGAAGACTCGTGCGCAGGTGTTTCCAGGTGAAATGGTCAATAACCGTCGCCACCATAATCAACCTCGAATTGCATGCCAACCACCCGGGAAACCCCGGTTTCAAGCCGTCCGTCATCATGCAGACGCAACCAGCGGTAACCCGGCGCGGCGGTATCGACCTTGAAGTCCGTGCTGCCCGGCGCGAACTGGATGCAGGTCGATGGCGAGGCCAGCAAGCGAATATGGCCACGCAGCTGATCGTATTCCTGATGCACATGTCCCCAGAGCACCGCGCGCACTTGTGGGAAACCCTCAAGCACCGCAAACAGCGCGTCTGGATTGCGCAAACCAATCGGGTCCATCCATGCGCAACCAATCGGTACCGGATTGTGGTGCAGGCAAATCAGGTGATGCCGCTCGGGCGCCGCGCGCAACGACTGCGCCAGCAGCTGCAATTGGCTGTCCCGGAGCAAACCGGGCACCGAGCCGGGCACCGACGAATCCAGCAACGTAACGCGCCAGTTGCCGACATCAATGATGGGGTCGAGCAAATCACTGTGTTGCGCCGCCTGCTGCATTTCCAGGGATTCATCGTGATTGCCGGGAAACCAGCGTTTGGGTGCCTGAATCTGCCCACTCAACTGCCGAAACGCTTCGTAGGACTCAACGCTGCCGTCTTGCGAGACATCGCCACTGGCAACCACCAGATCAACCTGCGACTGCTCAGCCAACACCTGTTCGATGACCCTTTGCAGGCTGTCACGGGTTTTCATGCCCAGCAGCGTGCCGTCCGCCGAGGCGAACAAATGGCTGTCGGACAGCTGGACCATCAGGACCGAAGAACTGTTTTCGGATGGGCGCGGCAAAGGCCGTCTCCTTGAGCGGATTCAGCGCGATTATGTGGCGACGATGAAGGCGGGTAAACCCGCAAGACGGGCCTGGATCACAAATGTGCCGACATCGCTTAGCGCACCGCTTCAAACTCATGCCCGCACGCCAGGCAATGGCTGAGCCATTCGCCGAGGAACAGGTTGAGCTGGGCCTTTTCGTCGGGTTGGTGCATGTCGGCGTTGGGGTACGGGTAGATGCCGCGAAAGCGGCGGGCGTGTTCGGCGCCGATGACTTCGGCCATGCGTGCGTCGTGGTAGACCTGCACTTCCAGTTTTGGCACCGGCAGCCACGGCAGGCTATGTTCCTGGCGGACCTGCAACGTGGTGGTGTACGGGCAGTCAAGCAGCACTTCAACGGCAAGTACGCCCAGCATCTGGTCGCCCTGAGTGACAGCCACGCGCCGCGAGCGTTGCTCGTTGCGCATGTCCGGCAGCAATCGCATCAAGCGCGCATAGTTGGCCTCGCAGGCCGCTTGCAGGCCCACCAGATCAACTCGATAGCGCTCGCGCACAAGATTCACGACCATAACCCCCTGACTTCAATGCGATTCAACGCCAACCATTGCAAGGCAATGATCGTCGAAGCGTTCTTGATTGTTCCGTCGCGTACGGCTTGCAGCGCATCGTCCAATGCCCAGACCGTCACGCGGATATCTTCACCTTCCTCCTCCAGTCCGTGCAATCCCCCGGCGCCCTCACTTTCGCAACGACCCAGGTAAAGATGAACGAATTCATCGCTGCCGCCGGGCGAAGGAAAGTATTTGGTGATGGGCCACAACGCACTGAAGACCAGTCCAGCTTCCTCTTCTGCTTCGCGGTGGGCAACCTCTTCCGGTTCCTCGGCCTTGTCGATCAGACCCGCCACCAATTCGATCAGCCACGGGTTGCCGGTTTTCTCCACGGCACCTACCCGGAACTGTTCGATCAGGACCACTTCGTCGCGTTTGGCGTCGTATGGCAGCACGCAAACGGCGTCGTGGCGCACGAAAAGTTCGCGACTGATCTGCTTGCTCATCCCGCCAGCGAACAGCTCATGGCGAAGGAACAGCTTGTCCAGTTTGTAGAAACCCTGGAAGCAGTTATCGCGCTGGGTAATTTCATAAGCCGTCGGGGTTGATCGGGTCGATTCAGTCATACAGTTCTCGCTTAAGGCAATCTTTGGCTTCGTGCCATCCTAGAGTCTGATGCCGTTTCAACACAAGCCGCGTCGCAGCCCCCTCAAATATGCAGGGTAGACGCGCGGTAGCGAAACGAACTCTAATCCGCCAAGCGGCGAACCGATGGGCCTGTTTGCAGTCCAAGCAGGCTGCATACGAACAACGTAGCCGCCTTAATTGCCATCGCAAAGGATCAACATGTCGTTACTGAGGATCGCTTCACTGGCTTGCCTGGCCTTGATGCTGGGCGCTTGCCAGAGTCTGTTCCAACCTAACTACCGTGCCCCGCTGCAAGTCCAGCGCGACGCTTCCGAGCTGATCAAGCCGGGCTGCACCACGGCTGAATGCCCGCTGGTCAATATCGACACCGTGCATTTTGCCGACGAGCCGAAACTCGATGCCATCGTGCAGAAAACCCTGCTGCAACTGACGCGCACCGATTCAGGCGCACCCGTCGCACCGACGCTCAAGGCGTATCAGGAGCAATACCTGCGCGACACCGAAGGCCACAACGCCAGCTATCTGCAAGCCAAGGTACGCGAGCAGCATGACGGTATCGTGGTGATCGAGCTGTCGAGTTATCTCGAGGGCGGCGGCGCCCACGGCGAGCCAGGTCGGGCGTTTATCAACTATTCGCGGCCACAACAGCGCGTGTTGACTCTTGCCGACATGATCATTCCCGGCAAGGAAAGCGAGTTCTGGCAGAAAGCCGAGCTGTCGCACCAGGGTTGGTTGGTCTCGACCAAGATGAACGAAGATGCCGAGTTCATCAAAACCTGGCCGTTCAAGAAAACGCCGAACATCGCCCTGACCTATGGCGCGATGATCCTCAAGTATCCGGTGACGACCATCGCGCCCTACTCCATGGGCCACATCGAGCTGAAGATTCCTTATCCGCAGCTCAATGGCATCCTCAAGCCGGAACTGTTCCCCGGCCGCGGTTGAGGGTTTTCCCCAACAGCAATTGCAACACGCCAGCGACGATGATCGCTGGCAGTGTTGCACCAACATCCGGATACAGATTGGCCAGCAAATGATACGTGCTGACCCCGCCCAGCCAGGCCAGAAGCGTCAGCCAGCGAAAACCGACTGCTGCAACCTGACTGCTGCGCCCACGCAGAATAAAGTGATCCACCAGCACCACGCCGAACAGCGGCGCGAACACCGAGCCGATCAGCAGCAGGAAGTTCTGGTACTGCGCCAGCGGTGCAAAACAGGCGATCAGCGTGCAGATCACGCCAATGGCCAACGCCAGGTGTTCAACCTTCACACGCACTAACATCCCGCTGGATACCGCCGCCGAGTGAATATCGGCAAAGGCGTTTTCCGACTCATCGAGCAGAATCAGCAACAGCGGAATCCCCAGGCCAGCCCCGGCCAGCGCCAGCAGCAGCGCATTGACTTCGCCGCTCGGTGCGAACGCCAGCGTGTACGCAACGCCCAGGCTCATCAGCCAGAAGTTGCCGATAAAAAAGCCCAGCGCCGTACCGCCGAACACGTTTTTCGCGCGTTTGCCGAAGCGCGAGTAGTCGGCAATCAGCGGCAACCACGACAATGGCATGGCAATAGCGATATCAAAGCCCACCGCAAACGGCAGCGAGCCATCCCCGGCTCGGGACCACAGCGCGGACAGATCGGCCTTGGTGAACAAATTCCAGGTCAGCCAGATACAGGCCGCCAACAACAGCCAGATGCCCCATTTGCGCAAGATCTGCCGCACGAAGGTCAACGGACCGCTGACTGCCAGCAAAGTGGCAAGCGTGCCGAAGACCAGCGTCCACAGCAGCGGGCTGGTCAGCACAGCACCTTCACCGAAAGCCCGCGCGCCGAGCAGACTCGCTGCGTCGCGCATGACGATGATTTCAAACGAGCCCCAACCCACCAATTGCAGCAGGTTCAGAACTGCCGGCAACGACGCACCTTTGCTGCCCAGGCTGAGTTTGAGCGCAGCCATGGACGACAGACCGGTGTCGCTGCCAATGACGCCAACGGCCGCCAGCAGCAAAACGCCGACCAGCGTGCCAAGGAAAATCGCCAGCAGCGAACCCGCCATGCCCAGCCCCGGCGCCAGCAAGGCCCCGGTCTGCAGGACCATCAGGCCGATGCCGAGGGAAAACCACAGGGAAAACAAATCCCGCCCACCGAAGACACGCTTGCCTTGGGGAACGGGGATATCGGGTGAATAGGTGCTGGGGGTGTTCACTTTGTTATCTCGGGGAAAAACATCAGTTATAGAATCGACGAAACCGTGGGACCGGCTTCAGCCGGGAAAGCGGCATTCCTGGCGAAGCAGGTTCATCGCCAGTGCCGTCCCCTTCCCGGCTAAAGCCGGTCCCACAGGAACCCTGGTTTTCAGCAATCAAACCTTCTTGTAAAGCTGACTACCTTCCTGCTTGAAGCGCTCAGCCTGTTCCGCCAAACCCTTGGCAACGTCCGCATCCACCGTCTCAATCCGCTGATTGGCCGCGTATTCGCGAACTTCCTGGGTGATTTTCATCGAGCAGAATTTCGGGCCGCACATGGAGCAGAAATGCGCGACCTTGGCCGAGTCCTTGGGCAGGGTTTCGTCGTGATACGAACGCGCGGTGTCCGGATCCAGGCCGAGGTTGAACTGGTCTTCCCAACGGAACTCGAAACGCGCCTTGCTCAACGCATTGTCGCGAATCTGCGCACCGGGATGGCCTTTGGCGAGGTCGGCGGCGTGAGCGGCGATCTTGTAGGTGATGATCCCGGTCTTCACGTCATCCTTATTCGGCAGGCCCAAGTGTTCCTTCGGCGTGACGTAACACAGCATGGCGCAACCGAACCAGCCGATCATCGCCGCGCCGATGCCGGACGTGATGTGGTCGTAACCCGGCGCGATGTCGGTGGTCAGCGGACCGAGGGTGTAGAACGGCGCCTCGTCACAGCATTCCAGCTGCTTGTCCATGTTCTCTTTGATCAGCTGCATCGGCACGTGGCCGGGGCCTTCGATCATGGTCTGCACGTCGTGTTTCCAGGCGATCTTGGTCAGCTCGCCGAGGGTTTCCAGCTCGCCGAACTGCGCAGCATCGTTGGCGTCGGCAATCGAGCCCGGACGCAAGCCATCGCCCAGCGAGAAGCTGACGTCGTAGGCTTTCATGATTTCGCAGATGTCTTCGAAATGCGTGTAGAGGAAGTTTTCCTGGTGATGCGCCAGGCACCACTTGGCCATGATCGAACCGCCACGGCTGACGATGCCGGTCACGCGCTTGGCAGTCAGCGGCACGTAGCGCAGCAGCACACCGGCGTGGATGGTGAAGTAATCGACGCCTTGCTCGGCCTGTTCGATGAGCGTGTCGCGAAACAGCTCCCAGGTCAGGTCTTCGGCCGCGCCGCCGACTTTTTCCAGGGCCTGATAAATCGGCACGGTACCGATTGGCACCGGCGAGTTACGGATGATCCATTCGCGGGTTTCGTGAATGTGTTTGCCGGTGGACAAGTCCATGACCGTGTCCGAACCCCAGCGAATGCCCCAGGTCAGCTTGGCAACTTCTTCTTCGATGGAGGAACCCAGCGCGCTGTTGCCGATGTTGCCGTTGATCTTCACCAGAAAGTTGCGGCCGATGATCATCGGCTCAAGTTCGGTGTGGTTGATGTTGGCCGGGATGATCGCGCGACCGCGGGCGATTTCTTCGCGGACGAATTCAGCGGTGATTTCTTTCGGCACACTGGCGCCGAAGCTGTGACCGGCGTGTTGCTGGGTCAGCAGGCCAGCGGCGCGGGCTTCCTGCAACTTCATGTTTTCGCGGATGGCGACGTATTCCATCTCGGCGGTAATGATCCCCTGACGCGCATAGTGCATCTGGCTGACGTTGGCGCCCGCCTTGGCCCGACGCGGATTGCGCACATGGGCGAAACGCAGACGCGTCAACTCGGCATCGCCAAGACGCTGCTGGCCGAAGCTGGAACTCAGGCCCGGCAGGCGCTCGGTGTCATTGCGCGAGTCGATCCAGGGCGAGCGAACGTCGGCCAGACCTTTGCGCACGTCGATGACGACATTGGGATCGGTGTACGGGCCGGACGTGTCGTACACGGTCACCGGCGCATTGATTTCGCCGCCGAAGTCAGTCGGCGTCACGTCCAGATGGACTTCGCGCATCGGCACGCGGATGTCAGGGCGCGAGCCCTCGACGTAGATTTTTTGCGAGCGGGTAAACGGCTGCACCGATCCGGAGTCGACCTGGGCGGATTCACTCAAATTGGCGGCGTTTTTTAGATTTGTACTCATCACGGGCTCTCCTGACATCATCCAGCGGCGGATTAATTGTCGGAGCGAACCTGAAAACGAGAAGACGCACCTGGAGCGGTGCTGAGTGTCGAGCGAAGGTGTTGCGGTTCATGCTGAACCAACGACCCCGGACGACACTCAAGAGGACTCGCCGGGAGACGAGAAATCTTGTTCCCTACGCAGGCGCTAACCTGATCAGGTTCAACGGGATCCGGATTAACCGATCTCAGCCTCTAAACAAGGCACCCCGACAAGAACGTCGCCAGTCTAGTCGGGACGCGCCCGGATTACCAAGCCCGTTTTCAAACGCTCGATAAATGGCTGATATGCCGGATTGTTGCAAACGAGGCCAGCCTCTACACTCGCAGGCTGGTTTGACTTGCGAACCTGCAGAACAATTACCAACAGGGAATGCCTCATGCTGCGCAAACTTTCATTGGCCATCGCCGTGTCGTGTACGTGCAACGCAGTGGCCTGGGCAGCGGACTTGCCTCTTCCGACCAAAACCGGACTGGTCAATGTGTATCAGGAAGCGGTCAACAACAACGCCGATCTGGCGGCTGCCCGCGCTGATTACGCCGCCCGCAAGGAGATCGTGCCGCAGGCGCGCGCCGGTTTGCTGCCCAATCTGTCGGCCGGAGCCGATGTGAACAACACTCGCACCAGCATCAACCAGCCCAATATCACTGCGACCCGCAGCGGTACGGTGTATCAGGCAACACTCAGCCAGCCGATCTTCCGTGCCGACCGCTGGTTCCAGTTGCAGGCCGCTGAAGCAGTCAACGAACAAGCCGCGCTGGAACTCTCGGCCACGGAACAGAACCTGATCCTGCAAAGCGCCGAGGATTATTTCACTGTGCTGCGCGCCCAGGACAATCTGGCCTCGACCAAAGCTGAAGAAGCCGCGTTCAAACGTCAGCTGGATCAAGCCAATGAGCGCTTCGACGTCGGCCTGTCGGACAAGACCGACGTGCTGCAAGCCCAGGCCAGTTACGACACCGCGCGGGCCAACCGGATCATCGCCCGGCGTCAGGTGGACGATGCGTTTCAGGCTCTGGGAACGCTGACCAATCGCGAATACAACGCTATCGAAGGCATCGTCCATACGTTGCCGGTGCTCGCGCCGACGCCCAATGACGCCAAGGCCTGGGTCGACACTGCCGCGCAGCAGAACCTGAATCTGCTGGCCAGTAACTACGCCGTCAACGCAGCCGAAGAAACCCTGCGCCAGCGCAAGGCCGGACACGCTCCGACGCTGGATGCGGTGGCGACCTACAAGCGTGGCGACAACGATGCGCTGGGCTTCAGCAACCCGAACTACACCGGACAGAGCTACAGCGGCGATGTGGAACAACGCAGCATTGGCGTGCAGCTGAATATTCCGATCTACAGCGGCGGACTGACCAGCTCACAGGTGCGCGAAGCCTATTCACGCCTGAGCCAGAGCGAACAACGTCGCGAAGGACTGCGCCGTCAGGTGGTGGAAAACACCCGCAACCTGCACCGCGCGGTGAACACCGACGTCGAGCAGGTCCAGGCGCGCAAGCAGTCGATCATCTCCAACCAAAGCGCGCTGGAAGCCACGGAAATCGGCTATCAGGTCGGCACACGCAATATCGTCGATGTGCTGGACGCGCAACGCCAGCTGTATGCCTCGGTGCGCGACTACAACAACACGCGCTACGACTACATCCTCGACAACCTGCGTTTGAAACAGGCGGCAGGCACCTTGAATCCTGGCGACTTGCAGGATTTGTCGCGCTACCTCAAACCGGATTACAACCCGGACAAGGACTTCCTGCCGCCGGATCTGGCAGCGGCTGCGCGCAAGAATTTTGAAAGGCCGGCGGAGCGGTGAGCTTCAACGTCTCTGATATCTGATACATCGCCATCGCGGTCACCACACCCTGGCGGGAGCCGAGCTTGCTCGCGAAGAGGCCGGTGAAGCCCATCAACCTTCCCTGCCTGAAATATTGCCTTCGCAAGCAAGCTTGCTCCCACAGGTGAAATGCGGTCATCCCGTGGGACCGGATTTATCCGGGAAGGCGTCGGTGCAGACACCACATCTGCGGAGTCTGTGGGTTGCCCTCAAACACCGAATCTCCCACAGTGATAGAAGCCGGCAATATCAATTATTTTTTAACCAACCTTGCAATCCCGTCCAGCAACCGCTGCAAAGCGCCTTGATTGGCTTTCATCACCTGCAACCCGGCATCGCTCATGCTGCGCGCCTGTTGCGGCTGATCGAACAGGCGCTGCACGGCGGCGGACAGGCTCGCGGCGTCGGATACTTCCGTCAACGCCCCGGCATTGCGCAGCAACGCAGCGATTTCCAGGAAGTTGAACAGGTGCGGGCCGCTCAACACCGGCTTGGCCAGCGCCGCAGGTTCCAGCAGGTTATGACCGCCATTGGGCACCAGGCTGCCGCCGACAAAGGCGATATCAGCCAGCGCATAAAGAAACAGCAGCTCGCCCATGGTATCGCCCAGCAACACCGACGTTTGCGCGCTGACCGGTTGCTGCGTAGAACGCCGAACCGTCGCAAAACCTTGCTGCACACACAAGTCATGCACGCTGGCAAAACGCTCGGGATGGCGCGGCACCACAATCAGCAACGCGTCAGGATGGCTCGCCAACAACTGCCGATGGGCGGACAACACGCTTTCATCTTCGCCAGCATGAGTACTGGCCGCGATCCATACCGGACGTTGCGTCGTCTGCCATTGCTCGCGCAGCTCTGCGGCGTCTTTGAGCAGCTGCGGATCAATGCTCAGGTCGAACTTGATCGAACCGGTCACCGCCACGCATTCGGCACGCGCGCCCAGATCCCGAAAACGCTGGGCTTCAGCCTCGGTCTGCACGGCGATCCAGCTCATTTGCGCCAGCATCGGCCGGGTCAGTCTGGCGAATTTTCCGTAGCCCCGCGCTGAACGCTCTGACAAACGCGCGTTGGCCAACACCACCGCAATGCCACGTTTGGCGCACTGATTGATGTGATTGGGCCACAGCTCGGTCTCCATGATGATGCCCAGCACTGGCCGCACATGATCGAGAAAGCGCCCGGCCGCCCAAGGTAAATCGTAGGGCAGGTAGCAATGCTGAATGCGTGGCTCGCCCGCGAACATTGCCTTGATCCGCTCCGATCCGGTGGGCGTCATGCAGGTCACGGTGATCGGCAACTGCGGGTAACGCGCCAGCAGCGCGCGAATCATCGGTGCCGCAGCGATGCTTTCACCCACGGATACCGCATGCACCCAAATCCCGCCTGGCTGCATCGGTGGCAGGCCGAAGGCGAATCGTTCACCGATCCGCTGGCGGTAAGCCGGCGCCTTGCGCGCGCGCAGCCACAGTCGCAAGGCCACCAGCGGCAGGCCGAGATGAAACAGCAGGGTATATAGAGTTTTATTCATGGGCGCGGAGTTTATCAGCCAATTGCCTGCAAATGCCGGGCAAAACTTTGCGCCAGACATTGCGCGGCAGGGCCAAGGGGTTCGTCGCGACGCCAGACCATTTCCACCACCAAAGGTGGCGGTGTCCACTCGCTGAGTAGTTCGGTCATCTGGTTCTGATACGCCGGATACTGCACCACATGGCGCGGCAACCACGCCCAACCCAGCCCGCGCATGAGCAATTCCGCCATGACGTAAAAACTGTCGGCCCGCCAGACCTGCGCACTGAGCTGCTCGCCGCCGGGATAACCGCTTTGCTGCGGCGCGATGAGCAGTTGACGATGGCGGCCGAGCTGCTGGCGGCTGACCCTGGCCTGATTCGCCAACGGATGACCCACGGCGCAGACCGTGACCATTTCCACGTTACCCAACCCGCGCCGCTCCAGCGCTTCTGGCATTTGTTCGTGATGAAACAGCAGGCCCAGATCGGCGCGCCGCTCCAGCAGCTTGCGTGCAACGTCACCCTGAGCAGCGCTGGCCAGCTGCACTTCGACCACCGGGAAGCGCTCGGCCAACTCTTCAAGACTGTCCAGCACCGGCTGATACGGCATCGCTTCGTCATGGGCCAGGCGCAATCGGGCTTCCTGCCCGCGCGCCAGGGCCAGCGCGCGGCCGTCGAGGCGTTCGCACTGGCGCAGCAGCTCCCGAGCTTCTTCAAGCAGCGCCGTTCCGGCCTCGGTCAAGCGTGGCTGACGTCCGCTGCTGCGCTCGAACAGGCAGACGCCGAGATCGGACTCAAGCATCGCCACGGCGTTGCTGACCGCTGATTGCGCCCGGCGCATGTCCCGCGCCACAGCGGAAAACGAACGCTGCTCGGCGACACTGACGAATAAACGTATCTGCTCAATATTCCATTGCATCGCATACCAACCTATCTCGATTGCAGATAGGTAATGACTTTACCGCACTTCAGGAATCTCTAGAATGCGCAGCCTGTGAAGAGGAGTTATCCCATGTCTGCTTACTACCTGCTGGCCATCGCCATTTGCGCCGAAGTCATCGGCACCGTATCCATGAAAGCCGTGAAAGGCTTGAGCACCCCGCTGCCGCTGTTGCTGGTCATTTGCGGCTACGCCATTGCCTTCTGGATGCTGATTCTGGTGGTGCGCACCATTCCCGTCGGCATCGCTTATGCGGTATGGGCTGGCATGGGAATTGTCATGGTCAGCGTCGCGGCGCTGTTTATTTACGGGCAGAAACTCGACCTGCCAGCGGTGCTGGGCATGGCGATGATCGTCGCCGGCGTGGTGGTGATCCAGTTGTTCTCGAAAACCGCCGGGCATTGAAAACGCGATCCTCTATAATGGCCGCATTCTTCCGGCCACTGAGGTGCGCATGCCTTCTGCTATTTCCACTGACGTTCTGATCGTCGGTGCCGGCGTTGCCGGTCTCTGGCTCAATGCCCGGCTGCGTCGTCAAGGCTTCTCGACAATTCTGGTAGAAAGCTCGGCACTGGGCGGCGGGCAAAGCCTGAAGTCCCAGGGCATCATTCACGGCGGCGCCAAATACGCGCTGCATGGCGCGCTGTCCGGCGCTTCCGAAGCCATTGCCGACATGCCGCGCCGCTGGCGTGAGGCGCTGTCGGGCAAGGGCGAGCTGGATCTGACCGGCGTGCGTCTGCTGTCCGAAGCACATTACTTGTGGTCGCCTGGCACCCTCGCGGGCAATCTCACCAGTTTTTTCGCCAGCAAGGCGGTGCGCGGCCGCGTCGATCAAGTCAAAGGCAGCGACCTTCCCCCTGCGCTGCAAGACCCGAAATTCAAGGGCAAGGTATATCGGCTGGCGGAACTGGTGATCGATGTGCCGAGCCTGATCGCACGACTTGCGGAGCTGGCGGGCGACAGTTTGCTGGCCGGGCAGAATATCGAACCGCTGCACGACGGTGACCAACTGATCGGTCTGTGCATTGACGGCCGCGACATCATTGCGCAACGGGTGGTGTTGAGTGCCGGCGCCGGCACTGCCGAACTGCTGAAGACACTCGGCGTTTCCCAACCGACGATGCAACGCCGTCCGCTGCACATGGTACTGGCCAAGGGGCCAACCCTGAAACCCTTGTACGCGCACTGCCTGGGCGGCGGACCGAAACCGCGCCTCACGGTCACCACTCATCCGGCCGCCGACGGCCAGTGGGTGTGGTACGTGGGCGGCGACGTCGCCGAGGCGGACGGCGTTGCCCGCGAACCGGCCGCGCAAATCGCTGCGGTGAAAAAAGAATTGGGCACTTTGTTGCCGTGGATCGATCTCAGTCAGGTGCAATGGGCAACCTTGCGCGTTGACCGTGCAGAACCTGCGCAATCCGGTCTGACTCGTCCTGACAACGCATTCCTCAATGTGCAGGGTCGGTTGATGACAGGCTGGCCGACCAAGCTGGCCCTGGCCCCGGACTTTGCCGACCGGGTGCTGGCCGCGCTGTCTCATGATGAAATCCACCCAACGCCGCAGCCGCCGCTGGCAGGACTGCCACGACCGCCGCTGGCTGTACCAGTCTGGGATCAACTGCTGCCATGACCGTAAAAACCCTGCACGACTTGCATCGCCCACTGGGCGCTACCGGCCTGATCGTTTCGCCGCTGGGTCTGGGCACGGTCAAGCTGGGCCGGGATCAAGGGGTCAAGTACCCCAACGGCTTCAAGATCCCGGACGACCAACACGCGCAGATGCTGTTGAAGATGGCCAGAGACATGGGCATCAATCTGATCGACACCGCGCCTGCCTACGGCACCAGCGAAGAACGTCTCGGCCCGCTGCTGCGCGGCCAGCGGCAGGATTGGGTGATCGTCAGCAAGGTGGGTGAAGAGTTCGAAGCCGGCCAGTCGAGCCATGACTTCAGCCCTGAACACACGCGCAAGTCGGTGGAACGCAGCCTGAAACGTCTGGAAACCGATTTTATCGATCTGGTGCTGGTGCATTCCGATGGCAACGATCTGGCATTGCTTAACGACAGCGGCGTGTATCAGGCGCTGGCCGATCTGAAACGCGAGGGCAAGATTCGTGGCTTCGGCTTTTCCGGAAAGACCGTCGAGGGAGGCCTGCTGGCGCTGCGTGAAGGCGATTGTGCGATGGTCACGTACAACCTCAACGAACAAGGCGAAAAGCCAGTGCTGGACTACGCTGCTGCTCACGGCAAGGGCATTCTGGTCAAGAAGGCCCTCGCCAGTGGCCACGTATGCCTGAGCCCCGGCGTCGACCCGGTCCAGGCCAGTTTCCAGCTGCTGTTTGAGCACCCGGCGGTCGCCAGTGCTATTGTCGGGACCATTGATCCGCTCCATCTGGTCCACAACGTCGCCACTGCCGCTGCCGTGATTCGCCGTCAAGCCTGATGTAGGCGGCCGACCCCAACGCAAGAAGGAGCCGATATGCCGCGAACCCTGATTCGGAAAAACCCCAGCAACTTCAAAACCCTGCCGCTATTCGTCGAAGCCACCCCTGAAGGCCTGAGCTACCAGAGCATCGGGATGCCGCTGAATTTTGCCCAGACCCAGCAGCGCCGCCGCAAGATCGAAGTGGCGGACAGCTCGCGCTTCGATACGGAGCTGGCCAATCTCGGGGTTTCGGTACGTCTGACGCTGAATTGGCAAAACCGCGATTACTGGGTGCTGGTGCGCCAGCGTCGCCAGGATCGCGGCGACATCGTGCTCAAGCTGATCTCCGGTTATGTTCCGGCCCACGAACTGAATCTGCCGCTGCACACCGCGATTCAGGAAGTGGCCGAAGAATGCCTGATCGAAACCCCGCAAGGCTGGTTGAGCGGGCGCTTCAATGACACCTGGCTCCCTGCGCCCTACTCCGCCGCCCTGCACTATCGCGAAGCCATGCCGTTTCGCCTGACGCCCTTGTCCGGCGCGGCCCGGCCGGTACGCTGCGGCAGCATGACGCTGATTGAACGGCCTCGCGCTTATGTGCATCTGCCCACTGCGTCATTGCAACTGATCTACGACATGCGCCTGGAAGTACCCAAGGAAGCACGGCCGCTGAGCCTGTTTCATGTGGATGAATGTCTGGAAAACGACCAACTGGTGGCCCGCCTCAACCGCAGCAAGCCGGACCTATATCTGATGCCGCTGGAAAATGGCGTGCCGCTGCCCGAGCTGTACACCCTCAAGCGCGACAAACTGACGCCAGCGGGAACACGCGGGCTGTACCTGGCGGAGAGCTTTGCGGCTCAGGACGGCTGGGTCGTGCGTGACGAGCGGATTCGCTGGAAAGACTGGCTGCGCCAACAGGGCATGACCCCGCCGCCGAAAAAGACCGGCCTCAAGCGCCTGACCGGCAAAGCCCGGCAGTTGTTGCGGCTAGTGAAGGGTTTGAAAGGCTGAGTAAGAACCTCTTTGGAGATTCTATGTTTGGGGCAACCGACAGGCGCCGCAGACGTATTGTCTGAACCGACGTCTTCCCGGCTAAAGCCGGTCCCACTGGATTTGTGGGACCGGCTTTAGCCGGGAAGACGGCATTCCAGTAGACGCAAATGCATCGCGTAGGCCCGTTGGCGAGGTTTGTGTGGGAGCGCTAAATCCGCCCCGGTCACTGCCGCCGAATCTTCTCGACAATCGCCGTAGTCGAACTGTTTTCAACCAGGCCCAACACCTTCACGGTTCCGCCATACGCCTGGACGATTTCCGCGCCGACCACCTGGTCGATACCGTAATCGCCGCCTTTGACCAATACGTCGGGTTTGACATGGCTCAGCAGGTTTTCCGGAGTGCCTTCGGGGAAGCTGATCACCCAGTCCACAGCGCCCAATCCTGCAAGTACAGCCATGCGACGGTCAACGCTGTTGATCGGACGACCGGGCCCTTTCAGGCGGCTGACGGAAGCGTCGTCGTTGACGGCGACGATCAGGCGATCACCTTGGGCGCGGGCTTGTTCCAGATAAGTCACGTGACCGGCATGGAGGATGTCGAAGCAGCCGTTGGTGAAGACGATTTTTTCTTTATGCGCGCGCGCGTCGTCGATTGCCAGCAGCAATTGATCCAGGCTCAACACGCCGCGTTCGGAACCCTCTTCGCGCTGAATCGCTCGACGTAGCTCAGGTGCGCTGATCGCAGCCGTACCCAGCTTGCCGACCACAATACCGGCGGCCAGATTGGCCAACGCCACGGCGTGGGGCAATTCTTCGCCCGCCGCGATAGCCGCGGCGAGCGTGGAAATAACCGTGTCACCGGCACCGGTGACGTCGAATACCTCGCGAGCGCGCGCCGGCAAATGCAGCGCCGGGTGATCCGGACGCAACAAGGTCATGCCGTGTTCGCCACGGGTGACCAGCAACGCGCCCAACTCCAGCTCGCTCATCAACTGCGCGCCTTTGGCGACCAGTTCGGCTTCGTCGACGCAATGGCCGACGATGGCTTCGAATTCGCTGAGATTAGGCGTGATGACGCTGGCGCCGCGGTAGATGGCGAAATCCTTGCCTTTCGGATCAGCAAGCACCGGAATGCCGCGCTCGCGGGCCAGGCGGATCAGTACCTGATGATTTCTCAGCGCGCCCTTGCCGTAATCAGACAGCACCAGCACTTTGATGCCATCGAGCAGGCCATCCACTTCAGCGCTCAAGGCTTCGGCATCGGTCGCGAACGGTTCTTCAAAGTCGATCCGCAGCAATTGCTGGTGGCGGCTCATGACTCGCAGCTTGACGATGGTCGGCTGGTGGGCGATGCGCTGGAAACGGGCCAGCACGCCAGCAGCCTTGAGGCTATTGGCGAGGCTTTCGGCAGCCTCATCTTCCCCGGTAACGCCTACCAGAGAAGCAGGAGCACCCAGTGCGGCGATGTTCAAGGCGACGTTGGCGGCACCGCCTGGACGATCCTCGATCTGCTCGACCTTGACCACTGGCACCGGCGCCTCCGGTGAAATCCGCGAGGTACCGCCATGCCAATAGCGGTCGAGCATGACATCGCCCACTACCAAGACTGGTGCTTGATCGAAACGCGGCATGGACAACTTCATCGAACAACCCGTGACTAAATGAACAGGGGCGGAATCTTAGCACAGGGTTTGGAAAGGCTTGGAGAAGCATTGCAAACCCTTATTACCGGGGCAGACCGGATCCGTAGGGCCGGCTTTAGCCGGGAGAACGCTCTCCCGGCTAAAGCCGGTCCTATGAAATAACGCGGCCTCTAGATCGCCCCAACCGGAGCCGGCTCGTCCAGGCCCATGGCATGCAGGCGGGCGTAGTAGCCGTTCTGCGCCAACAGCTCGGCGTGAGTGCCGCGCTCGACGATCCGACCGGCATCCATCACCAGAATCAGGTCGGCCCGCTCGATAGTGGTCAGGCGGTGCGCGATGACCAGCGTGGTGCGGCCTTTCATGACCTGATCCAGCGCTGCCTGGATGTGACGCTCGGACTCGGTATCCAGCGCCGACGTCGCTTCATCGAGGATCAGCAAAGGCGCGTTTTTCAGCAATGCACGGGCAATTGCCAGACGCTGACGTTGACCGCCGGACAGCAGCACGCCGTTTTCGCCAACTTGCGTATCGAAGCCTTGCGGCAACTGGTCGATGAACTCCTTGGCGTAGGCGTCCGCCGCTGCGGCTTCAATATCGGCACGCGGTGCGCCAGCCAGATCGCCGTAGGCAATGTTGTTGGCGACACTGTCGTTGAACAGTGTGACGCTCTGGGTAACCTGGGCGATATGCCGCCGCAGGTTACGCAGGGTGTAATCGCTGATTTCCACACCATCGAGCAGGATTTGCCCGGTGTTGTGCTGATAGAAGCGCGGAATCAGATTGGCCAGTGTCGACTTGCCGCTACCCGAACGCCCGACCAGAGCAATCATTTGCCCGGGTGCAGCGGCAAAACTGATGTCGTTCAGAACCTGACGCTCAGTGCCCGGATAGGTGAAGCTGAGATTCTTGACCTCCAGATGGCCGGTCACGCGCTCACGTTCAACCGAGCCGGTATCGAACTCAGGCTCGACATCAAGCTGTTCGAATATGCTTTCAGCGCCAGCAACACCCTTTTGAATGGTCGAGCTGACTTCAGACAGCTGTCGGATCGGTTTCGGCAGCAAGCCCGCGGCCGTGATGTAAGCCACCAGATCGCCAGCGGTCGCATCGCCGCGCAGGTACAACACCAGGAACATCAATACCGCCATGGCGGTGTAGATCACCAGTTGCAGCATCGGCGTGTACACCGCGCCGGTCTTGGTCATGCGCAGTTGCTTGTCGGTGTTGCTCTGGCTGGCACCGGCGAAACGGTCCTGCTCGTACTTCTCGCCACCGAAGCTGCGTACTACCCGATAGCCCTGGATAGTCTCGGAAGCCACGTGGGTCACATCACCCATAGCGACCTGAATCTTCTTGCTCTGCTTGCGGAATTTCTTGCTGGCACTGCCGACCATCGTGGCGATCAGCGGCAGGATTGCCAGCATCACCAGCGTCAGCTGCCAGTTCATCCACAGCAGATAGATGAACAGGAAAACAATGGTCAGGCCTTCACGAATGACCACTTTGATCGCATCGGTTGCTGCGCCGGTCACCATGGTCACGTTGAACGTGATGCGCGAGATCAGGTGGCCCGAGTTATGGGTATCGAAATACCGATTGGGCAAGACCAGCAGTTTGTTGAACAACTCGACCCGCAGGTCATGCACCAGCCCCAGGGAAACCTTGGCCAGGAAATAGTTGCCCAGATACGAACCCAGCCCTTGCCACGCGGCAATCAGTACGATCAGCAGCGGCACCGCCTGCAGCAATTGCAGGTCGCGCAGGTACGGGACGTTGGGGAACAGCACCGCTTCCGGGTTGCTCAGGCCATCGACAAAGTACTTCAGAATGCCCGCCAGCATGGGCTGGGTCGACGCAAAAATGACGAAGCCGATGATGCTGAGCAGGAAGATCCCGATGTAGGGCCTGACGTAATTCAACAGTCGAAAATAGATTTTCAGGCTGGAGCTTTGTCCGGCGTCGGACGCTTTGTCGCTCATCTTAAAGCTCGCTGAAGTAGAGGAACGCGCGATTTTATCACAGGTGTCGCGCTGGGCCCTGGCCCAAACCATGACAGTGGCCAGCCCGATCGGCAGCCAGCTGATAAACCACTCGGCACGCGGCGAACCGGTCAGGCTGGCCGCGTCGAACTGCATGGCCAGAGTGGAGAATAGCCACATCCCCAGCAGCCCGCGCCCCAGCGGCGTATCGCGACCGCGCCAGCCTTCACGCAACACCGCCAGCCAGACCACCGCCCAGAGCAGCATTCCAGGGACACCCAACTGAATGGCCGTATGGGTAAACAGATTGTGCGAGTGATCAAAGCGCAGGCCATCGGCGACCACCACGTCGTAAGGCGCTCCCAGGCCGATGCCTATCCATGGATGCTGGCCAATCATCTTGACCGCCGCGACAAATATCTCGGGACGATACGATGAGCCACGCGCCATCATCAGCGGCTCAAGCAGCCAGAACCCGACAGCGGCCAACAGCACCGCCGTACCGGCGACCAGATAGGCGCGTCGATTGCGACACCAGATGGGCATCGCAACCACGGTAAAGAACAGCGCCAGCACCGCGCCGCGACTCTGGGACAGCACGACAAACCCGCCCGTCAGCGCCAGAGCCAGCAACCACAGCCCTTGCAGCGGAAGCCGTTTCGGCGGCCACATCAGCATCCAGATGGCGGCAAGTCCGACCACATAGGCGCCGAGAATCGGGTGGGACAGTTCGCCAATGCCTTCCAGACGGGCATGCCAAAGGTTATGCCGGATACCAAAGAACTCGATCATCGACACCAGCGCGGCCAGCGCCATGCCGATCCCCGCCCACTGCATCAGGCGAATCAGCCGATCCGGTCGGGCATCGGCCAGGACAGGGAAAAACAGCACGAAGAGGCCGATGTACAGCATGCGTTTGAATTCGCGACCCGGTTCCTCGGCGTGTGACCAATAAAGACTGATGGTCGACCAGAGCCCGAGCAGCAGCAAGGAAACACACAGGACACGCTGCTGACGCCAGAATTCACCCAGCCGCGCACGCGCCGACCACGCCAATACCAGGCCTGGCACCCAGACCAATGCCACGAGGCCTTGCTGGTAAATCTTGTTGGAGGGAGCGAAGGCAATCGCCAGCAAAAACCACAGCAGCCCGGCGGATAACCAGACTTGTGCCCAACGGCGTGCGTACATCCTGACTCCTAATTTTCAGACCAGACCAGCCCGGCATGGTGCAAGCGACAACTTTTCGGCATCATTGCGCGTAAATCCGCTCGCATTCCAACAAGGCTTTCTACTGATGCAATGCTTACGGCTCTCAAAGGCCGCTTTAAATCAAATGATCGTCGGCGCCAAAGTGCTGGAGGCCGACAGCTATGGCGCGAAAGTGTACATGTTGCAGGATGGCAAAATCCTTAAACTGTTCCGCCGCAAGCGATGGTTTTCATCGGCACTGCTGCGCCCCTATTCGAAACGCTTCATCGACAACGCTGCAAAGCTTGAGAATCTCGGGGTTCCGACCCTCAAGGTGACGCATTTCTACACCCTCGATAAACCCGGCATGACGGCCGTTCTGTACCGCCCACTGCCAGGTGAAACCTTGCGTCAGCGGGCTCGGCAACCAGGTTTCAGCTGGCAACAGCAGCTCCCGGCGCTTATCGAGTTGGTGCGCAGTCTGCATCAATCGGGGATTTATTTCAGGTCGTTGCACTTGGGTAATATCGTCGTCACGCCGGAAGAAAAGCTGGGCCTGATCGATGTGGCCGATATGCGTTTCTTCAAGGCTCCGCTTTCCGAGCGCTTGATCAAGCGCAACGTCCAGCATTTCTCCAGCTATATCAAGCGCGAGAACCTGGGCGACGAATTCCCTTTGCAAGCGCTGGAACAGGCATTGCTCGCAGCCTGAAACACTTGCACCGCCGATTCAGCGAGTCGACAGCAGCGTCCGGGAATCTTCGCAGAACCGTTCCCAGGCCGCTGCCGGTGCAAGGGCCTGGAACTGGGAGGCGGAAACATTGGCGCCTTCCTGCGCGACCAACATCTCGATGGCTTTGACCCACGCGGCAACATCGGCGACCGGCACATAATAGCCAGCGTCGCCCAACTGCTCGCGAAACACTTCAAGATCACTGACCAACACCGGCACGCCAGCAATGACCGCCTCTTGAAGAACCAGTCCCAAGCCTTCTTCCCGGGAAGGAATCACCACCCAGTCAAAACCGCGATACAATTTGGCCAAACCTGGTTTGTGACCCGGCATGAAGACCTTGCCGGTCAGACCCAGCTGTTTGACCTTGCGTTCCAGCACGCCCCGGTCAGGCCCTTCGCCAATGATCACCAGATTGAGATCGGGATGGCGCGGCAGCGATTGCGCGAAAGCGTCCAGCAAATAATCGAAGCCCTTGTCGGCAACCAGTCGCCCCACGGCACCGAGCACGCGGACGCCATCGGCGGGCAAGTCCAGAACCTTGCGCGCTTGCTTGCGTTCCAGCAGCCGAATGCAGAACGCCTCGGGCTCAAGAGCACTGCGCAGTGCCTGCACCGGCAGTTTCAGATCTTCCTGCAACGCTACGGCGAGGGTTTGCGAGACTGCCGCCAGCGTCAGGCGCTCGGCCGGGAATTGACGAAACAGGGAACGATGTTGCTCGCGCAAGCGCGTGGCGCCGTGAAAAACCACGACAGCGCGGATACCCGGCATATTTTTCAGGATCGGCAGCATCACCCGGGCGACGCCTAGGCCATCGAGCAAGACGACTTTCGCGCCACTTTCCAGCAGCGCTTTGCGTAACCGTGCATGCATCCAGGGTTTGAGCAAACGCCAGACGTGCCGCTCTTTGAGCAACCGTGAGGAAAGACGCCACTCGCGGGCGTCTTTTACAGGCTCGGAACAGTCGCTGATGTCTCCTTGGAGAAACCAGGTCTTGATCTCGATGCTCGGGTCGAGTTGCGACACGATCTGCTGATGCACCTTATGAACCGAGGAAAACGGCGAGCCGCTGGCCCACATCACATTAATGATGCTCATCTGGCGTTGAGCCTCGACGTTGGCAAACCAACGCCCACCAAGGCGCGATCAAATATTGGTAAAGCCAATGCACACTCCAGACGGCAGCGTAAGCCCAGGAATTCACTCGTCCCGGTGAGCAATGCACGAAGTACAAGGCCGACAAGAGTACTCAGTGAAACCTGAAAATAATAGGTACAACCACAACACCAACAACACGCCGCATTAACAATCCGCAAGCAGGATCGTGCCTGAATTCAGAAGCCCAGCGTCGCTCGCAAGCGCTCAAACCACGTCAAAGGTGAAGGCGTTCGAAGCGCAGGTTCAAGCTCTTTGACAATACGTTGGCCAATCGTTGCAAAACTGAATTGCGACATTGCCAGATTACGGCCGTTGACGGCAATACGCGCCGCCAACTCCGGATCACTACGCAATATGGCCAGCTTCCCCTGCAATTGCGCAATGCTGCTGTAGAACACCACGTTCTCCATATCCTGCAAACCCAAGGCGGCATTTTCGCCTTCACCCTGATCATAGGCCAGCAACACACAGCCGCAGGCCATGGCCTCGAAATTCTTGATCATGTACTCGCCCATGCCGACATCGGCACTGACGAAAAAACGAATCCGGTTGAGCGTTTCGCAATATTCTTCGCCCGACTTGGTGCGCGTCACCACCAGGTTTTCCACCTGGCCCAACTCATCCAGCAACGCCTTGCGTCCGCTGTAGGCCACGCTGTTGGTGCTGCCGACGAAAGCCAGCTCGATATCGCGCTCGCGCCCCCGATCCTGCAACAGGCTCTGGTCATAACCTTTGGGAACGAACACCGCATCGAAACCTTCAGCCCGCAAACGCTCGCTCACTATAAACCCGGAGCAGAGCACTCGTACCCATGACAGCTTCCGATAATGGGCGCTGAATTTTCCGGTGTACTTGCAGGAAATATAGTTCTGGTAGGCATCGTGTTCGAGGATCACCAGATTGGGCACTGTGCGAATGAAGCCAACCTGACGGACTTCCTGCTTGAAGCGCAGGAAAAAGACAATGCGGTCGTACTGCGTAACATCCACTTCGCGCCGAAAGTAAGCCCGCAGATTTCTCTGGTCGGCCGACGTCAACCAGCGCAGATCACACTCGCAGTGCGCGGCGATGCCTTCATACAAGCGATCCAGAATGGCTCGTTGTTCTTTCTGGACCAGAAGTAGAACTTTCATTATTTTCCTTGAACCGCAGCCTGCTGAATCAGATGTCCTTGCGCCAGAACAACTCGTGGCGGCGAACAGCCTTTCTATAGAATTCGTTTTCACCCTCTGCCGGCCAGCGTCGGCCAGCCAACGCACCTTGCAACCAGCGCCGCACCTTGCGCTTGAGCGGCATGGGCGGTTGCAGGTCGTGCATCATACCCAGCGCCATGGCTTTGTCGCGTTGCTGTGTGGCCGTCAATTGCAGGCTGTAAGGCGTCAGTTGCAACTCGGTGTCGAAAACCGGCGGCAAACTGATGCCGCTATAGGCATTGCCCATCGGCCAGCGATCATTGTCATGCAGATGATTGGCGTAGCCCAGAATTACCTGTGGCTGCCATTCCAGGCCTTGCAACGCTTCGAGCACCGCAGCCTGAGCACAGATATGGTCCGGATGAGGATCAATCGCCGGATGCGGCATTACCAGCACCTCGGGTCCAGCATGCAAGAGCAGTGCCCGCAGGTCGGCAAGCAGGTTATTCCAGGTCGGCGAGCCATCGACATCGCCGGGCAACGGCAGCGAATTGAACTGACGAAACAGCCGGGTATCGCTCAGATCCGCCTCGCGAGACGCCACGGGCTGATCCGGCGCGGCCTGCATGGCGGACAGTTGCAGGCAAAAATAGCCGAGCTGCACGCACTGCGCTTCTGGAACCCCGCCCCAACGTGGCACGGCAATGCTGTCCCAGGCACGCAGCCGGCCCTTGATTCGCGCGGCTTCGGCGCGCTCCATGCCCATCTGCTGATAATGTTCGGCTTCGATTTCACCTGCGGTCAGGGTCACGATCCACGCATCCTGCGCCTGACTGTACAAGCCAAAAGCCGCCAATTCGGCATCGTCGGCATGAGGCGCGATCACCATCACTTTTTGCTGGCGGGCATCCGGCTGACGAAACACCCAAAGCCGGGGCGCGCCGTGCAGACGACAGAAGCGCCCTTGCAGACGCAGCGAGCCGTCAGCCAGCGCAGCACCGAGCCCGCTGAGATTCAGATAACGCACACCGTCGACGCCACGCTCGAAAGCCTGGCAGTCCGCGACTTCAGTGCCCAGCATTTCAACGACCGGATCGAGAAAACGTCCCAGCCAGGTGCTTTTGAGTTTTATCGACAGGATCAGGGTTTCATCACCGGCCAGGGACAGCGGCGCTTCGAGGCGCACGCGCGCTCCCTCTAGGCTGACGCCTGCAACCTGGGCATCGACCGGGAAGTTGTAGCGATAATCGTCTTTGGGCGAGTAAAACAAATGATCGGCAAACCAGGCTTCGTGCGCGATCCAACCAACTAACGCCAGCAGCAGCGGCAACCACCAAGCCACCAGCACGCCGACGACAATCAGCAACAGCAAGCCGATCAGCAGCGCCACACGCTTGTTACGGCGATGGCGCTTGAGCAGCTGCTGTTTACGGCTCAAATCTGGAATACCGGCACGGGGTTGCACCAACGATCCTTGTACTCGCGGTCGGCGCGACCGAACGAGAAACGCAGTGGTTTGCCCAACGCGCGAGCATCTTCCCAGGCGCTTTGGGTATTGAGAAAACTCAGCACGCTGCCGGGGCTGAAATCCCGGGTTTCGGGGTCGACGCCGCCGTTGACGTACTCGACGCTGATCCACTCGGGCGCTTCGACGCGATACACCAACTGGATCGCAATGGGCGCGTCATTGAGAAATACCACCGAACCGGTCAGGAACTCTCGCAGCAATTCGATGACTTCACTCATGCGCTCGGCACCTGTCGCCGGGAAACCCCAGCGGCGCTGGAACAGGTCGCAGTACATGCGGGCCATTTCGGCGCTGCTGAACTCGCTGACCGGACGCACAATGCCGCCCGCCTCTTCCAGCAGACGCAGTTCGCGGCGCTGGTTGTAGCGAAACTTTTTCGACAGCTCTTCCGGGGTTCGCGCCATCGCCAGGGATTCAGCCTGAGGCTTGAAGGTCGTGACACGGCCTTCATTCAGCGCTGACAGATAGCGCCCGCGATGCCGCACCGGCACCTGCACATCGGCGGCAATCGGCAGGATCAGTTCGGCGTTGCCCAGGTCGAACAGGCCTTTCTTGCCGCGACTTTTCAGCACGTCCTTGGACAGCGCCAGCGAACGGCCCCAGGTGGGAATCGCTGCCTTTATATCGCCGTCTTGCGCCCAGGCCAGATAACGCACGGGAATTTCAGCCAGTCCGGCAAGGCGCTCGACCACCACAGGATGCGTCGCCACGCTGCCACCAAAACGCTGCCAGGCCTGTTGATAAGCGTCGGCATCAATCAGGTTCCAGCCACGCTCACGCCAGCCTTGCAATCGATTGAGCATCAGGATTGCGCCGTCACACTGATGACTTGCGGCAGACGCCAGAACACATCGCGCACGGCCTGATCGGAGAATCGCTCACGCAAGCGCAGCAACATCAAATCAGCACACGCCTGACGTTGCTCGGCATCCAGCGCCGACAAGTGCAGCAGACCTTGCGCCAAACGTTCGTCATCACCCAGCGGGAACAGCACACCGACGCCTTCGACCACTTCCTTGGCCCCGCCGCACGACGTTGCCAGCAGCGGCACGCCCGCGACCATGGCTTCCAGCAGGACCATGCCGAACGGTTCGTGGTCCGAGCTGAGGACAAACAGGTCAAAGGCCTTGTAGTAACGACGCGCGTCCTGGACCTGCCCGAGAAACAGCACCTGGGAGCCGATGCCCAGTTCCAGCGCCAGCTCCTTGAGATCCTGTTCAAGACGACCCTTGCCGAGGATCACCAACTGGCTGTTCGACGGCAGGTCAGGCAGTGCCTTGGCGAAACCGCGCAACAGTGTGGCCTGATCCTTGTCCGGATGCAGACGCCCGACATTGCCGACGATCCAGGCTGATGGCGACAGGCCCAATTCTTCACGGGCTTGCTCAGCGGAAAACTGGCTGGCTTGCAGTTGCTCGATATCAATGCGGTTGTACAGAGTCTGAATGCGTCCGGTCGGCCACTTCGGCAGGCTGTTGCGCATGTCGTCGCGCACCGCATCGGACACGCCGAGCAGGCTCAGGCGCCAGCGAAAAATCTGCGCGAAGAGTTTGCGGCTGCGGCGTTGATAATCACCAAAAGCATGATGCACGCCTATGACTGGCAAGCGGGTTGCCAGCAGAGCGATGTATACCGGTTTAAAGCGATGAGCGATGCAGAAGCTGAAATCCCGGGACGCGACGATCTTGCGAAGGTCGCGGATCGCGCGGATTTTCAGCCCGCGAATGGCCTTGGAGCTGTGCTCCAGAAACAGCACTTCATCCGAGGCGCAACCCGCCGCGACCTCGGCATCGGCGGCGCCGGTCAGGAATACCGTGGTGACACGATAGCCCTTGCCGGCGAACAGGCTGGCGTATTGCCGGGCGCAGTCCAGAAACGGGCCATCATAGCCGTGGCAGAACTGCAGCACATGGCGCTCAGCCGAGCGTGTCATAGGTTTCCACGCCGTCTTTGACCACCAGAATGTCTTCCATGATCAGGTATTCCAGGTCCGAACCGAAAAACATGTTCAGTGCGTCGGTAGGCGAGCAGATCATCGGTTCGCCACGACGGTTCAGCGAAGTGTTCAGCGACACGCCGTTGCCGGTCAGGTTTTCCAGGGCCTTCATCATGTCGTAGTAACGCGGGTTGTACTCGCGTTTCAGCACCTGGGCGCGGGAAGTGCCGTCTTCATGGACGACTTCCGGCACACGGGTTTTCCACTCTTCAGCCACTTCAAACGTGAAGGTCATGAACGGGGCAGGGTGATCGATCTTGATCATCTGTGGCGCGACGGTGTCGAGCATCGACGGGCAGAAAGGCCTCCAGCGCTCGCGGAACTTGATCTGATGGTTGATCCGGTCAGCCACGCCCGGAATGCTTGGGCAGCCAATGATCGAACGACCACCCAGAGCGCGCGGACCGAACTCCATGCGGCCCTGGAACCAGGCCACCGGATTGCCTTCAACCATGATTTTGGCGATGCGCTCAGGGGTGTTTTCGATCTGGCGCCACACGGGTTTGCTCGGGTGACGCGCGCAGGCAGCGATAACGTCTTCGTTGCTGTAGGACGGGCCGAGATAGACGTGCTCCATCTTCTCCACCGGCACGCCACGCGCGTGGGACACATAAGCCGCCGCGCCCACCGCCGTACCCGCGTCACCCGAAGCCGGTTGCACGAACAGCTCTTTGACTTCAGGGCGCGCGATGATCTTCTGATTCAGCTTGACGTTCAACGCACAGCCACCGGCGAAGGCAATCTTGCCGGTTTCCTTGAGGATGTCGCCCAGGTAGTGATCCATCATCTGCAACGCCAGTTTCTCGAACAGCGCTTGCATGCTCGCGGCGTAATGGATGTACGGCTCGTCGGCCACGTCACCGACGCGTTTCGGGCCCAGCCACTCGATCAGCTTCGGCGAGAAGTAAAAGCCCTTGCCGTTCTCTTTATAGCGACGCAGGCCGATCACGTTGGCCAGCTCGGTGTTGATCACCAGTTCGCCATTCTCGAAGGTCGCCAGACGCGAAAAGTCATACTTGCTGGCGTCGCCATACGGCGCCATACCCATGACCTTGAACTCGCCATCGAGCATTTCAAAGCCGAGGAATTCGGTGATCGCGCCATACAGGCCGCCGAGGGAATCCGGATCGAAGAATTCCTTGATCTTGTGAATCTTGCCGTTTTCGCCATAGCCAAAGAAGGTCGTGGCGTACTCACCCTTGCCGTCGATGCCCATGATCGCGGTTTTCTCTTGAAAACCGGAACAGTGGTAAGCGCTGGAAGCGTGGGCCAGATGGTGCTCGACCGGCTCGATCTTGATTTTCTTTGGATCGAAGCCCAGTTGCTCAAGGCACCAGACAATCTTGTTGCGATAGCGCTTGTAGCGGCGGTTGCCCATCAGCAGCGCATCAAGCGCACGATCCGGGGCGTACCAATAACGCTTGGCGTAATGCCAGCGCGCCTTGCCGAACAGGCTGATGGGCGCGAAGGGAATCGCCACCACATCCACGTCCGAAGGCTTGATACCCGCCTGCTCAAGGCAAAACTTCGCCGACTCGTAGGGCATGCGGTTCTTTGCATGCTTATCGCGAACGAAGCGCTCTTCTTCAGCTGCCGCGACGAGCTTGCCGTCGATGTACAGGGCAGCGGAAGGATCATGGCTAAGGGCGCCGGACAGGCCAAGGATCGTCAATGCCACTAGGGTCTAGCCTCTTTAGTCTGCATGCAGGCGGCAGGCGCCTGAGAAAAATGTGTGCTCTCGCACGCGGGCGAGGAACAGCTAAAGCGCGGGATTATAGCGTAATGACAGGCTGATTTGCTTGTCAGTGAGCAAATCCTGTGCACGCCGCCTGACTCAGGGACGCACAGGTCCAGACCGGCTTCGAGGTTGATAACGGTGCAAAGCAGCGGATGACCGCTCGCCATGGCGAAATTCACGACATTTATCGTAGGCCGTTTCCCAAAGGCCCTTTCGCGCATTGAGCACGCCCCACTCATCAGCCAATCTGCCGACCTCGCTCAGGGACCGGCGCAGGCACATCGTGCTCAGCCTTCTGGATCCCGGCCCTTTAACTCGCCGTCCAAGGCAAGGAGCCAGCAATGACCAACCCGTGCATGACACCTCGCGGCCATATGGCCAATCTGGTCGCCAACGCCCAAAGCGCCGATGCGCCCGACGCTGGCGGTATGTGCCCACTGATGATGCAGACCCTGCAACTGCTGCCGGTGCGCTACGGCGTGGTGGAGGATCTTGATCCGTCCGTTGAGCTTGCCATGCCGTATACATTGCAGTCGCGGCCGTTGGGGTTTCGTCTGCTGCGCGATGGCTTTTTGTACATTATCGACAGCGCCACGGGCTGGCTGCACGAGTACACCACCAAGGACGGTTCGGTCAGCGGTTTATTGTTCAAGGGCAGCGAAGTCAGGCTCGATCGGCGCAGCAGCGTTATTGAAAGCGATCCCGCGCTGGTGTTCTCCCGCGCCAGCGTGCTGCATGTCACATATTCAGAGGTTCAGTGGACGGCCTTCAAATGCGCTCAGGTTTTGAAAGTTGCCGCCGAGCGTGAATATTTCATGCAGCGCATCAGCTTCGAAGGTATCGACTACGGCCAGGGTCAAGACCTGGTTGACGGCACGAGCATGGCCGTATGGCTGGCCGAAGCGTGTCTGAGTCGAGCCGAGAAACCGGGTTACACCTCAGAACCTGCCGCTTACCCGTGGGAACATCCGCCGCAGTTCCGAAAAACCATCATCGAAGAACTCACCAGCCAGATCACCGCCGCGCAAAATCATGACTTTCTGTTCCTGGCGGTCCGCGATGACGTGGGCGTGATGCGCGATCTGGCCAACCATCAGAATCACGTCGTGGGGCAGATTCAGGCCTGGGCCGCAGAGGGGGAAATCGAGCGCGATTACTTGCTGGGCTGCTACATCGAATCCATCACGTTGATCGACGAAGACAAACTCAACGAGCGGGCCAAAAGTGACTGGGCCTTGCAGGCGCTGCTCGACGATCTGCAGTCCCTGCCTGAACCCGAGCGCAGTCAGACGCGCAAAACCCTGCGCGAGGTGATGGGGGAGGACAATAGCCAGAATATCCCTCGGATCGAGGACCCTGATTTGCCAGCCGACCTGCGGGCGCGGCTCGACAAGATTCCGCCAAACACAGATCGACAAAACATCTATGCCGGGTATTCAGCCCGGCTATATACGCTTCAGCAGTACTACCTTGAGCAACGTTTCGTCGGCACTAGCCCTGAGTTCATCGCCGGCCATCGCAGCCTCCTCTGGAAGCTCTATCGCCAGATGGACAAGCCCACCAAAGAGTTGCTGTACGGCGCCAAATTCGGCCAGCGCGGCATCAACGAACTGATTGATCGCCCGGCCATGGACGCGTTTTTGCAGCGGCAACGCGAGGTGCTGCGACCGCTGAATGAGCTGTTGGAAAAGATCACCCAGGACCGCGTCGACCTGTTGATCAAGGACCGCCTGCATCGGGCCATCTGGTATTACGACATCGAGAACAGCGAGCAGGTCGACCACGCGCTGCTCACCGAATACGACTGCCTCAAAGACATCTGCCGCAGCGACAGCGCGATCCAGCAAACCCTGGATTGGCTCAATGCCAACCCCGCCATGACTCGGCAGATGTTCTACGCCGCGCCGCGCAGTGCGCAAACCGAACTGGGCGTGCAATTTGCCTACATCACCAACGCCGGCTGGCTGCTGATCAAGGACGCACCCGAATGGACGGAGCGCCTCAAACAATGGGGCGCGGGCCTGGTACTGAACACCGAAAACCTGTCGGCAACCACGCAAGTCAATGCCGCCGCAGCCTGGGGCACGCTGGCACCGGCGCTGCAAATGGGCATGCAGCAAGCCGTGCAGGACTTTATGCAAGACATGGATAAAGGCCAGATGCCAGACATCGAGGACCTATTCCGGCGCATGCCCAAAGGTGCGGGTGTCGCGATTCTGGATGCCGCCAGGCGCGAGGGCGTGACCTTCGTAGTCGGCAACGCAGAAGATGCCAAACACGCGAGCAACACCCTGCAAGAAGTGCTGGGCTTACGCAGGCAACTGACGTCGACAAAAAGCGTCGCGAAGCAACGCAAGGCCCAGGACAAATTCTGGCATTTGACCCCGCAGGCGCAATCATTCAAAGACCGCGAGCACGTACTCAAACTCAGCCTGCAAGAGCAGGAAGCGCAACTCGCGCGTTTCATCAGCCCCATCGGCGCGCTGCCCGAGGATGCAACGCACCTGCAAGCGGCCTCGTCGGGCAAGCCGGGATTGACCCTGGTATTTCCATCGCCACAGCACGCCGAAGTGCGCTCGCTGCTGGAAAACTATCGGCACGGAGTGACGGTCGCGCCGAAGGCCGGGTTGCTGGGGGATGGGGCAGGGATGTTGGTGTTTGTGGCGCAGGTGGTGAATTTTTTGCAGGTGCGGAGGGTGGTGTTCTCGCAACCGGAACACGCTAGAGATATAGGGCCGTTCTTGAGTGCATCGGCTGCGACTGTCGCGGCAGGCTTCGGCGCGGCGCAAGGCATTGCCGATACAGCTCTTAACGCCCATGCCACAGAACTCGGGAAAAACCTCAAAAAAGCTGAATTGATGGGCGTGCATGTGCAGATGGGCAAGTTGCACATCAGCCTCGGGATTGTCGGTTACCTTGCAGGTATTGCCGCAGCTGGCATGAGCCTGGCCAGTTCCTATAACAATTGGCAGGACGCGGGGCGCAACGGCAACCGCGAAGCCCAGGCCGGGGCAACGCTGAGCATGCTGGGCAATAGCGGTTTTATCGCCAGCAATAGCTACGGAGCAATCCAGTCCGGGCTTGCATTCAAACATGTATTAGCTACTGCTCGTCACTCGCCTGCTCGCGCCGCCGCCTGGGCGGTGGCGGGGGTTCGGCTGTCCACGGTGTTTTTACGTTTCAACGTGGTGGGGATTCTATTCACCGCGCTGGAGCTGTCCGGCACCTGGCTCTATAACCGCTATAACCTGAGCGCCCATGATCGCTGGTTGCTCAGCACGCCTTGGGGGACAGACCCGGATCGACGCGAGTCACTAGCCCTTTCCGAGTTTCAAAAAACTTTGCGCGGCCATATTCAGGCGCCGCACATAGAAATCCTGCCTGCCACGGATGATTCAGGAGTAGCTGAACCTCAGCGCTTCCTGTTGCACTTCCCAACGCTGTCAGCTGCTGACCTGACCAAGCAGTTGGCCAGCAGTACCAGCAGCGTCCTGCTGAATATTGGTGGCTATCAGGTGATACGCGAAATCCCCGGACGCATGGGCATGCCAGCGCAATGGAGCCGACTGGATGAATCGCTGGAAGAGCGTGTGCAGATCAAACAACAAAGCCCGTTGATACTTGAATTTTCTGATCTTCGCGGGTTGCTCCGATCAGACTATCCCGGTCATACCGATATCGTCCTGTCTATCCAGTTGGGCCACACATTCAAGGACGGCACCTACGAAGCCAACCTCTATGACCTGAGCTTTCCCGTCATCGGTGAGAGTGGAAATTTTCCCGTGCGTACGATTAGCCGCCAGGGCGAGGAGTGCCGCTTCTTCCGGGTCGATCCGGCGATGATGGATCAGGCGGATATTTTATGACGACTGACATCCCCGGCGCACCACCGCCGATTCATCATGCTCCCCATGCAGGCATGGTCGAGCGCTTCCCGACCGGTCAGGTGGTGTATCTGGCGCCGCTGCCACTGCCTACCGATTTGCCTGCGCAGGATTATGGCCATGCCGTAGGCGAAGTAAACGGCACCTACCTGGATTTTGGTGTTGGCCTACCGTCTGTCTTTGGTTGGCAGATGACGTTGGGCGCGCCTTTCTGGGCTATCTGGTTTTTTGGTCTTTTTGCACCTGCACTCGCTTGGCTGCTGACCGTCCTGGACGGAGGAGGAATTGAGCCAGCTACCAAGTTTGCGCTTCAGGTTATCCCGGAAGGACTGGAAATCGGTGGCTGGCTCGCCGCCTTCGCTTTATTTATCTACCTCTCCATCACCTTCCACCACCTCGCCAAGTACAGACACATCGTCCCCACCCGCTTCAACCGCCAACGCCGCGAAGTCTGCTTTGTGCCCGCAGGCCAGACCGAACCCATTTTCGTCCCCTGGGAATCGCTATCGGCCTGGGTCGTGCAGGCACGTTCCATCACCCAATACGGCCTGGATATCCGCTACGCCATGGGCGTCGGATTTTATCATGCGCCGCACGATGAGCATTACAGCCTGGAGTTTTTTTGCAGCGGGTTCGATCTGGCGGTGTGCAACTGGGAGGCGCTTCGCGCGTACATGGAATACGAGGTGCATACGCTCAAGGAAATTCAGGACCCGCTGGACCTGCAAAACCCCGGCGATCCACCTCATGAAGGTTTGCACACCTTTTACAACGCTCGGGAACGTATGCGGCGCAGGCGCAAAAACCGTGAAGTGGGGTTTTTCTATCCGTTCTGGTGGTACACGTATCACGTGCTGACGCTGTGGACCTTGCCCAACTACCTCACCGAATGGGAAATCCGCCGCATCAAAAGCATCGGCCGCGCCGTTGTGCCCGAAGCAATGCAAAACTGGTCCGCACCCTTGCCGCCAGAACAATGGGCCAAACCCAGCGCTGAACTGCAACGACTCAGCGAGGCTGTCAAAATCCTGAGACAACAAAGGCCGGAGCTGAACATTTTCACGCGGTTTTGTGAGGTGCAGAAGGCTGACCGGAAATCCAGCGGGCGCGCAGGTTGTCACAGCTGAAATCGCCTCGCCAACACGTTGGCTCCTACAGAGAAAGATGCTATTTCACGAGGCTAGCGCGCTCCGCAGCCAAGGTGGCGGCGCGGTGAACGCGTTGATGGGTGGTCAGTTCAGACCTGACTGTCAGCAACTCGAGAATATCCGGATGCTGTTCCAAAGCTTCATCTCCCAGAAAGCCGAACACATTGGCGTACAACCAGATTTCCCGTTCGCTTTCAAATCCGGCTGCGATAGCCGATCCAGCCAGTTGATGGATTTGGTCGAGGCGTTGTGCGGGAGTTAAATCTGCACGGTATCCGGGGAAAAAGCGTTGCATATGCTGATAAAGCGCTCTCATGGACTTGGCAAAAGTCGTTACTTTAAGGGCCGTCCATTGCGCCTCGCTCGCCATATATGGCTTGTCGTACTTGGCGATAGTTTTTTCGCCGATTCGCCTGAATTGCGTCCACCCTTCAAGCGGCGCATTGGCGGCGATGATCTGCTGACAGGGGCCAAACAACTCCGAGGCGGGATAGTGCTCGGCGGCAAACAGCGCCTGAGCCACGGCAGGATCGGAAATGCGCAGGAACATCTCTTCGTCCTGCGGCGGTTGAAAACTGGTCAGCCAGCGCATGTGGGCCAATAGTTCCTCCCACGGGCCATCACTGACCAACAAGTAACCCCAGAGCTTTGCTGTATTGGCGAGAAACTGCAAAAGAACCGGATCATCTTGATCGCGCATACGGATCAGGCACGGAGAGATTCGACTGAGTTCATCCCACTGTGTGCCGTGATAAAGCAAGTGCACATGAGGTGCGCCGGACCACTCATATAGCCGCTGAAGTAAATTGTCGACTTGGAGCGCATCCAGCAGAAGCCCGACAGTTTGATCCCAGGGAAAATCGTCGGGCAGTTGAGTGACAGGCGACATCGATGGCTTGTTCATACCGACTCCTGCCTTGCTTCGGCGCAGCGACGACAAAATGGGGCACCTCCCGCAATAGCTGTTTGCTGTTTGGAAGGGATCATGGCGAGCGGCGCGGACGGGATTGCGGGCAATGCTGCCTTTGCCATCAAGGCCGTAGGTAAACCCGGTACCGCGGGCATTCCCGGCATCGGCACACCACCCAGCAGGATCGGTACGCTGGTGAAGATTCCTGCGGGTGTGATATTGATCCAGTGCCCGCCGCCTTTGATCGTCGCCGTCATGCCCGCATCAGTGACGATGTGCATCTTCGAATTGAGATGCACCTGCCCGGCCGCACTGACCAAATGATTCGCCGCGCTGATGTGCTGATTGCCGACGACCGTTAGTGAGTCATCCGCCAGGATCTGCGTCTTGCGCGCGCCGAGGGTCAGGTGATGTTCTTCGCCTTGCAGTTCGTGGCTGGACAGCCCGGTGACCAGGACGCTGCGCTGGTTGTCGATCTGGATCGACTGGTCGTTGAGCA
>NZ_JAFCXH010000020.1:0-114797 GCF_049898225.1 Pseudomonas sp. DSP3-2-3 | reverse complement strand
AGCGCTGGTAGTCCTCGCCCGAAAGCTCGCGCGGGTCATGTTCGCCCTAATGAAAAACCAAACGGAGTACACCCCAAACTTCATGTCTGGGGGTTGCTCACGAACATAGAATCTCCAACAGATGTAGGGCAGCTCCTTTTAGAACAACACCTTCGCCACATCCGCAAAGCGCTTGGCGAAATGCACGGTGATGCCTTCTTTCAGGTAGTCCGGCAATTCTTCGAAATTGCCACGGTTGGGTTCCGGCAGGATCAACTCGTTGATCTTCTGCCGACGGGCCGCAATAACCTTCTCCCGTACACCGCCGATTGGCAGGACATGTCCGGTCAAAGTCAGCTCGCCGGTCATGGCCACGCCTTTTTTCGGCGCCTGATTACGCGCCAGCGACAACAAGGCGCTGGCCATGGTCACGCCAGCACTTGGACCATCCTTGGGCGTCGCGCCTTCGGGTACGTGCAAGTGGACGAAGGCTTCATCGAAGAAACGCGGGTCGCCGCCAAATTGCTCAAGGTTCGAGCTGACGTAGCTGTAGGCGATTTCAGCGGATTCCTTCATCACATCGCCCAACTGGCCGGTGAGTTTGAAGCCACGGTTGAGCGTGTGAATCCGCGTCGCCTCGATCGGCAAGGTCGCGCCGCCCATGCTGGTCCAGGCCAGGCCGGTAATCACACCGGTCCCGGACAGCACCTGTTCGTTACGGAACACCGGCATGCCCAGCGATGCTTCAAGGTCTTTCGGACCAATCTTGATCACCGACTTTGGCTCGTCCAGCAGTTTGACCACGGCCTTGCGCACCACTTTGCTCAGCTGTTTTTCCAGCTGCCGCACACCGGCTTCCCGCGCGTAACCGTCGATCACCGCGCGTAACGCGTTATCGCTGATCGCCAGGCTGCCTTTGGAAACGCCCGCTTTAGCCAGTTGCTTAGGCCACAAGTGGCGCTTGGCGATGGCCAGTTTCTCTTCAGTGATGTAACCGGAGAGGCGAATCACTTCCATCCGGTCGAGCAACGGGCCGGGGATCGAATCGAGGGTGTTGGCGGTGCAGATGAACAGCACTTTGGACAGGTCCAGACGCAGGTCCAGATAGTGGTCGAGGAATTCGACGTTCTGTTCCGGGTCCAGGGTTTCCAGCAATGCCGAGGCCGGATCGCCCTGGTAGCTTTGGCCCATCTTGTCGATTTCATCGAGCATGATGACCGGGTTCATCACTTCCATATCCTTGAGCGCCTGCACCAGCTTGCCCGGTTGGGCGCCAATGTAGGTGCGACGGTGGCCCTTGATCTCGGCTTCATCGCGCATGCCGCCGACGCTGAAACGATAGAAAGGACGGCCCAGGGATTCAGCGATGGAGCGGCCGACGCTGGTTTTACCAACGCCTGGCGGTCCGACCAGCAGCACGATGGAACCGCTGATCTCGCCTTTATAGGCGCCGACCGCGAGGAATTCGAGAATGCGCGCCTTGATGTCATCCAGACCCGCGTGATGCTGATCGAGCACCTTGCGCGCGTGCTTGAGGTCCAGTTTGTCCTTGCCAAACACGCCCCATGGCACCGAACTCGCCCAGTCCAGGTAATTGCGGGTGACGGCATATTCCGGCGAACCGGTTTCCAGCACCTTGAGCTTGCCGATTTCTTCGTCGATGCGCTTGCGCGCCTGAGGCGGCAAGGTCTTGCCTTCCAGGCGGGCTTCGAACTGTTCGATGTCCGCGCTGCGGTCATCTTTACTCAGCCCCAGCTCCTGCTGGATGACCTTGAGTTGCTCCTTGAGGAAGAACTCGCGCTGATGTTCACCGATCTTGCGGTTCACCTCGGCAGAGATTTCTTTTTGCAGGCGCGCGACTTCGACTTCCTTGCGCAGCATCGGCAGGACTTTTTCCATGCGCTTGAGCATGGGTACGCAATCGAGCACTTGTTGCAGCTCGACGCCGGTCGCCGAGGTCAGCGCTGCGGCGAAGTCGGTCAGCGGCGACGGATCGTTGGGGCTGAAGCGATTGAGGTAGTTTTTCAACTCTTCGCTGTACAGCGGGTTGAGCGGCAGCAGCTCCTTGATCGCGTTGATCAGGGCCATGCCATACGCCTTGACCTCGTCGGTCGGCTCATTGGGTTGATGCGGGTACTCGACTTCCACCAGGTACGGCGGGCGATGATGTTTCAGCCAGGTCTTGATGCGCACCCGGCTCAGGCCCTGGGCGACGAATTGCAGCTTGCCGTTTTCGCGACTGGCGTGGTGCACCTTCACCAGCGTGCCGTATTCGGGCAACGCGTCGGTATTGAAGTGGCGCGGGTCTTCCGGCGGGGTATCCATGAAGAACAGGGCCAGGGAGTGGTGCTCGGACTTGCTCACCAATTCCAGGGTTTCGGCCCACGGTTCTTCATTGACGATGACCGGCAACACCTGGGCCGGGAAGAACGGGCGGTTATGAATCGGGATGATATAGACCTTGTCCGGCAGGTTCTGCCCAGGCAAGGCGAGCGAGGTGCTGGTGGAACTCAGGGTTACTTCGTGCTCAGCGTCTACTTCATCTGGCAAATCGAGTGAGTCTGCTTGCTGGTCGCTCATGGGGCACCTGCACAATTGAACATGGCTCTTAGATGGGGCGGTCTCCCTCAGGTTTCAATGGCTGCGGTCAATAGCATTTATAACCGGGTCAAAAACAACGCATTCAGCGGCAAATATCCCTTTGTCGCTACGGATTTTCTGGTACCAGTTATCCGCAGGGCACAAAAAAGGCGGCCATCCTTCGATAGCCGCCTTTTCAATGCTTCAGCGAATCATCAATCCGGCAGTTTGAACGCCATCACGTAGTCGCCTTGCTTGGTGCCCAGCGAGCCATGACCGCCGGCCACAACCAGCACGTACTGCTTGCCGTCCTTGCCGGTGTAGGTCATCGGCGTGGTTTGCGCGCCTGCTGGCAGGCGGCCTTCCCACAACTGCTTGCCGTTACGCACATCGTAGGCACGCAGGTATTGGTCAAGCGTGCCGCTCAGGAACCCGACGCCACCGGCTGTGGTGAACGTCCCGCCCAGGCTTGGTACGCCCATGGACAGCGGGACTGGAACCGGCGAGCTGTCACGCACGGTGCCGTTTTTGTGCATCCAGATGGTTTTGTGGTTGGTCAGGTCGACAGCCGCGACATAACCCCAGGCCGGAGCCTGGCAAGGCAAGCCCATCGGTGACAGCAGGGCTTCAAGGATCACGCCATAGGGCGCGCCTTTATTCGGCTGCACGCCTTCGGTTTCGCTTTTGCGACCCGGGCCGCCTTCAACTTCGGCCGCCGGGACCAGTTTCGAGCGGAACGCCATATAGCTCGGGTTTACGAATGCGATCTGGCGTACCGGATCGACCGAAATGCCACCCCAGTCGAACACGCCGAAGTTGCCTGGATAGACCAGCGAACCTTGCAGCGACGGCGGGGTGAAAGGGCCGTCGTAACGCAGGGATTTGAAGTCGATCCGGCACAGCATCTGGTCAAACGGCGTCACGCCCCACATGTCGCGTTCCTTGAGGGGCGGCGGCATGAAGTTCAGGTCGGATTTCGGTTGGGTCGGCGAAGTATGATCGCCAGCTACCGCGCCCTGAGGGACCGGGATTTCGTTGATCGGGATGATCGGCTGACCGGTGCTGCGGTCCAGCACATAGATGCTGCCCTGCTTGGTCGAAACCAGCACCGCTGGCTTGATGCCATCCGCCGTTTTCATATCCAGCAAGGTTGGCTGACCGCCCACGTCCATGTCCCACAGGTCATGGTGAGTGAGCTGCATGCTCCAGCGTACTTTGCCGGACGCGATATCCAGCGCGACGATACTTGCGCTGTATTTTTCCGACTCTGGTGTGCGATTGCCGCCCCATTGATCCGGGGTCTGGTTGCCCATCGGCAGGTACAGCATGCCGAGTTTTTCATCGACCGCGAACATCGACCACATGTTAGGCGAATTGCGGGTGTACTTCTGACCCTCGGCAAGAGGAGTGGTGTCGTCCGGATTGCCGCTGTCCCAGTTCCACACCAGACGTCCCGTGTGTACGTCGAACGCACGGATCACGCCGGAAGGCTCGTCCAGCGAAACGTTATCGGTGACGTGGCCGCCGATCACAACCAGATCCTTGGTCACCGCCGGTGGCGAGGTGGAGTAGTAACCGCCTGGCGCGAAGGTGCCGATGTTGGCGCTCAGGTCGATGGCGCCTTTGTTGCCGAAGTCTTCACAGACCTTGCCGGTGTCCGCGTTCAGCGCGATCAGGCGAGTGTCGGCGGTCGGCAGGAAGATCCGACGTGGGCAGGCATTGCTGCCGGTTGACGCAACCGCCGGAGTGGTCGGGCTTTGGGCCGGCGCGGCGGCATACGCGGCATCATCGTGATACGACACGCCACGGCAGGTCATGTGCGCCCAGCCTTTGAAGTTGGCGGCATTCTGTGTGCTGATCTTTGGATCGTAGCGCCAGATTTCCTTGCCGGTATCCGGGTCCAGCGCGATTACCTGGCTGTGCGGCGTGCAGACATACAGCATGCCGTTGACCTTGAGCGGGGTGTTCTCCGCCGTGGTTTCACCCGGATCGTTCGGCCCAGGGATATCGCCAGTGCGATAGGTCCAGGCCGGAACCAGCTTGTTGGCGTTTTCCGGAGTGATCTGCGCCAGCGGCGAATAGCGGTCACCGAAAGCGGTGCGACCATAAGACTGCCAGTCACCGTCGGGCATGGCCGGCGCAGTGTTGGTGGTACCTGCGGTGTCGCGGTCCAGTTGACCCTTGATTTCGCCAGGGTTGGTGAACTGGCTGGCCAGCGCGGCAACGCCGGCCAGCACCACGGCCACGCTCAACGCGCCGGTCGCCAGGCCGCCGGGTTGGCCACGCAGCACAGGGCGGCGGAACCAGGGCAGCAACAAGACGATACCGAGGGCAAACCACAATGCCAGACGCGGCACCAGTTGCCACCAGTCCAGACCGACTTCCCACAAGGCCCAGACAGTACTCGCGAACAGAATCACCGCATACAGGCCCAAGGCAGCGCGGCGCCCAGTGATGAGCAGCAGGCCCGTCACAGCGAAACCGATACCGGCCAGCAGGTAATACAACGAACCGCCCAGTTGCAGGAGTTTGACACCCCCCGCCAACATGATCAGGCCCATCAACAAGATCACCAGCCCGAGCAACGTCGGTAGCAAGCGATATCGACTGAAAGCACCATCAGTGCTCATAGTGTGAATCTCCGTGACAGATTAAGTGATTGAAACTTTGATATTCGTGACGCCGATTCCTGACGAATCGTGTGGCGATACTTTGACGCTAGTTGCTGAAACGTATTACTGACAGTTCAAATCAACCGTTGGTCAGAACGACGACTGGATTTTCAGTCCCGCGACCAGTGCGTCGTCGACCTTGTCCACACCGCCCGGATGACGGATGAACTGCAGGTTGGGACGCACGGTCAGCCAGTTGGTCAGGTGTACGCCGTAGTACAACTCGGCGTTGTATTCGGTGTCTTGTAGCGGCATGAAAGCCGGGTCGCTGTAGTCGTAGACCGCCGCTGCCCGATTTTGTGCGTCAGCGTTCTTGCGGTACGCCGGGTTGACGTGAATGCGCGCGACGGCCAGGCCGATGTCGTCCTGAGGACGGGCATCGAACGGGCCTTTATAGAAACCGCCCAGCGCCACATAGTTGTCGACCATGTTGGTTTTCTTGTCGTGCAGCGTGCCGTTGACGAACAGGCTCAGGCCGCGACTGGAATCGCCATCGACGGCCGTGACTTGCTGGCGCAAATTCAGCCACATGCCATGTTTGCTCGAAGCGCTGCGATAGGCGCCATCGGTGGCGGCAGCAGACTGACCATTGCTGTTTTTGTACACGTCCTGGCTGTCAGCGGTGCTGTAGTAATAACCGGCGCGGTACTCACCCGGCAGCCCGGCAACTTTTGGCGCCCACACCAGTTCAACCGGCAACACTGCGCCTTGAGTGCCGCTGCCGCTGAGCTTGAAGCCGTTGTCGTTTTCCAGGTTCGACGGGTTCTGTTCGAACACGCCGATCTGCGCGAACACCTCAGGCGTCAGCTGGTATTTGACGCGCATGGCCCATTGGCTGATTGGCCAGTTGTAGACGATGCCACCGTCCCAGTTGCCGACCTGGGAACCGCATAACGCCAGGTTCTGGAAGTCGCAGGGGAAGGTGCCGAAGTCTTCGCCCTGATTGAAACGGCCGAGCTTGATGCTCAAGGCCTGATCGAGGAATTTCTGCTGATACCACATCTGCGTCAGACGGGTCACGCTGCCCCGGCCCCAAACTTCCTGGGACGAAGAAAGCGTGCCGGTGCGCGGATCGCCGACGCGGTCATTGCTGATGTTGTCGCCATTACGATTGCTCACCGTCAACTGAAACTCGGCATCGTGCCAGCCGAGAATCTTCTGCAGATCAAGGTGCGCGCCCAGTGCCCATTGATCGCTGTAACGAACGGTTTTGTCATGGTTGTAACCGCCGTGCAGGTTGGAGCCTGTCTCGGAGGTGTAGTCCAGCTTGAAGTCATACCCTTGCCGGGCAAGCTCGCTGCGCTTGCCATTCCAGTCGCCCAGCATCCACGGGGAGTCGGCGTCGAATGCGGGTGCTGCCTGGGCGCAGGTTGCAAGGCCCAGCGCCAGCAGGCCGCAAAAGCCATGGATGGTTTGCAGGCGCGGCAGAACAGACACGGCCATGGCAGCAGAGCGTCTCGGGTAATCGGACATTAGGGACATTCTTTAAGTTATTAGTGAGGGTCGAAAGCGGCATCTCGCGCTTGAAGAAACGAGAGAAGGGATCGAAAAAACAGGATTAATCGATTCAGCCGTTGAGGGTTGCAATGATAGGGGGCTAACGACTCGGTAAACAGCGGGGAAATTGACATGGATCATTGCAACGGTTGCAACAGTAGGCTTGGTGGAGGCTACCTCCAGGCCGGACGCGCACACTGTTTCAGGAGAAGTCCTACACTTTTAAAGGGCATTGGCAGTGCGACAATCGAAAGTCTTCGCACGCTAAGCTCTTCCCGCTGTCAGAAGGCTCGGCTAAGGTGCGCAGCTCTTTGAACGCCCTTGATCATTCAACTCGAAGGTTCCGCATGACAACACAGCATTCCAACCCTCTGCATGGCGTGACGCTGGAACAGATCCTCAACGCTCTGGTTGAGCATTACGAGTGGTCCGGCCTGGCTGAACGCATTGATATTCGCTGCTTCAAGAGCGACCCGAGCATCAAGTCCAGCCTGACTTTTCTGCGCAAGACCCCTTGGGCTCGTGAAAAGGTCGAAGCGCTGTATGTGAAGTTGCACCGCAGCAAGGGTTGGTAACTTTGTCCGGTCTGGAGCCTGGGCCTCAAGGATTAACACTGATGTACGCCGAACACCCGCAACCCGCGCAAGGACAGCGCCGCTACACGATCATCGCTGCGAGCCTGGGCTGGTCGGGACTGATTATTCAGCTGTATCTGATTTTATTCGCGCGCTGGGCCGACGACGCCAGCCTGGTGGGCGGATTGGTGCGGTTCTTCAGCTTCTTTACGGTATTGAGCAACACGCTGGCGGCAATTGCCCTGACCTGTGCGCTGAGCAACAGCGCCTCAGCGGCGCAGCGTTTTTTTCGCCATCCCGTGGTGTGCAGCGGTATTGCGACCAGCATTGTTCTGGTCGGCCTGGCCTACAACATTTTGTTGCGCCATTTGTGGCAGCCCGAAGGCTGGCAATGGGTCGCGGACGAATTACTCCACGACGTGATGCCGCTGATGTTCCTGCTTTACTGGTGGCTGTACGTGCCCAAGGGCGTGTTGCAGTTCAGACATGTTCTGTTGTGGATTCTTTACCCGATTGTCTACTTTGCCTACGTGCTGCTGCGCGGCAATTCCCTCGGCGATTACATGTACCCCTTCATTGATGCGGGGACCATCGGCTTTGCCAGAGCGTTCATCAATGCGGGCGGGGTGTTGGCGGGGTTTGTTGGGGTTGGTTTGTTGTTGGCAGGCGTGGATCGATTCAAGGGACGCAGGGCGTAAAGCCCCGCTCCAACGGCGATTTACCCCTCATCCCGCTCATCAAGACGCCAGTAGCCCGAGCACTTGACCAGCGCTTCATCCAGCCCGAATTCGCCGAGCAACACGCGCCGAATCCTGCGCGACAACGCGGCTTCGGTGGCGACCCAGGTGTACAGCTGGCCTTCGGGCATTTCCAGGCGGCGGGTGACGTCCACCAGATCCTGCTCACCGCGCACGATCCAGATCACATCGACCTGCGCCTGGCTCTGGAATACCTGCTGCTCGCCCATATCCGCAACTTCGACTACCACCAGCGCGCAGCGATTGGCCGCCAGGCCTTCAAGGCGGCGCGCGATGGCCGGCAGAGCGGTTTCATCGCCGATCAGCAGGTAGCTGTCGAACATATCCGGCACAATCATCGAGCCGCGCGGGCCGGCGATGTACAGAAACTGTCCTGGTTCAGCCTGCGTTGCCCAAGTCGCGGCGGGGCCTTCGCCGTGCAGCACGAAGTCGATGTCCAGCTCGCCGCTTTCGGCGTCATAACGACGCGGCGTGTAATCACGCATGGCCGGGCGCGGGCCGTCATCTGGCGCGCCGAGCTTCATGGATTCCATCGCTCGCTCTTCTTCTGCAGTCTGCGGAAAAATCAGCTTTACGTGATCGTCGGTGCCCAGGCTGATAAAGCCGGTCAGATCCGGCCCGTGCAGTGTAATCCGACGCATCTTCGGCGTTATGTCTGTTACGCGCAGCACCTGCAACTTACGGCGTTTGATTTCATGGCTGACACGATGGATCGATTGTTGCGAATTCATTCGGACTTCTCCGGTGCGCTGTGGGGGCCATCAACGATGGCTTTGGCAGTGTTGTTGAGCAGGTCGCGAACCCGCAGGATTTCTTCGGGGCTCCAACGTCCATCATGCAGATGCATGGCATGACGCAGATTGTTTACGGCTTCGTGGATTTCCGGCGGCCGTTCGTGACCCCGCAAGGAGCGCTTGCTGACGTCGATGCGCATGCGCACGCCGTCCAGCGCCACGGCTTGTTCGGTCAATGAGGCGCGACCCGCTTCGGTGATGGCGTAGTGTTTTTTGCCGCCGTGAGCGCTGCCTTCGATCAGCTCGCTTTCTTCAAGGAAGGTCAGGGTCGGATAAATCACGCCGGGGCTCGGGCTGTAGGCGCCATCGAACATGCTTTCGATCTGGCGGATCAGGTCGTAGCCGTGGCAAGGCTGTTCGGCGATCAACGCCAGCAACAGCAATTTCAAATCCCCCGGCGCAAACACCCGAGGCCCACGGCCGCCGCGTTCGCCGCGAGGACGCTTTTCAAAACCGTCACGCCCTTCGCCATGGTCGCGGTGATGGGGGCGGTGTTCATTGTGGTGATGGTCATCACGCATTTCTCTATCTCCAATGCAAGTTAGATATACCTTAAGATATATCTTGGACCTTACGCAAGGGATAAAGACGAACGGTTATCATCTGCACGCGTCAGCATTTGTGTGGGAGCGAGCTTGCTCGCGAAGAGGTCTACATACGCCACATTTTTTGAACCTGAAATAGTATCTTCGCAAGCAAGCTTGCTCCCACACAGTCTCTGGTGGATGCCTACAAAGATTGGGTTCCAGGCGCAGTGCACTGCGTATGCGCCCCCGGCTCAAGATAAGGACTCAGGATCGGCGCCATGCCCTTGAGTACCTGCACCGGTAGCGCAGAAGTGAAGCGAAACCCTTCCGCTGCCTTGCCAGGCACGAAGGCGGTTAGGGTGCCGAAGTGGTTGTCGCCCAGATAAAACACGAAGGTCGCCGTGCGGTTTATCGCCCTGGAGCTGAGGATGCGACCGCCCGCGCCGATGCTTTCAATGCGGTTGTCGCCGGTGCCGGTTTTGCCGCCCATCGCCAGCGGGCTGCCATCCGGCAATTTGAAACTGCCTAGCACGCGCTTTGCGGTGCCGCCTTCCACCACTTGCGACAAGGCTTCACGCATCGCTGCCGCCACTTCGGACGACAACACGCGCTTGCCCGATTCCGGGTTGTTGGCGAGTCGCGTTTCGTACGGCGTGTCGGCGGCAAAATGCAGACTGTCGATGCGCAAGGTCGGCAAGCGAATGCCATCGTTCTGGATGATGCCGATCAACTCCGCCAAGGCCGCAGGGCGGTCCCCCGAGCTGCCGATTGCTGTCGCCAATGAAGGCACCAGATGATCAAACGGGTAGCCGACCCGCTGCCAGCGTTGATGGATATCGAGGAACGCTTCGATCTCCAGCATGGTGCGGATACGACTGTCGCGAGCACTTTTATGCCGGCTTTTGAACAGCCAGCCGTAAACTTCCTGGCGCTCGAAATGGCTGGCCGCAACCGCATCCTTGAACTGCGCCTCCGGGTTTTTCAGGAGATAGCCCACCAGCCACAGATCCAGCGGGTGAACCCTGGCGACATAGCCCTGATCCGGCAAATCGTAGGCGCCCGGGCCGTAGCTCTGATACAGGTCAGTCAGGCGCTTTTCGTTCAGCTTGGGGCCGATTTTTGCTTCGGCCATGTGCGCCCGGACAAACGAGTTGAACGCAGTCTGATCGGCTTCCGGCAGCAAGTAGCGATGCACTGCCGCCAGTCGCGGCGCAGTGGGATGAACGCCGTCGAGAAATGTATCCAGCCGCTCCTGGGTGGTCTTGTTCTTGTAGCGTTTCCAGAACCGCAACAGAAAAACCGTGCCTTCCCGATCCGCAAAGTTGGCGAGGTATTCCTGACGGCGCGGATTGTCATCGTCCTTGAGCAACTCGGCGCTATTGCTGGGCGCTTGATAGGTGCTGTAACGCACCACGTCGCGCATCAAGCGAATGAACGGCAAGTTGATCGACTCGCGCAGGGCTTCGCGCAGAGTGGGATTACGCGCGTTGTCTTCTTTGCGAAAGTTATTGAAGTGATGCAAACCGCCGCCAGTGAAAAAGCTTTCGCCGGGGCTGGCTGAGTAATGCCGGTCCAGGGCCGCAGACAGCATCTTCGGCAAACTGCGATCTTTATTTTGCGTCAGATAATCCACCGCCCAGCGCGTCAGCCGATCCTGCTCTTGCACTGGAGTTTTGCTCAGTTGCGCCGAGGTCAGACCGGAGTAGCGCTCGTGCAGTTCGGCGATCATCTCCAGATAAGTCGTCAGCACCCGCATCTTTGCCGTGGACCCCAGTTCCAGCTTGCTGCCTTCATTGATGTCAAACGGCTGGTCGGTGCTGTCGGTCTGCACCCGGACCCGTGACCCATCGGGACCGCGCTCGAACAGGGTGAAGCTGTAACGCACCTGCGCGGTACTGGCTGGCGTCAGCAAGCGCTCGCCCAACAGCCCGACGTTCGCTGCAAACGCCGGGTCCGCCAAATCGCGCAGATACTGGCCGACGCGGGTCTGCAACTCGCTTTGCAAAGTAGTGGTGGCGGACAGGTCCAGCCGATCCAGATCGTAGAGCGGGCGATTGAGCATCCCCGACAACCGGCTGCGCGCCACACTGATGCCCTTGTTGGTTTCAATCGGCTGAATGGTCGGCTGCTGAACCCAGTTGCGGTACGTGACCGTGCTGTTCAACGCCGCATCAGCCAAGCGCTGATCAATGATTTTATTTAGCGCCAGCAGACGGATATGGCTATCGGTCAGGTCAGCCAGCTCCGCGCGGCCCTTGGCCAGATAGTGCGACGGGCGCCGCTGGGCAATCACCAGTGACAGCACTTCACGCAAAGCCAGGCCTCGTGCGGCCAGGCTCTGCGGATCGCTTGCGGTGGACGCCAGTAGCTGGTTGGTGCGCACGAAATCCGCGCCATACCAGACCCGCAAACCTTCGGCCAACCCATGCACTTCGCCATGGCCCGGCACGGCCGACAACGGCACGCTGTTCAAATAATCGCGCACCACTCGTTGCCGGGCTTGCAGGGTTTGCTCGCCGGGTTGATAGGCGCGAACGCTGGCGGAAATCATCTGCCGCAGCTTCTCGGAACCGGATTGAGTCAAGCCGTCGGGAGAGTGACGGTATTTTTCCAGCTGTGTGGCCAGCGTACTTCCGCCTGCCGACTGGCCGGGCAAACCGGCCAATTTCGCCAGCTGCGACACGGCAGCCTTGGCGAAACGCGGCCAGTCCACCGCCGGGTTGGCCATTGGTTGCTTTGGGTCCAGCAAGTCACGGTTCTCGATGAATAACAGGCTGTGTACCACCACCGATGGAATCGCGGCATAGCTCGGATAGAACTGCTGCGGGTAGCGGAACTGGTAGAGATCAGTACCCCGACAGTCGGTAATCGACAGGCCTGCCTGAATCTTCTCTTCGTAAGGCACGAAAAATCCGCGCCGACCGTAAGCGAGAAGTTCTGGAGAGAAGCGGGTCTGTTCAGTGATCAGGTAGTCGCGTTTGAGCAGTCGCGGCAGAAACTCATCCAGCGACGAATAACCCAGACGTTTATCAAACGGCCCGTCCCCCGGATACAAAACGGCATCACTGGGACCGGGCTGCAGTGAGTAGCTCAGGCTAGCCGCAAAGCGGCTGAACTCCCGGGCCTGCAGCCGGGAGGTCCGCGACTCGGTTGAAATAACAAAACCGAACACCACCAGACCCATGACCAGCAACACCCAAAACACGCGCCACGCATAACGCCTGTGGCGAGGGCTTTTCGGCATTGATGGCTGATCTTGACTGTCGACGTTCAGCGCAGCCTGCTTCGTATCGGAATGCCGTAATACGCCCATATCCATTGGCCCGGTTAAACCTGTTAATCGCACCTGACACAAGCTTAGACGCTGGCAGACGTGGCAGCAGAAATCTTTGCTAAAGGGCGGGGTAGGGCCTTGGAGGTGCCTTTGTAGGAACGGTCTGTTTATAAACGTCAGCGGTTGACGGCCAGTGGGTCGGGTGATTACGTCCGGTTTTGTCAGTGGCCTAAACGCCCTGTGTAAATGAATTTATATATTGATTGAATCTATTCAAGGATGTGTGATGAACAAGAATAGGCCTGAAAGTTTTGAGCAACAGAAGAAATGGACGGCTGCGTTCGCGTTGCATTGCATCAGCAACTAAATAACCTTATAGATAGGCAGGTCTATAAGCCCCGCCTATCTATTTTGTCAGCGTTCAGTCATCACGTTTTATATCAATAGAACGACGCTCATAAATTGGTTCGTTGGGAATCCAGGGCTTTCCGAAGAGATCCAGTGCGCCGGTCGGATGTGCCAATAGCGCCGCATAATTCACACGCGTGCCTAGATTTTCCATGCTAAGAAGATCTTGTCCGGGTTTGGGCACTTTATAACTTGCGTATTTTATTAGCGTTTCTGCATGTGCTTGAAGGGCCGCGTTAAGCCGCTTGTGATCGCGTATGGACTGGGTCAAAATTGCTTGCTCTAGCTGGGTGAGTTCTTCTGAGTCAATAATGCTGATTTGGCCGCATGCATCCAGCGTGAAGTTGAATGGTTTGGTCGATAGCTCTGGATATGTTTTGGCTAGCGAACCCTTAAAATTTTGCAGCTCTGACTTGATCGTGTTGACTCCTGTCTCCGCGATCTGGCGTAACGTAGATAGCTCGTAGTGTCGGCATGTCCAACAGCACTCTTTTTCCTTGAGAACTTCCAGGCCGCCCCAAGGATTTTCTCTTGCGTAATTTTGGTCTGCTGTCATTCCGATAACTCCCTGGAACAAACATTGCTGATCCGAAGAGCCTCTATATCCCTTCAACGTATCAGTCGAACTGACTGGCTTATCGCTGGGTTGCGAAGTGGTCCGCAAGGATTGTCTTTGTTCATGATTAGCTTGAATGGCTTCCTCCTCCTTGGCATTTCTCGATGCCAGGGTTGGGTAGGGTAATTTCGCAGCTGAATTTGTATTGATATTCACAATAACTCTCTCTCTAATTTATTCACCCTTCATAACGGCCAATCGCGACAAAACTTGGCCTGATAAATTTGTGGGAAACTTCCGAGAAGGAGTTTCAGTGCGACGCTGTTCTCAAACAGCAACCACCTACGCAGGTTTTGGTTTGCCCAGGCGTTAGCCATGTCGCGAGCGGGGGCGAGGAGTACGCCGAGGCAGGAGGTTTTCAACGAGTATCAACTCGCTGTCAGTTGTAAGTATCGGCAGCACTGGTTGTGCGAAATGTATGGCGAAATTGCAGGTGAGTAGGATACTTCTGATTTTTTACGAGCGTGTTGACTCAAATTATACGCAGTGATTACGTCGGATTTGTCAGTGGCCAAGCTGCCTGGCATAACCGAATTTAATTGTCGAGGTTTCACATGCGTAAGAATAAAAAATTACTATTGGGTATTGTCGTGTCCGCTGTTTTTTTAGCGGGAACTCATGCTGCACGGGCACAAGCTGTTGACGAGGGAAGCGTTGCACAAGTTTCCCCCGCACCGACGGTAGAGGAGCCAGTATTCAGCGTGTTGTCAGATAAAATTCATGACATCAACGCCCGGTTAAATAGTTCGACATCCGAGCACTATTACGGCTTCACTTCCGTGCGAGGCCAGGATGTCTTGCTGGATTTATCGAGTCGGCAACACATCAAGGTCGAGCGGCACGTAGACGGAGCCTGGACATTAATTTCAGGCCGAAATACCCTCAAAGGCCTGAAACCGGGCGAAGAAATCATCCTGAGGGTGACGCACAACCAGAGTACGCCCTTTGGCGGCGGAGAATATAGCCTGGTGTTTGGCTCCTATCCCGTCTTGAAGGAATTCAAGTTTCACGATGAGGAGGCTGTTTTGCGGATCCCGTATGGCTATGCCGATCCGGAATGGCTGCCTACTCAAGCCTATAAGCAGGCCAGGATTGAGGTGCAGTTTACTGACACTTCCGGTGCGCCGTTGGAAGGGGCGAAGGCTGGCTTCGGTTTGCGCTTCGAAAACGACTACAGGGAAAAAATCAGCTTTTACTTTTATTCGAACCCTGAAGGTAAAGCTTCGCAGTTGGTGGAGTTCGGGCGGTGCGAAGGTGGTACGCAAGCTAGGGACTTCGTTGAGTACAGCCGGGGCTATAACAATACATGGAGAAGTTATTATCGCACCGGCGGTTACGTGGTCTTGAACCCAATGGTCGGAGTAACGATTAATCCTGAAGGCTACAATTTGGCGCATATCTGTCGCCAGCAATTGGTGAGCAGCAGGCCTTCTTGAGCATAGCAATATCTGCGGCCCGCCAGTTTTGCCTGGCGGGCCGCTTCGGGTGATTAGGCATAAGTATCGAGGAGCGTTTGGGGTTTTTTTTCTACGTAGTGAGTCAGCTTCTGTAGGAAATTGCGCTGCAAATCACCCCAAGGGACTCTGAGGTTGTCACCGTAAAACAAGGTTGACTGAAAGTTATACCTGTTCAAAGTGTACTTTCCTTTATAAGGTTCGAAGTGATCTATCATTGCCATCAGTGTTTTGGAGTGAGCGTGTGCTGTGGCACGTAAATCGTCGAAATTGTTGATTTCTTTTGTCAGCCAGTCTATATCCACTTCGCTGAGCTCTACCGGGGACGCAAGTATCTTGATTTTTGCATTCTCGTCCAATGTGAATGAAAATTCCACCGAAGCGATATCGGGACGAAGGTCTTTAACATGATCGGTGAATTGCTCGAATTTTAGTTGTAGTCCTCGAAGGTGTTTTATCGAGTCTAGACAAATCATAATCATATATAAGGCTTCATTATTGCTTTCACTAAGCGTTGCGTCGTACTCCTCGTAGGTCATCCAAGGTTTTTCCTGGTACTCATAGAGTTCGATTTTATCAGCCGTGTCTAGGGCTTCCGGGGCTGCGTCTGCGTCGAGCGCCTTTATGTCTCCGAGTTTGCCAGCTGCCAAAGCTGGCCTCTCAACGTCAATTTTTCTATTTTGTACCAACGGATAAACACTGCTGACGCTCACTGCGGAATTGATATTCACAATAACTCCTTCTCTAATTAATCCATTCCCCTCCTTAACGGCCAACTCCAAAAAAACTTGGCCTGATAAAGTTGTGGGAAACTTCCGAGAAGGAGTTTCAGTGCGACGCAGTTCTCAAACAGTAACAACCTGGGCAGGTTTTGGTTTGCCCAGGCGTTTATTGAGATCGAGCCAGGCGGCCATGAGCACCATCAGCGCGAGGCCGATAAGGGCGGTGCAGACTTGCATCGGCCAGGTGTCGCCGGCGAGGGCGTTGGCCATGTCGGCGAGTGGCGCGAGGAGTACGCCGAGGCAGAAGATTTCCAGCGAGTAGCGCCCCATTCGGCAGGTCTGTTGCGCCGGCCAGTTGTCGAGCCAGGTTTGGCCGACGGGCAGCAGTTTTGCCACGCAGTAGGTCAGAGCCAGGAAGTGCAGCAGGCGAACAGGGGCAAGGTCGGTTTTGCTGATGGGGTAGAGCATATCGGCGATGTTTTGCGGCACCAGCTCGGCGTGCAGCTCAGGGAATTTCCAGAGTACGGTCAGCACGCCCGCCAGCAATACGTAAACGGCGCAGAGCATGAACAGCGGTTGCCGCAGCAGCGCCACCGGCTCGGCGCTGGTAGTCGATTTCGCTTGTGACTTCAGCGCACAAGCGCCGCCCAGAACAAATAGCAACTGCCACGCCACCGGATTGAAATACCAGACGCCGCCACCTTCGTAGGCTGAAAGGTTCCAACCGTACAGCGGCACCATCATGTACAGCGCCAAAGACAAGCCAACAGCCAGCGCAACGCTGCGCAGCATCAACGGCAGAATCAACGGCAAGGCGAGCAACAGCAGAATGTACAGCGGCAGCGGGTCAGTCAGGTTGGGCTTGAAGCGCAACAGCAATTCATCGGCCAGCGCCTGTTGTGGATTGCCGACGAAGTATTCCAGGCCCATTTCCCGGACCATGTCCCGGGTTTCGACGTGATTGTTGGCGACGAACACGATGCCCATCAACAAGGTCAGCAAGAAGATATGCACCACATACAGCACCCAGGTGCGGCGCAGGATGCGGATGCAGGCGACGACAAAACCGTCGCGTTGGGCAATGCGGCCGTAGGCCAGGATCGCAGCGTAGCCGGCCAGGAACACGAAAATTTCCGCAGCGTCGCTGAAACCGAAATTACGCACGGTCAATTGAGCGAAGGGATTGTCCGGCACGTGATCCCAAAAAATGAAGATCAGCGCCAGGCCCCGAAAAAAGTCGATGCGCAGGTCGCGTCCGTTGGTCATAACGGTGGGCTCTTGAAGTCGTAAAAAGTAGAGGTCAATGCACAGGCATGGTTCACGCCGCCGGTCCATAGGGCGGCGGCGCGGCAGGGTGGCGGGTTATACGGGTAAATGCAAAGCGGGGCTATTACAGAATGTGAGCAACGCCGTTTGACCAATAACGATCAGCGAACAGGCTAAACCCCTTGGTTAGGCTCAAAACTGTCGGCCCTCGCCATTTGCCACATGTTCGAATAGAAACTGCCATCAACAGGTCCGGTGAGTAACTGGCCGGGCTGCAGGAATACGTGGGATTGCGAGAACAGTTTCACTTCCGTCGCCGACATGCGCCGCACCAGGTGCCGCGCTCCCAGTTGCGACGGGTGATCCAGCCCGGCAGCGGCGATCATTTCCGCCAGGGCCTTGAGCGTATTGCGATGGAAGTTGAAGACTCGCTGAGCCTTGTCCGGCACCACCAGCGCACGCTGGCGCAAGGTGTCCTGAGTAGCGACGCCGGTCGGGCATTTGTTGGTGTGGCAACTCTGCGACTGGATGCAGCCGATGGCGAACATGAAGCCGCGCGCCGAGTTGGCCCAGTCGGCGCCGATGGCCAGCACGCTGGCGATGTCGAACGCACTGACGATCTTGCCGCTGGCGCCGAGCTTGATCTTGTCCCGCAGGTTCAAGCCCACCAGGGTGTTATGCACAAACAGCAGGCCTTCGCGCATCGGCACGCCCATGTGATCGGTGAATTCCACGGGCGCTGCGCCGGTGCCGCCTTCGGTGCCATCAATCACGATGAAGTCGGGCAGGATGCCGGTTTCCAGCATGGCCTTGGCGATACCCATGAATTCCCACGGATGGCCCAGGCAAAACTTGAAACCCACCGGCTTACCGCCGGACAACTCGCGCAACTGTGCGATGAATTGCATCAGTTCGTAGGGTGTAGAGAATGCGCTGTGCCGTGACGGCGAGACGCAGTCTTCGCCCATCATGATGCCTCGGGTTTCGGCGATTTCCTTGGTCACCTTGTCCTTGGGCAGGATGCCGCCGTGGCCGGGTTTGGCGCCCTGGCTCATCTTGATTTCGATCATTCGCACCTGCGGGTCCTGCGCCTGTCTGGCGAAGCGCTCGGGATCGAACCGGCCATCTGCAGTGCGGCAGCCGAAATAGCCGCTGCCCAGCTCCCAGGTCAGGTCGCCGCCGTTTTCCCGGTGATACGGGCTGATGCTGCCTTCGCCCGTGTCATGGGCGAAATTGCCGAGCTTGGCGCCCTGATTCAAGGCGCGGATGGCATTGGCACTGAGTGAGCCGAAACTCATCGCGGAAATATTGAACAACGAAGCCGAGTATGGCTGCGTGCACTGCGGGCCGCCGACGATGACGCGAAACGAGTTCGGATCGCTCAACGGCGCAGGACGCATGGAATGGCTGATGAATTCGAAGCCAGTCTGGTAGACATCAATCAGCGTGCCGAAGGGCCGGTCTGCCGACTCATTCTTGGCTCGGGAATACACCAGCGAACGCTGCGCCCTGGAAAAGGGCAGGGCGTCGCTGTCGGATTCCAGCAGGTATTGGCGAATTTCCGGGCGGATGGCTTCCACGGCGTAGCGAATATTGCCCAGGATTGGGTAATTGCGCCGCACCGAATGCGGTGATTGCAGCAGATCGAGAACACCGACTACCGATAGCACCCCGGTGACCAGGGTAAACGGCCATAACCATTCGTGGTGCCAGAACGGCAAGCTGAACAGCGTGAACAACACACAACCTACAAAGAAGGCGTAACGACTGAGAAGGGACAGGCTCATACGTATTCCTGGGCTAATAACGGTGATGCGAATACTGCTCGCAGAGCCAATGAGCAGGCCAGCATTTGTTGCGCTAACGGTGGAGCGATGAGCGTTGACCACGTCCTGTTGGCGAGTCTTGCCCGCGAACATAGAATCTCCAACGAATCTGTATATCCATTTAGGCGGCTTGCGTTCGGCCTATAAAGATCAGCTCTCCAACACCCACGGTTTCACGCGACGGGTTTGCTGCGCCATTTCATGGATATCTTCCCGTCCTTCGAGGCTTGTCCAGCGCAGGTGCTCAATCAGCTTCATTTCCATGGGGTTGAGCGCCACGAAGCCCAGTTCGTCGGCCTTGCGCATGAACGTGTCACGGGGTTCGGCAGGCTGGCTGGCGGCGATCACGTCCTGCAAGGCGCCTTGCAGCATCGAGACGTAGCTCACCAACATTGAAGGGTTGCACAGCACATCGGTTTTATTGACATAACCATCAAGCAGACGCAGCGAGTCGCGGGCTTCGACCAGGCGGTTGTACGCGTAGGAGGGGAGTTGAAAATGATCGGGTTGAGACATGGCTTGTTTCCATCCGGCCAGTACGCCAGGAGACCAATCCCGGGTCATTGATTGAGCAACAGCGGCTCGAACCTTAGCGACAAGCGCCTGCCTAATCAAGTTCGCGAATGATGCAAGTCACGACAATCGATGATGGTTCATATTTAACGTTATGTTACTGTATAACACATCGATTACGTACTCATCCGGAGGCAACATGAAACCTGATATCCACCCCGCGTACCGTACCGTGCTGTTCCACGACACCGCTGCCGATGTCTTTTTCCTGATCGGCTCCACGGTTGATACAGACCGCACCCAACAACACACCGACGGCCAGACGTACCCTTACGTAGCCCTCGATGTGTCCAGCGCTTCGCACCCGATGTACACCGGGCAACAGCGTAAAACCACCACCGAAGGCCGCATCGCCGGCTTCAACAAACGCTTTGCAACCTTTGGCTCCGCTGGCAAGAAAGATGCTGAAGCGGCTGAATGAAGCAGCGTGGTCCCGGGCGCTGGACGATCAGGTTCTGTTCGTCCAGCGTGCGGGATTTTTTTTGCCTGGATTTTGCCTCCGACGACAACTGGCATGCTTCGCCGCTGGACTAACGCCTCGATTTGCTTTTGACTCTGCGGCCTGAAAACCAGGAGTTGTCGCTTTGAAAACATCAGTCGCCATCCTCTTCGGCGGACAATCCAGCGAACACGAAGTCTCGCTACAGTCAGCCAGGAACGTGATCAACGCGATCGACCGCGGCAGTTATGACCTCACTTTGATTGGTATCGACAAGCAAGGCCGCTGGCTGCGTTTCGATGAGCATGATTACCTGCTCAATGCTGACAATCCCGCGCAGATCAAACTCAGCGGCTCGGGCAAGCGCTTGTCATTGCTGCCGGGCAGCCTGGCCGGGCAGTTTGTCGAGGTTGAATCAGGCATTGAGTTGCCCAGAATTGACGTAGTGTTCCCGGTGATTCACGGTGCCTTTGGCGAAGATGGTTCGTTGCAGGGCTTGTTGCGCCTGCTGGCGATCCCCTGTGTCGGACCGGACGTGCTCTCGTCTGCGGCCTGCATGGACAAGGACGTCACCAAACGTTTGCTGCGCGATGCCGGGATCGCCGTCGCCCCTTCGCGGGTGCTGACTCACGGGCAATCGGCGCGTTTCGAAGAGGTGTCCGCGACGCTGGGCCTGCCGATGTTCGTCAAACCGGCCAGCCAGGGTTCGTCCGTCGGCGTCAGTAAAGTCAGCGATGAAGCGGGCTTTATCGCGGCGTTGGCGCTGGCTTTCGAGTTCGACCACAAGGTGCTGATCGAGCAGGGCATCGTCGGTCGTGAAGTGGAATGCGCGGTGCTCGGCAATCGCCAGCCGCAAGTTAGTGTCTGCGGCGAAGTCATCGCCAATGACGAGTTCTATGCCTACGACACCAAATACCTGAACGGCGATCAGGCCCGGATCGCCATTCCCGCCGAGCTGGCGCCAGAACTCAGCGATCAGGTGCGCGAAGTCGCCTTGCGCGCTTATGCGGTGCTGGGATGCGCGGGGCTGGCGCGGGTGGATTTCTTCGTCACCGAGGGTCGGGACATCATCATCAATGAGGTCAACACCCTTCCGGGATTCACCTCTATCAGCATGTATCCCAAGCTCTGGCAGGCCAGCGGCATGACCTATGCAGGCCTGATCGACCGGTTGATTATCCTGGCGCTGGAGCGCGCCGACGAAGTGCGCCAGCTCAAGGTCGAGATATTTTCATGAAAGGGATTCAGATAGCCGCAGCGCTGTTGATCGGTACCGATGGCCGCACCTTGTTGGTCCGCAAGCGCGGGACGACAGCCTTCATGCAACCGGGCGGCAAGATCGAACCCGGCGAGCCGCCTGCCGTCGCCTTGGCGCGAGAGCTTGAGGAGGAACTGGGCTTGCTGATTGATCCGGCCCAGGCGGGTTATCTCGGCTCGTTCGCTGCACAGGCTGCCAACGAACCTGGCTTCGAGGTGCGCTGCGAGCTTTTTGAAGTGCGCATCGATGGCGACGTGGTACCGGCGGCAGAGATCGAAGAAGTGGTCTGGATCAGCGCCGACAGTCATCCCGAACTGCCATTGGCCCCGCTGACCCGGGACTCGATCCTGCCGATTTATCGGCAGATGCTGGCTACGATTTAATTGCTGGAGCGAGGCTTGCCCGCGAAAAACTATAACGCGGTGGATCTGTTCCACCGAGGCGCTTGATTCCCGGGCAAGCCTCGCCCACGGATCTACGCAACATTCGCGATAGGACGTACAGCCGATGCATTTGCGTCTACTGGAATGCCGTCTTCCCGGATAAATCCGGTCCCACAAAATCAGCGCGATCCAGTGGGACCGGCTTTAGCCGGGAAGGCGTCGGTTCAGACAATACTTCTGCAGCGCCTGGTGGTTGCCCCCAGACATAGAATCTCCAACAGCTCGCCGTTCTACCGCACCGCACTAACCCCATCCAGCGTCGAGAACGAGGTGTCCTTGGCGGTGAGCAGGAAATCGCGCATGTACGGCGCGTCGAGCATGTCGGCGCGCACGGCGGCGTACAGCGTAGCGAACAATCCTTTCTCGCCCAGGCGCTTGGCCTTCACGTAGCCTCGCGAGCTGTATTCATGCAGCGCCCAATGCGGCATGCCACACACGCCACGGCCGCTGGCAACCAGTTGCATCATCATCACTGTCAGCTCCGATGTGCGCACCTGCGCCGGTTCGATGTCGGCGGGTTCCAGAAACCGGGTGAAGATGTCCAGACGGTCGCGTTCCACCGGATAGGTGATCAGCGTTTCCTTGAGCAAATCCTCGGGCACGATATAAGGCTTGTTCGCCAACGGGTGCTGGTTGGCCACGGCTAACATCGCCTCGTATGTGAACAGCGGTACATAAGTAATACCCGCCAGTTCCAGTGGATCGGATGTCACCACCAGATCCAGATCACCACGGGCCAGCGCAGGCAGCGGCGCGAAAGCGAAACCCGAGGCCAGATCCAGCTCCACTTCCGGCCAGGCATCGCGAAACTGATCGATGGTCGGCATCAGCCACTGAAAACAACTGTGGCACTCGATGGCCATGTGCAGACGCCCAGCCGTGCCACCCGCCAGGCGGGCAATGTCGCGCTCGGCGCTGCGCAATTGCGGCAGCACCGAGTCAGCCAGTTGCAGCAGGCGCAACCCGGCGCTGGTGAAACGCACCGGCTTGGTCTTGCGCACGAACAACTGCATGGCCAGTCGCTCTTCCAGTTCCTTGAACTGATGGGACAGGGCCGATTGCGTCAGGTGCAGGCGCTCGGCCGCTTCCACGAGGCTGTCGGCTTCGCGCAAGGCATGCAGGGTTTTCAGGTGGCGTATCTCAAGCACCGCAGGCGCTCCATGAATGGATTTTGTGATCAACACGAAAACAATGAGTTTGTCTCATGTTGCCTCCGCTGTCGACAATAGCGCCATCTTTTACGGAGGGACGCATCATGGCCTTGGCCCACGCACTTGGTTTTCCGCGCATCGGCGCTGATCGCGAATTGAAGAAAGTTCTGGAAGCCCACTGGAAGGGCGAGCTGGATGAGCAGGGCCTGCGCGAAGCCGGTCGCGAACTGCGCGCCGCTCACTGGCAGTTGCAGAAGGATGCAGGCATCGAACTGCTGCCGGTGGGCGACTTCGCCTGGTACGACCAGGTTTTGACCCATTCACTGACCTTCGGCGTGATCCCCCAGCGTTTCGCCGACACCACTGACGCCCATGGCTTGCCGACCCTCAACACGTTGTTCGCCATGGCGCGCGGCGCGACCGCATGTTGCAACGGCGCCCACGGCAAAGGGCAATACGCGCAGGAACTGACCAAGTGGTTTGATACCAACTATCACTATCTGGTCCCTGAATTCACTCAGGATCAGCGTTTCCAGTTGAGCTGGGAGCAGCTGTTCGAAGAAGTCGACGAAGCCCGCGCGCTGGGCCACAAGGTCAAGCCGGTCGTCATCGGCCCACTGACTTACCTTTGGCTGGGCAAGGCCAAGGGCGACAGCTTCGACAAGCTCGATCTGCTGGAGCGCCTGTTGCCGCTGTACGGCGAAATCCTCGGCCGGCTGGCTGCCCAAGGCGTCGAATGGGTGCAAATCGATGAGCCGATTCTCGCGCTGGATCTGCCGCAGGACTGGAAGAACGCCTTCGAACGCACTTATCACAGCCTGCAATATTCACCGCTGAAAAAACTGGTGGCGACCTATTTTGGCGGTCTGGAAGACAACCTTGGCCTGGCGGTTTCCCTGCCAGTGGACGGCTTGCACATCGACCTGGTGCGCGCGCCGGAGCAACTGGCTGCGGTGCTCGACCGTCTGCCGACGTATAAAGTGCTGTCCCTGGGCGTGGTCAATGGCCGTAACGTCTGGCGTTGTGATCTGGACCAGGCGCTGGGCCAATTGCGTGAAGCGCAGCTGCGCTTTGGCGACAACTTGTGGGTCGCGGGCTCCTGCTCACTGCTGCACAGCCCGGTGGATGTGCAGCGCGAAGACAAACTCGATGCCGAGCTGAAAAGCTGGTTGGCGTTTGCCGTACAAAAGTGCGCAGAAATCTCGCTGCTCAGCGCGGCCTTGAACACGCCGGAGTCCTCCGAAGTGCAATCGGCGCTGGCTGAAAGTCGCGAGATACAGCTCAGCCGCGCGCAATCGCCACGCATCCATAAGCCTGAAGTGCAGGCGCGGCTCGCGGCAATCACCGCTGCCGACAGCCAACGTCAATCGGTCTTTGCCGCGCGCATTGAACAACAGCGGGCGCGCTTGAATCTGCCGGCATTTCCGACAACAACCATTGGCTCGTTCCCACAAACGCCGTCCATTCGTCTGACGCGTCAATCCTGGAAACAAGGGCGTCTGTCGGCCAACGATTACACCGATGCAATGCGCCACGAGATCCGCCACGCAGTGCAGACCCAGGAACGCCTGGGGCTGGACGTGCTGGTGCATGGCGAGGCCGAGCGCAATGACATGGTCGAATACTTCGCCGAGCAACTGGACGGCTACGCCTTCACCCGCTTTGGCTGGGTGCAAAGTTACGGCTCGCGCTGCGTCAAACCGGCCGTGATCTTCGGCGATTTGAGCCGTCCGCAGGCGATGACTGTGGACTGGATCAGCTACGCCCAGAGCCTGACCGACAAGGTCATGAAAGGCATGTTGACCGGGCCGGTGACCATGCTGATGTGGTCTTTCCCCCGCGAAGACGTTTCGCGCAAGGTGCAGGCGCAGCAATTGGCGCTGGCGATTCGCGACGAAGTGGTGGATCTGGAAACGGCTGGCATCAAGATCGTGCAGATCGACGAAGCGGCATTCCGTGAAGGGCTGCCGCTGCGTCGGGCGAACTGGCAGGAATATCTGGACTGGGCCGTCGAAGCCTTCCGCCTGTGCGCGTCGGGCGTGCGCGACGAAACGCAGATCCATACCCACATGTGCTACAGCGAATTCAACGACGTGATCGAGTCCATCGCCGCCATGGACGCCGACGTAATTACCATCGAAACCTCGCGCTCCGACATGGAACTGCTGCAAGCCTTCAAGGCGTTCGATTATCCGAACGACATCGGCCCCGGCGTCTACGACATCCATTCGCCACGGGTGCCCGGTACTGAAGAAATGGTCCGCCTGATGTCCAAGGCCGTACAACGCATCCCGGCCGAGCGTTTGTGGGTCAACCCCGATTGCGGCCTGAAAACCCGCGCCTGGCCGGAGACCGAAGCGGCGTTGGTGAACATGGTGGCAGCGGCGCGGCAGTTGCGCAGCGAACTCGCTTAATATTTGTTGGAGCGAGTCCGATCCCTATTGATCCAGAATGACCATTCAGCCCTCTTCATCAAACTGTCACGTAACTGTGGCAGCGCGCTTTGCAAAACATCATCAAACTCATTGCCTACTGGGGATCTGTTTTTTGGTGTTTTTTCATGCGCGTGTTTCTCTTTCTGGCCGCACTTTTGTGCGGCTTGCCGTCTTTTGCGGCCTCTCGATGCGATGTCAACGTTCCTACGCAAATAGCTGAGCTCCAGCAAGTGCGCCTGGCTTACCAAAGTATCGGCCGTGAATCGGACCCTGCACTGCTGCTGGTCATGGGTTTGGGTGGGCAGTTGATTCACTGGCCCGACGAAGTAGTGGTCGCCTTGTGTGAGCAGGGTTATCGGGTCATTCGCTACGACAATCGCGATGTCGGCCTGTCGACCTGGATACAGCCGCCCACCAATGCCAACCTGACCTACGAAGTGCTGCGCTTCAAGCTGGGTCTGCAGGTTTCGGCGCCGTATTCGTTGACTGACATGGCCGATGACGCGCTGGGTTTGATGGACGCATTGCACGTCCGGCAATTTCATGTGCTGGGCGCGAGCATGGGCGGCATGATTGCTCAGCATCTGGCGGATCTCGCGCCGCAGCGCATCGAAAGCCTGACATTGATCATGACCAGTTCCGGTGCCCAAGGCTTGCCGATGCCCAATCCGGTGCTACTGCAATTGCTCGCCAAACGTGGCGCGCCGAACCGCGAGGCCGCTCTGGAGCAGCAGGCGGATCTGCTCGCCGCGTTGGGCAGCCCGCAAGTGAAGGATGATCGTGCGCTGTTGCTGCAACAGGCTGCGACGTCCTACGACCGGGCATTCAATCCGGAAGGTGTAAAGCGGCAGATTCTGGCGATTTTGGCCGAGCCCAGCCGCGTCGAACTGCTGGATCGCCTGCGTTTGCCGGTGCTGGTGGTGCATGGCACGGCGGATCCGTTGTTGCCGGTGATGCACGGCGTGCATGTGGCCGCGCATATTCAGGGCAGTCAGTTGCGGCTGATTCCCGGTCTGGCCCATCGTTTTCAGGAAGCCTTCAAGGCACCGCTGCTGGGCGCGGTGTTGCCCTACCTGCGCGCGCAGCACGAAGACGGCCGACATATGGCGCAGCTTTGAATATCACCGGGACTTAGGCGTATCGTGGCAGCCTTGTTTTCTTTGAGTGAGCCTGCCATGACGACTCCCCTGAAAATCGATTTTGTCTCGGACGTTTCCTGCCCCTGGTGCGTGGTCGGCCTGCGCGCCTTGAGCGAGGCGTTGGCTGAGCTGGGCGATGAAGTCCGGGCGCAGATCCATTTCCAGCCGTTCGAGCTGAACCCGAACATGCCCGCTGAAGGTCAGGATATCGACGAGCATATCCAGGAGAAATACGGCTCCACCCCAGAGCAGTCCAAAGCCAATCGGGAAAACATCCGCCTGCGTGGCGAAGAACTGGGCTTCACGTTCTCTCAGGGCAATCGGCGCATCTACAACACTTTCGATGCGCACCGGTTGCTGCATTGGGCTGAGCTGGAAGGCAAGCAGCAGGCGCTGAAAGAGGCGCTGTTTACGGCTTACTTCACCGATCTGGCCGACCCGTCCAGTCATCGGGTATTGGCGGACGTGGCGCAGAAAGTCGGCCTGGATCGACTGCGCGCCGAGGCTATTTTAAGCAGCAACGAATACGCCACTGAAGTGCGCGAGCTGGAACAGTTGTGGATTTCCCGAGGTATCAGTTCGGTGCCGACCATCGTCTTCAACGATCAATACGCCGTTTCCGGTGGGCAGCCGGTGGATGTGTTTGTGGGGGCGATTCGGCAGATTCTGGGGGAGGGCAAGTAATTATTGTTCCTGCCGGACGCGGTACCGTGGGAGCGAATTCATTCGCGAAGAGGCCGGCACAATCACTAGATTTCCGTCGCCAGGAATGCCGCCTTCCCGGATAAATCCGGTCCCACAATGCGGTTTGCGGCGCGTTTCAGCCCAACCCGTACTTCTTGACCTTGTCGAACAACGTGGTCTTGGCCATGCCTAGCTCCTGACTGGCCTGGCTCAGGTTGCCGCCGCTGCGTTGCAGGGCCTCGCTGAGCAGGTTTTTCTCGAAGGCTTCGACGGCTTCGGCAAAGCCCAGGCTTTGGCTGTCGATGTGGGCGCTTGCGGTCTTGAAGGCTGGCAGGCCGAGGGCAAAGCGTTCGGCGACGTTGCGCAGTTCGCGGACGTTGCCGGGCCAGTCGTGGCTCATCAGGCTGGATACGGTTTGCGGGTCCAGTTGCGGCGGTTCGCGGTCGAAGCGCAACGACGACAGCTGCAGAAAGTGCTCGAACAGCTGCAAGATATCCTCGCGGCGTTCGCGCAGCGGCGGCAACTCCAGGGTCACGACGTTCAAGCGGTAATACAAGTCGCTGCGAAACTGGCCGCTCTTGCCCATCTCGTTCAGGTCCGACTTGGTCGCGGCGATCACCCGGCAATCCACCGCCACGCTCTGGTTGGAGCCCAGGCGTTCCAGCGTCCGCTCCTGCAAGACCCGCAACAGCTTGATTTGCAGGTTGATCGGCATGCTTTCCACTTCATCAAGGAACAGCGTGCCGTTGTGCGCGTGTTCGATCTTGCCGATGCGCCGCTTGCCCGCGCCGGTGAAGGCATTGGATTCATGGCCGAAAATCTCGGTTTCGAACAGGCTTTCCGGTAGTCCACCGCAGTTCAGCGCGACGAATTGCTGGGCGTGACGTCGACTGAAATCGTGCAGGCAGCGGGCGACGAGTTCTTTGCCGGTGCCGGTTTCACCTTCGATCAGCACGTTGGCCGATGTGTCGGCAACGTTGGCGATCAAGGCGCGCAGGTTTTGCATGGCTGGCGAGCGACCGATGATCTTGCCTTCCAGGGAATCCCGTTCAGCCAACTGCTTGCGCAGCGACCAGACTTCCCGGGCCAGCCCGCGTTGCTCCAGGGCACGACGCGCGACTTCCACCAGCCGTTCCGGGGAGAAGGGTTTCTCCATGAAGTCATACGCGCCGTCGCGCATGGCATTCACTGCCATGGAGATGTCGCCATGGCCGGTAATCAGCACCACCGGCAAGCTACGGTCGCGGGCCTTGAGCTGGGTCAGCAGTTGCAGACCGTCGATGCCGGGCAGGCGAATATCGCTGATGACAATCCCGGCAAAGTTATCGCCGATACGCGCGAGGGCTTCTTCGGCACTGCCGACGCCTTCGCTGGGAATGTCTTCCAGCGCCAGCGCCTGCTGGCAGCCGAGCAAGACATGCGGGTCGTCTTCGACGATGAGTACGGTCAGGTCAGTGTTCATTTGGGGTTCTCATCAAGCGACGCAAATTCTGATTCGAGCTGTAGGAGCCAACTTGTTGGCGATGCGTCGGGCCTGCGCAGTGAACGAAATCGCCTTCGCGAGCAAGCTCGCTCCCACCGGTCACACAGGCACCAACGGCAAACACAACACAAACGCCGTCCCGCCCGTTGTTGGATGCTCAGCGCCGAGGCTTCCGCCCGCCGCTGCGGCAAGGCTCGCAGACAAGGTCAAGCCAAGCCCCAGCCCTTGTTCGCCGGGCTTGGTGGTGAAGAACGGCTCGAACAGGTGCTTGCGCGCCTCATCGTCGATGCCGTGGCCGTTATCCCGTACCAGCAGGCGATAGCGGCCGTCCACCACCGAACCTTCCAGCCACAGTTCAGGCAGCGGTTGGGCGTTCATGGCGTCCAGTGCATTGCCGATCAAGTTGACCAGAATCTGTTCAAGGCGCGTCTGGTCGATCATCAACTGCGCATCGACAAAATCCTGATGCAGATCCAGAGAAAAGTTTTCCAGGCGTCCGGCCAGCAATTGCAACGCGGCCTCGACCGCTTTGCTCAGCAAGGCCTGGCCCTTGTCATCGCCGCGTCGGGCGAAGGCGCGCAGGCTGGCGGTAATGCGGCCCATGCGGTCGACCAGATCATTGATGGTGCGCAGGTTGGCGCTGGCCGTATCCAGTGCGCCGCGTTCGAGGAAGCGCACGGTATTGCCCGACAAGGTGCGCAAGGCAGCGAGCGGCTGATTCAGTTCGTGAGCGATGCTGGTGGACATCTGGCCGATGGCCGCCAGCTTGCCAGCCTGTACCAGTTCATCCTGCGCCCGGCGCAGCGTGTCTTCAGCCTGACGGCGTTCGCGAATCTGGCCTTTGAGTCGTTCGTTGCTGGCGCGCAAGTGCTCGGTGCGTTCGGCAATCTTGCGTTCCAGTTCGTTGTTGGCCTGCTGCAAGGCTTCCCGTGCCGCGAGGCGGGTCGAGAGCACTTTGCGTCGCTCGTTCCAGGCGATCAGCAAAAAAGCCACCAACGCGCAGATCACCGCGACCAGCATGCCCTGGCTACCGGCTTCCCGACGCAGGTCTTCCAGCGGAGTCAGCAAGGTCAGGTGCCAGGGCGTGTCGCTCAGTTGTCGGGTCTGCGCAAGATAACTCACTTGTTTATGTTCATGATCGACGCTGACGTTGGCCGGAAACGTGAGTTTCTCCACGCCTTCGTCAAGGGATTCGCGCTCCAGCGGTACCAGTTCATTCAGCGGGAACCAGTAATATTGCAGGCTGCGCGCCAGTCGCTCTTTTATTTCCGCAGTCAGCGGACGCACTGATTTCAAGCGTCGGGACGGGTCGCTGGAGAGAATGATGATGCCGTTCTCGTCACTGACAAATGCCTCCAGACGCGCCCGTTGCCAGCGCTGTTCAAGGGCTTCGAGCTGTACCTTGATCACGGCCACGCCAATGATCTTGCCTTGCTCTTCCAGGCCATGGGCCAGGTAGTAACCGGGTTCGCCGGTGGTGCTGCCGATGCCATAGAAGCGGCCGGGCAAGCCACGCACTGCGTCCTGATAATAGGCGCGAAACGACAAGTCTTCGCCCAGATAACTGTCCGCGTCGCGCCAGTTGCTGGTGGCCAGTACGCGGCCGGTGGTGTCCAGCACATAAATGGCGCGGCTGCGGCTGCGGCGGTTCAAACCTTCGAGGTAGTCGTTGACCTTCTGCCGCAGCTCGGGCGTCGGGTCTTTGAGCAGAGCTGAAACGTTGGACTCAAGCTCCAGCACGCTGGGCAAATAGGTGTATTTGTTGATTTCACTTTCAACGGTGCGCGCGTGCAGCTCCAGCTGACGTTCGCCATTCTCCTTGAGAGCCTTGATGCCGTTGTGTTCACTGAACAGATAGGCGATGTAGCCCAGGCCGATCATCAACGCAATGATCAGCGGCGGCAAAAACAGGTGGCGTATCAGGCGGGGTTTCACGGCGAGTGATGGCGGCGCGGCGCGATAAAGATTGGGGTCGCATTTCATCACAGTCGTCCTGAGCCGAACAGCGGCCTGACTCGCTAGAGAGCCAGGCCGCCGACGGGGTATCGCTTAGTGCTGAAGGATCTTGGCGAGGAAGTGCTGCGCACGCTCGGAGCGGGCGCTGACATCACCGAAGAATTCTTCTTTCTCGCAGTCTTCGACGATCTGTCCCTGATCCATGAAGATCACGCGGTTCGCCACTTTGCGGGCGAAGCCCATTTCGTGGGTCACGCACATCATGGTCATGCCTTCGTGGGCCAGCTGCACCATCACGTCGAGCACTTCGTTGACCATTTCCGGGTCCAGCGCAGAGGTCGGTTCGTCGAACAGCATGACGATCGGGTCCATGGCCAGGGCGCGGGCAATGGCCACACGCTGTTGCTGACCACCGGAAAGCTGACCCGGATGTTTGTTGGCGTGAGCGGACAGGCCGACACGTTCCAACAATTTCAGGCCCTTCTCGGTGGCTTCGGCCTTGCTGCGGCCCAGCACCTTGATTTGCGCGATGGTCAGGTTTTCAACGATGGTCAGGTGCGGGAACAACTCGAAGTGCTGAAACACCATGCCGACCCGCGAGCGCAGCTTGGGCAGGTTGGTCTTGGGATCGGCAATCGAAGTGCCATCAACGGTGATGTCGCCCTTCTGGAAGGGTTCCAGCGCGTTGACGCATTTGATCAGGGTCGATTTGCCGGAGCCGGACGGTCCGCAGACCACCACCACTTCACCCTTTTTGACTTCGGTGCTGCAATCAGTCAGTACCTGGAAGTCGCCATACCACTTGTTAACGTTTTTTATGGAAATCATACGGCGAACCTTTTTTGCAGGCGCTTCACCAGCAACGAGGCGGCAAAGCTGATCGTGAAGTACACCAGACCGGCGATGATCAGGAACTCATTGGCGCGGCCAATGATGTCGCCACTGGCCCGCGAAGCATTGAGGAAATCCACCAGGCCAACGGTGTAGACCAGGGAGGTGTCCTGAAACAGGATGATGCTTTGCTGCAGCAGCAGCGGGGTCATCTTGCGAAACGCCTGAGGCAGGATGATCAACCGCATCATTTGCCCGTAGGTCATGCCCAGCGCCTGTGCCGCACCCATCTGGCCTTTGGAAATCGACTGCACACCCGCGCGGACGATTTCGCAGAAGTACGCCGCCTCGAACATCATGAATGCCACGACGCAGGAGGTGAACGCACCGATGGGCGTGTCTTCGCCGGTGATCCAGCGCAGCACGAACGGCACCGCCAGATAGAACCAGGTGATGACCAGCAGCAGCGGGATGGAGCGGAAATAGTTGACGTAAGCCCCGGCCAGGTTGGACAGCAACTTGTTCGACGACAAACGCATCAACGCCAGGATAGTGCCGAGCACCAGACCGCCGACGATGCCCATGCCCATCAACTGCAGGGTCATGACCATGCCGTTCCACATGCCGGGAATGGCTTGGCTGATTCCGGAAAAGTCCATTATTTACCCCCCACGGAAATCAGGCCGGGCACCGCGACTTTCTTCTCGATCACGCGCATCAGCAACATCAGGCTCATGTTCAAGGTGAAGTAGATCAGTGTCGCCAGAGTGAACGCTTCGAACAGGTTCGCGGAAAACTCGGCGGTCTGTTTGGTCTGGGCGAGCAATTCCATCAGGCCGATCAGCGAGGCCACCGACGAGTTCTTGAACACGTTGAGGAATTCGGAGGTAAGCGGCGGAATAATGATCCGATACGCCTGCGGCAGCAGCACGTTCCAGTAGATCTGCGGCAGCTTGAAACCCATGGCGCGTGCAGCGGATTCCTGGCCGGCGGGCAACGCCTGAATGCCAGTACGCACCTGTTCGCAGACCCGGGCAGCGGTGAACAGACCCAGACACACCACCACGCTCAGGAACGCTGAGGTCGTCGGGTTGAGGTCCTGCTTGTACCACTCCTGAATGTGTTCAGGCAGCAGGTCCGGTACCAGGAAGTACCAGATGAACAGCTGCACCAGCAGCGGCACATTACGGAAGATTTCCACGTATACCGTGGCGATGCCCGATACCCAACGGCTCGGTACAGTGCGCATGACGCCGAGCACGGAGCCCAGCAGCAAGGCGATAATCCAGGCGGCAACGGCAATCGCGATAGTCCAGCCCAGACCGGAGACATACCAGTCCAGATAGGTTTCGCTGCCAACGCCGGTGGACTTGAAGAACACGCTCCAGTCCCAGTTGTAATTCATCAGGGTCTCCCCTCTGATCGATCCAGATACACGCAACGGCATCCTGAGATGGCACAAGCCGTCTCAGGAATATCTTGAGGGGCGATTAAGCCTTTTTGTCGTCAGCCGCTTTGTCGGTTGGGTTGCTGATCAGTTCTTTGACCTTGTCGCTCATCGGGAACATGAGGTTCAGGCCTTTTGGCGGAATCGGCTGTTCGAACCATTTGCTGTAGATCTTGTTGATTTCGCCCGACTTGTAGGTCGCCACGATTGCATCATCGACCGCTTTCTTGAACGGCTCGTCGCCTTTGCGAACCATGCAGCCGTAGATTTCGTAGGATTGTGCGGTGCCGGTCACAGCCCAGTCATCCGGCTTCTTGGCCTTGGCCATTTCGCCAGCGAGCAGCGCGTCGTCCATCATGAACGCAACGGCACGACCGGATTCCAGCATCTGGAAGGATTCGCCGTGATCTTTGGCGGAGATAACGTTCATGCCCATCTGCTTGTCGGCGTTCATCGACTTGAGGATGCGCTCGGACGTGGTGCCAGCGGTGGTCACGACGTTCTTGCCTTTCAGATCAGCAAAATCCTTGTAGGCCGAATCTTTCTTGGCCAGCAAACGGGTGCCGATTTCGAAGATGCCTACCGAGAAGTCAACCTGTTGCTGACGCTCGACGTTGTTGGTGGTGGAACCGCATTCAACGTCAACGGTGCCGTTCTGCACCAGCGGGATACGTGTCTGGGAAGTGACCAGGTTGTACTTGACCTTCAGGTCCGGCATGTCCAGGTCTTTTTTGATGGCTTCGACGATTTTCAGCTGGATATCGTGGGAGTAGCCAACCGGAACGCCGGAAGCATCAGCGATATAGGAAAACGGAATCGAAGCATCGCGGTGCCCGAGGGTGATGGTGCCGGACTCTTTGATTTTCTTCAGTGTGCCGGTGAGTTCGGCGGCGAAAACTGGAGTGGTAATCAGAGCGGCAGCGATTGCTGCGCCCAGAAGATGGGGGACGATGCGCATCTGTAATTCCTCGACTTTGTTTTTTTTATGGGGCCGAAACAGGTGTGGCCCGCTTGTTCGGCGAATGCTTCAACGGCGGCCGACAAGGGCACACGTTACTGTCGAAGCGATCGACAAGTAGTGTAGAGCAGGAGCCGTGCCAAGCACGCGTCTGTGAGTCAAGTCTTTGGTTTTAAAGGATTTATAGTTTTATCGGGGGAGCGGTGGGGTGTTTGGGCGTCCGGGATGCCGAACCAGGTGTCGAGGAGTGTTCGGAAAACCGAATGTATGACCGGCGGTTGAAATGCAAAACCCGTGGAAGCGAATGCATTCGCTTGCCACGGGTTCGTCCAGCGCAGCGTGATCAGGCTGCTTCGATAGCGCCTTTTCTACGCGCCACAACATCCAGGTATTGCTGGACGCCAGCACGCTCTTCAGCGGTCATGAACAGGCCCAGTTTGCTGCGACGCCAGAGAATGTCTTCAGCGGTGGTTGCCCATTCAGTGCTGCACAGGTAATCCACTTCACGGGTGTACAGGCCGGCGCCCAGGCTGTCGCCCATGTCCGCGAGGCTTTGCACGCCTTCCAGCAGGCGCCAGCTGCGACTGCCGTAGGTGCGCGCCCAGCGTTGGGCGATCTCTGCTGGCAACCAGGTGCAGCGTTGAGTCAGCTCAGCGCTTAACGTCGCCGGCGTGCTCATGTCTTCACCGCCGGGCAGGCTGGCCTTGGCGGTCCAGCTTGGCTTCATGTCCTTGAAGAACGGTGCGAGTTGCGCCAGAGCCGATTCCGCCAGCTTGCGATACGTCGTCAGCTTACCGCCGAACACCGACAGAATCGGTGCTTCATCGGCGCCGCCGGACAGCGACAGGGTGTAGTCGCGGGTAATCGCTGACGGGTTGTCAGATTCGTCGTTGCACAGCGGGCGCACGCCGGAATAGGTGTTGCGCACGTCGTCGCGGGTCAGCTGCTTCTTGAAGTGGTCGTTGGCGACTTTGAGCATGTAGTCCATCTCGCCATCGGTTATTTCAACCTTGCTCGGATCGCCCTGATACTCGCGATCCGTGGTGCCAATGATCGTGAAGCGTTCCAGGTACGGAATCGCAAACACGATGCGCTGATCTTCGTTTTGCAGAATGAACGCGTTTTCGCCTTCATACAGCTTCGGCACGATCAAGTGGCTGCCCTGAATCAGGCGGATGCCGTACGGCGAAGTAAGTTTCAGGTCGTCGCGAATGAATTTGGCAACCCACGGGCCAGCCGCATTGACCAGCGCCTTGGCGCGAATCGAAAACAGCGTGCCGTCGGTGCGTTCCATGTGCAGATGCCACAGGCCATTGCTGCGCCGCGCGTTCAGGCAGCGGGTCTGGGTGTGAATATGCGCGCCGTGTTCCCGCGCAGCCATGGCATTGAGGACCACGAGGCGGGCGTCATCGACCCAGCAATCGGAATATTCAAAGCCACGGGTGATATTGGCTTTCAGCGGGCTGTCGCTGCCGAAACGCAGGCTGCGCGAGCCGGGCAGCTTTTCGCGCTTGCCCAGGTGGTCATAGAGGAACAGACCGGCACGAATCATCCACGCCGGACGCAAGTGCGGGCGATGGGGCAGCACGAAGCGCATCGGCTTGACGATGTGCGGTGCCTTGGCCAACAGCACTTCACGCTCGGCCAGGGCTTCGCGCACCAGACGAAATTCGTAATGTTCGAGGTAACGCAGCCCGCCATGGATCAACTTGCTGCTGGCAGAGGACGTGTGACTGGCAAGGTCGTCCTTTTCACAAAGGAAAACTGAAAGACCGCGACCGGAGGCATCTGCGGCAATTCCGACACCATTGATACCACCACCAATGACGGCGATGTCGTAGACCTCGGAAAGGGGCGGTACAGGCAAGACGGAATGGGGCATCGGATGGCCTCCTGATATTTGTTCGAACAACAAATTCGAACATTTATGTTCATTTCCGAAAATCATAGCTCAATAGTGAAGGTCTAGCCAGTCAAGACTGATTGAAAATACTGATGAAGGAGAGGGGAAAGGAACAAAAGCGAACATGCGACCAATCTGTTAGAGCGAGGCTTGCCCGCGAATGCCTTCTCACGGTATGACCTGATGCACTGGATGGCTGACCCCTTCGCGGGCAAGCCTCGCTCCAACGAGTGCAGAGTCGTCTGAACTAAACCACTTCCAGCCGAATCTTGTTCTGCGCCAGCAACTGCATCAGCGCCGGCACGGGTGCCTGATCGGTTACCAGACAATCGATCAAACTGATAGGTCCGAGGCGCACCATGGCGTTGCGGCCGAATTTGCTCGAATCCGCCGCCAGCAAGACTTGCCGCGCATTGGCGATGATCGCCTGGGAAACCCGGACTTCCTGATAATCGAAGTCCAGCAGGCTGCCGTCTTCGTCGATACCGCTGATGCCTACCAGCGCAAAGTCGACCTTGAACTGATTGATGAAGTCGACGCTGGCCTGACCGACGACACCGCCGTCACGGCGCACATTGCCGCCCGCCAGCAACACCTCGAAATCATCCTTGGCGCTGAGAATCGACGCCACATGCAGGTTGTTGGTGATGATTTTCAGGTTGTTGTGATTGAGAAGAGCGCGAGCGATGGACTCGGTGGTGGTACCGATATTGATAAACAGCGAGGCGTGATCGGGGATTTGCGCGGCGATGGCCTCGGCGATCCGTTGTTTCTCATCGCGCATCTGATCCGCACGCATGGCGTAAGCGGTGTTTTCAATGCTCGAATCATAGGCCGCGCCGCCGTGGTAGCGGCGCAACAGGTTCATTTCCGCCAGTTGATTGATATCGCGGCGGATAGTTTGCGGGGTCACGACGAACAGCGTGGCCATTTCCTCGATGCTGACATAGCCGCGGTCACGGACCAGTTCGAGGATCTGCTGCTGACGGGGGGGCAGATTCATTATTGTTGAGTATCCTTTCAGGCTGCCAAATGCGGCCCATGATGCCGCAGGCACAGGCTGCCTGTCAGCCGGAAACTCATGTAACTCAATACTGCCCGCCGGTCAGGCGCCGCTTACTCTTCGTTTTCGTGGGGTTCCCAGTCGCGGGTGCGCGCCACGGCCTTCTGCCAGCCTGCGTAGAGTTTCTCGCGCTTCTCGGGTTCGCATTGTGGTTCGAACTCGCGCTCGATCACCGCCTTGTCGCGCAACTCGTCCAGACTGCTCCAGAAACCAATGGCCAGGCCGGCAAGGAACGCTGCGCCCAAAGCCGTGGTTTCGCGCATTTTCGGGCGTTCCACGTGGGTGCCCAAAATGTCTGCCTGGAACTGCATGAGGAAGTTGTTGGCCACGGCACCGCCGTCGACACGCAGGGATTTCAGGCGTTCGCCGGAATCCTGTTGCATGGCGTCCAGTACGTCGCGGGTCTGGTAGGCAATGGATTCCAGTGCAGCACGAATGATGTGATCGACTTTCACGCCACGGGTCAGGCCGAACAACGCGCCACGGGCATACGGGTCCCAGTACGGCGCGCCCAGTCCGGTGAAGGCCGGGACCAGGTAGACGCCGTTGCTGTCCTTGACCTTGGTGGCGAAGTACTCGGTATCCACCGCATCGGTGATGATCTTCAGTTCGTCACGCAGCCACTGCACCGTCGAACCGCCGTTGAAGACTGCGCCTTCCAGTGCATACGCGACTTCACCACGCGGGCCGCAACCGATGGTGGTCAACATGCCGTGCGCGGACTTCACTGCTTTTTTACCGGTGTTCATCAACAGGAAACAACCGGTGCCGTAAGTGTTCTTGGCCTGACCGGGCTCAACGCACATCTGGCCGAACAGCGCAGCTTGCTGATCGCCCGCGATACCGGCGATGGGAATGCCGCTTTTGCTGTGGCCGTAGACTTCCGACGAAGACTTCACTTGCGGGAGCATTTCGCGCGGGATATCCAGTACGTCCAGCATGCGCTGGTCCCATTCCAGCTTGTGAATGTTGAACAGCATGGTCCGCGAGGCGTTGGTGTAATCGGTGACGTGCACCTTGCCGCCGGTGAATTTCCAGATCAGCCAGCTATCGATGGTGCCGAACATCAGCTCGCCGTTGCGCGCGCGTTCGCGGCTGCCTTCGACGTTGTCCAGAATCCACTTGATCTTGGAGCCGGAGAAGTACGGGTCGATGACCAGCCCGGTGGTCTCCCTGATGTAATCTTCCATGCCATCACGCTTGAGCTGCTGGCAGATTTCGGTACTGCGGCGGCACTGCCAGACGATGGCGTTGTAGATCGGCCGGCCGGTTTCCTTCTCCCAGATCACCGTGGTTTCACGCTGATTGGTGATGCCGATGGCGGCGATCTGATTGTGATGCAAGTCGGCCTGGGCCAGCGCCTTGGTCATGCAGGCCGTCTGGGTGGCGAAGATTTCCATCGGATCGTGTTCGACCCAGCCCGCTTGCGGGTAATGCTGGACGAATTCGCTCTGGGCGGTGCTCACCACATTGGCGTCGCGGTCGAAGATGATCGCCCGTGAGCTGGTCGTGCCCTGGTCAAGCGCAATGATGTAGTTCTTGTTCTGTGAGTCAGTCATGTCGATTGCCTTGCAATAATGGGTGAGTTTCAAGAGAGCGGGTGAGGTTCAAGCTCACGCCCGGGCCTTCACGGCAGCAACATCAGCATCCTTCTTTAAAGCGGGAGCGGTACTAACAGGGGTGGCGTTGGGCAGATGACGCGCGATCAACGCACGATAGCTGGCAGCGCCGAGGCAGGCACCAAGAATTGGTGCAAAAATCGGAATCAGGAAATAGGGAATATCGCGTCCGCCGGTGAAAGCCATTTCACCCCAGCCGGCAATAAACGTCATCAGTTTAGGGCCGAAATCCCGTGCCGGATTCATGGCAAAACCGGTCAGTGGGGCAGTGGAGGCGCCAATCAATGCCACCAGCAAACCGATCAACAGTGGCGCCAGGGCGCCGCGTGGCAGACCGTTGTTGTCATCGGTCAGCGACATGATCACAGCCATCAGGATCGCGGTGATCACAAATTCGACCAATGCCGCCTGGCCGATGGAAATCGCCGGATTCGGGTAGGTGGTGAAAGCCGAGGCCAGCTCGAGGCTTTCAAGCGTGCCGCGAACCATATGATGAGTTTGTTCGAATTCGAAGAAAAGGCTCACATACAGCAGATACACCAGACCGGCACCGCAAAAGGCTCCAGCCGTTTGTGCGGCAATGTAAAACGGTAGTTTGCGTTTTTCAAAACCGGCAAACAGGCTCAGCGCGATGCTGACCGCCGGATTGAGGTGGGCTCCGGAAACCCCGGCGCTGAAGTAGATCGCCATGCTGACCGCCAGGCCCCAGATGATACTGATTTCCCATAAGCCAAACGTGGCACCCGCGACCTTGAGCGCCGCAACACATCCTGTGCCGAAAAAAATCATCAGGGCTGTGCCCAGAAATTCGGCCACGCATTGGCCTTTCAGCGTCGGTTGTTGTAGAGCGATTGTCATGAAGGACCTCGTTTTTTGTTTTTGTGCAACGCCGTGTGCAATGCACCGGTGCTTTCTTTTTCGTCGTGTCGGCGAAACCCCATCGCCGACCGAGATTCGACCGTGGCTAGAAATATAGTTCCGGCGATATTCGTAAACGAAAAAATATAGACAAGAATGAATACTGTCAAAGGTCGAATGTGAACCATCGGCCATATTGTGACTAAAGAGGGAGGGTGGGTTGCGATTTGGTCTGTATCAGGCGTGCTTGAGCATTCATCACCCCGAATACAGACGTCGATCAAGACGCACTGACGACGGATCGCTTAAAGTAGCGGCCTGAATCGATCTGCCCGCCACCCTGGAGCGCTGCATGACCCCCGCACTGGATCTGCTGAAAAAAGTTCGCGCCGAACATCGTATCCACAGTTACGAACATGACCCGAAAGCGGCCTCCTATGGTCTGGAGGCCGCGGAAAAGCTGGGGCTGAATCCGCAGCAGGTGTTCAAGACGCTGCTGGCGAGTACGGAAAAGGGCGAGTTGCTGGTGGCGGTGGTTCCGGTGGTCGGCACGCTGGATCTCAAGGCGCTTGCCCATGCGGCGGGAGCCAAGAAGGCGGAAATGGCCGATCCAGCCGCTGCGCAGCGTTCGACCGGTTACTTGCTGGGCGGCATCAGCCCGTTGGGCCAGAAGAAGCGTTTGCGCACATTTATCGACCAGAGCGCCGAGGCCTTCTCAACGATTTACGTCAGCGCCGGGCGGCGCGGGCTGGAGGTCGAACTGGCACCGGCGGTGCTTGCGGAGCAGACCAAGGCGATTTTTTCGCCGGTTGGGCGTTCGTGATGGCTTAGCTGGCTTGCGGGAGCGAGCTTGCTCGCGAAGGCAATTCTTGACGCACTAACCTGCTGGCGATGTAACAACCTCTTCGCGAGCAAGCTCGCTCCCACAGGTAGTGCGTCCCCAGTCTGTCAGCTCAAGCCAGCGCTCTGCGCGGGAACACTCCCCGCCGCTGGAAACACCACCAAGTGCTCAGCCGCAACGCGAATCCCGACTTCTTCACCGGCGATGTAGTCGGCATGGCTTGGAAAGATCGCCTCCAGCTGGCTGCCCGTGGAAAGCTGCAAGCGGTAGAGCGTTGACGCACCCTGGAAGGTCTTGCTGGTTACCCGCGCCTTGAGCGCGCTGTCCCGGTCATAAACGATATCGTCGGGTCGTAGCAGAACGTCAACGGCGCTGCCTTTGATCGCGGCGTAGGCACGATTGCCTTGCAGCACGCCCAGTTCGGTTTGCACCGATTGCGGATCGACCATCAGGCCACGAATGAAATAGCCCTGGCCAATGAAGCTGGCAACGAAAGGCGTCAGTGGTTCGTGATACAGGTTGTAGGGCGTATCCCACTGTTCAAGGCGACCTTCTTTGAACACCCCGACATGATCGCTGACGGCAAATGCCTCTTCCTGATCATGAGTGACCAGAATCGCACTGGTGCCGCGCGCCTTGAGAATGTCGCGAACTTCATGGCTCAGCCGCCGCCGCAATTCTCCATCCAGGTTGGAGAACGGTTCATCGAGCAATAACAGCTGTGGCTCGGGCGCCAATGCACGCGCCAGGGCGACGCGTTGCTGCTGGCCGCCAGACAATTCATGGGGGTGACGCTTGCCAAGCGCGCCCAGATTGACCAATTCAAGCAGTTCGTCAATGACCTGCTTCAAGCGCGGATGTTTGCGAATGCCGAATGCGATGTTCTCGGCGACGCTCAGGTGCGGGAACAACGCGTAATCCTGAAAGACCATGCCGATGCGGCGCTTTTCCGGCGCAAGGGTAAACCCTGGTCGGGAGATGACTTCGCCGGCGAGGGTTATTTCCCCTTCATGCACGGGCTCAAATCCGGCAATGGCGCGCAGGGTCGTGGTCTTGCCGCAGCCGGAAGAGCCCAGCAGGCAGCCGATATCACCGGCGTTCAGGTGCAGATTGAGATTCTGCACCACCCGTTGATCCTGATAGCCGCATGCCAGATTGCGAAGATTCAGCAGAAGCGGCTGGCTCATTCTGGCTGGCAGGACGGCGCGACGAGAAATTCGAGCAAGGCTTTCTGCGCGTGCAGGCGATTTTCCGCCTGATCCCAGGCTACGGCGCGCGGATCGTCGAGCAGATCGACGCTGATTTCTTCGCCTCGGTGTGCGGGCAGGCAATGCATGAACAGCACTTCTTCGGCAGCCAGGTCGAGCAGCTCGCGGGTCACCTGGAACGGTCGGAACTGCGCGATGCGCTTGGCGGTTTCTTCTTCCTGGCCCATGGAGGTCCAGACGTCAGTGCTGACCAGGTGTGCGCCAGCGACGGCTTCCCGAGGGTCGCGCACCACTGTTACCCGATCACCGGCCAGGGCCAGAAATTCAGCGTTTGGTTCATAACCGGCAGGGCAGGCAATCCGCAGTTGGAAGTCGAACTGGATGGCGGCTTCTATATAGCTGTTGCACATGTTGTTGCCGTCGCCGATCCAGGCGACTGTTTTGCCCTGGATCGAGCCGCGATGCTCCAGGAAGGTCTGCATGTCGGCCAGCAATTGGCAGGGATGCAAATCGTCAGACAAGCCGTTGATGACCGGCACGCGAGAGTTGGCTGCGAACTCAAGCAGATTGCTGTGGGCAAACGTACGAATCATCACCACGTCGAGCATGCTCGAAAGGACCCGGGCGGCGTCACCAATGGGCTCGCCACGGCCCAATTGAGTGTCCCGAGGCGATAAAAAGATCGCCTGACCGCCCAGCTGGATCATGCCGGCTTCAAAGGAAACACGGGTACGTGTCGATGATTTTTCAAAAACCATCCCCAGCACCCGACTTTTCAGTGGCTCGTAAAGCACGCTGCGATTTCGCAGCTCCTTGAGCTCTACGCCGCGTCGAATCAGGCGCACGAGCTCTTCTGGCTGGTAGTCCATCATCGAGAGAAAGTGCCTGGCGTTCATCATTAACTACCTTTTTGCAACAGACCGCAGATGCTCAAAGCCGGGTTTTATCGGGAAAACGGGCGAGATCTACGGCGGAGGCCGCACGAGGCGGCGAACAGGAAAGGCGCGATGGTATAAAAAAATGTCGCCTGTTACCAATAGCGGCATTGATTTATAAGCCTTTGGCAATGTTTGGAAACATGCTTGGGCCCATCGTGAGCCATTGTGGGATTGTCGGCGTCGACTAGACTCTTTCTATCCTCACGAGGATTTGACCCTGCTGGAAGCGGGGAAGGACATTTGTACACCGACCTCACGAGCCAATGCAATTGCTGCCAACCCCAGCGCTGTTATGCGCAGCATATGCGACCTGCTTCACGTGGCTGACACATCGCCCGTTTCATTCCGTTTCATAAAAAGCCGTGCTGAGTTATAAATGGCCAGCGCGCAATCAAGAGGCTCGGGGAATGGATTCAAAAGAACAACAGTTGACGGAACTGCTCGGTCTCACGGCCCGCACCCTCACACACCTCACAGCTTCGATGACTTCAATGTCATTTGAGCTGTTGCGCAGCGAAGACGAAGTGACTCGCTCTGCCGGTCGTCGCATGATCGACCGTATGGCGACCATCAGCTCCGGTCTGGATGAGCACTGGCGCCTGATCGGCGAACTGACCGGCGTTCATGTGGCTCAGGAACAGATCGAAACCGTCCACGAAATCCAGTTGCAGCGCAAGATCACGCCTATCGGCGGCTGATTCGCGGGCAAGCCTCGCTCCAACGGACCGTCTACGCCATCAGAAGCTCTCTCATCGGCGCGCCTGATGCACGCCGATTCACGGGATGAACGACTCTGGCGAAGTCGCCTGCCACGCTCCATAGTTTCGGTTGCTCGATCACTCCCGGATCGTAACGACAAGAATATGAGGCTGGCGATGACCAAGACCCTCCACCACCGTGCCTGTCACCTGTGTGAAGCCATTTGCGGCCTCACCATCGAAACCACATCGACCGCAGAAGCTGGAACGCAGATCACCTCAATCAAGGGTGATGCGCTGGACACGTTCAGTCGCGGGCATATCTGTCCCAAAGCGGTGGCATTGCAGGACATCCAGAATGATCCGGATCGACTGCGCGAGCCGATGCAGCGCATTGGCGATCAGTGGCGGCCGATCAGCTGGGACGATGCGTTCGAGCGGGTGGCCGAACGTCTGCTGTCCATTCAGCAGCGTCATGGGCAGAACGCTGTGGCGGTGTATCAGGGCAATCCCAGCGTGCATAACTACGGGTTGATGACGCACAGCAATTACTTTCTTGGCCTGCTCAAGACCCGCAATCGATTCTCCGCAACTTCGGTCGATCAACTGCCGCATCACCTCACCAGTTTCCTGATGTACGGCCACGGCCTGCTGCTGCCGATCCCTGACATCGATCACACCGATTTCATGCTGATCCTGGGCGGCAATCCGCTGGCTTCCAATGGCAGCATCATGACCGTTCCGGATGTGGAAAAGCGTCTGAAAGCGATTCAGGGGCGTGGCGGCAAAGTGGTGGTGGTCGATCCACGGCGCAGCGAAACGGCGGCGATTGCCGATCAACATGTGTTCGTTCGTCCTGGCGGCGACGCGGCCTTGTTGTTCGGTTTGCTCAATACGCTGTTCGATGAAGGTCTGACCCGCGCAAGCCATTTGCCAGTCGAGGGTCTGGATGAGGTGCGCCAGGCGATTGCTGCGATGACGGCCGAAGCGATGAGCCCGCGTTGTGGCGTTCCTGCGCAGCAGATTCGGCAACTGGCGCGGGACTTCGCGGCAGCCGACAAAGCCGTGTGTTACGGACGCATGGGCATCTCCACGCAGGTGTTTGGCACCTTGTGCCATTGGCTGGTGCAGTTGATCAATCTGGTCAGTGGCAATCTTGATCGCGTGGGCGGCGCCTTGTGCACCGAGCCCGCCGTGGATCTGGTCAGCACCACGTCCGGCGGGCATTTCAATCAGTGGCAGAGCCGGGTTTCCGGCCTTCCAGAATATGCGGGCGAGTTGCCGGTATCGGCGCTGGCCGAAGAAATCCTCAGCGAAGGAGAAGGGCAGGTCAAAGCGTTGATCACCGTGGCGGGCAACCCGGTGTTGTCAACGCCCAACGGCCGGCAGCTGGATCAGGCGCTCGACGGGCTTGAATTCATGCTCAGCATCGATTTGTACATCAACGAAACCACGCGCCACGCCGACTTGATTCTGCCGTCGACGTCGGCGCTGGAAAACGATCATTACGACACGACATTCAACATGTTCGCCGTGCGCAACGTGACCCGTTTCAATCGCTCGATTCTCGAAAAGCCGGAGGGTGCGTTGCATGACTGGGAAATCTTCGTCGGCCTGGCCAAGGCTTTCGCCGCCAGAGCCGGGCGGGAGTTGAAACCGACCATGGCGCCAGCGCAAATGATTGATCGTGGTCTGCGTGGCGGGTTGTACGGCGAGGCTTCAGAACACAAACTCTCATTGGATCGCCTGCTTGACCATCCTCACGGCATAGACCTTGGCGCGTTGAAACCCAATCTTGCGCCGCGCCTGAAGACTGCGAATGGGCACATTCAGGCCGCGCCCGAGGTAATCATGGCTGATCTTGCGCGTTTCGCTGCTGCCAGCCTTCCAGCCGTCGGCGAATTGTTGCTGATCGGTCGACGTCACGTGCGCAGCAACAATTCCTGGATGCACAACTATCACCGGCTGGTGAAGGGCAAGCCGCGCCACCAGCTGTTCATGCATCCGGAGGACCTGGCCAGTCGTGGGCTGAGCGACGGACAGCAAGTGCGGGTCAGCTCGCGGGTGGGTGTCATTGAAGTGCAGGTGCTGGCCAGTCTCGACATGATGCCGGGCGTGGTCAGCCTGCCGCACGGCTGGGGGCATGCACGGCCTGGTGTGCAAATGGGCATCGCACAAAGCCAGCCTGGTGTCAGCGCTAACGACCTGACTGATGAGCGGCAACTCGACAGCTTGTCCGGCAATGCGGTGTTGAACGGGGTTTGTGTGCAGGTGGCGGCTGCCTGAAGGCAGGGAAGGCTGAGCGTCTTGCTCGGGATTCCGTTACAATGCGCCACCGTGTCGACAACTGAGTCGGAAAAGTTAAGCCGAGGTGCTCCATGGATATTATCGAAACGATTAAAGAGCAGATTGCCAACAACACCGTTCTGCTTTACATGAAAGGCTCTCCGAATGCCCCGCAGTGCGGTTTTTCGTCGAAGGCTTCTCAGGCATTGATGGCATGTGGCGAGAAATTCGCCTATGTCGATATCCTGCAGAACCCGGAAATCCGCGCCAACCTGCCAAAGTACGCCAACTGGCCGACTTTCCCACAGCTGTGGGTAGCAGGCGAACTGGTTGGCGGTAGCGACATCATCACCGAGATGATGGCTGATGGCTCGCTGCCAACGCTGGTCAAGGAAGCAACCGTCAAAGCAGCGGCCAACAAGACCGAAGCTTGATAGAACCTGTTGGAGGCTATCCGCGAACCGTGGGACCGGCTTTAGCCGGGAAGGCGTTTTCCCGGCTAAAGCTGGTCCCACGTCTGGCTCGCTCCAACAAAAAGCCCCGCTCTCGTCTGAGAAGCGGGGCTTTTTCGTATCGGCCGATCAGATGATTCAGTCGCCCATCTGCGACTGCAGGTAGTTTTCAATTCCTACCTTGTCGATCAGGCCCAGCTGGGTTTCCAGCCAGTCAATGTGCTCTTCCTCGGATTCGAGAATATCTTCCAGCAGTTCGCGGCTGCCGAAGTCGCCAACCACTTCAAAGTGAGCAATGGCAGCCTTGAGGTCGGCCAGGCCTTTTTGCTCGATCTTCAGATCGCACTCAAGCATCTCCTTGGTGTGCTCACCGATCAGGATCTTGCCCAGTTCTTGCAGATTAGGCAGGCCTTCAAGGAACAGGATGCGCTTGATCAGCTTGTCAGCGTGCTTCATCTCGTCGATGGATTCGTGATACTCGTGCGCCCCCAGCTTTTTCAGACCCCAATCTTCGTACATGCGTGCATGCAGAAAGTATTGATTGATCGCGACCAGCTCGTTTCCGAGGATCCTGTTGAGATGCTGGATGACTGTAATGTCGCCTTTCATGTTCGAGGTCCCGCCAATGGCTTGTGTCTATAAAAGGCAAGTTTGAGCCGCAGTTATAACTCTGTCAAACCTAAGTTATTGAATACTAAGTGAAAATAAATAGTAATAAGAATGTTTGTGTTCCGCATCTTGGTCCTAAGCGGTTGAATTACAGGCATAAAAAAACCGGACACAAGGTCCGGTTCTTTAAATTCGTTTAATCAGGCGACTGAAAATTCTGCGGGGTAAGCCAGCGAGGGCTTGCTGATTTGCAGTTCGGTCAGCGTATTACGCACCACTTCCTTGGCGAGACACGCGCATTTCCCACATTGGCTGGCTACGCCCAGGGTTTGCCGGACGTCGCGATAACTACAGCAACCCTCGAGAATTGCATCTCGGATTTGACCGTCAGTAACACCTTGGCAGAGGCAGACATACATAAGAGAGAACCGTCGCTGTTCATTGCTCGATGCGGGGATACTAATGTTAATGAGAATGCTTGTCAAAACTCTTTGGGAGGCTTTCGCGCAGGAGCGATGAATGGTCAGTCACGGAATATGCTTAGCGTTAAATGGCCTGAAGAGCTGTGCGGTGGCGAAAAAAAACCGGCCTGGAAAGGGCCGGTTTTGATGTGCCGAATCACGACTCAGTCGTTGAAGTCTTCCCAGCCGCCCATCTGTTTCCAGCGATTGACGATGCCGCAGAACAGGTCAGCGGTCTTCTCGGTGTCGTAACGCGCGGAGTGCGCCTCACGGCCATCGAAGTCGATACCCGCCGCCGAACAGGCTTTGGCCAGCACGGTCTGGCCATAGGCAAGCCCGGCCAGTGTCGCGGTATCAAAGCTGGAGAACGGGTGGAACGGATTGCGCTTCATGTCCAGCCGCGCTACGGCGGCGTTGAGGAAGCCCAGGTCAAAGCTGGCATTGTGTCCGACCAGCACCGCGCGTTTGCAGCCATTGGCCTTGAGCGCCTTGCGCACGCCACGGAAGATGTCGGTCAGGGCCGTTTCTTCACTGACGGCCATGCGCAGCGGATGGTCGAGTTTGATTCCGGTGAATTCCAGTGCTGCCGCTTCGATGTTCGCGCCCACGAAAGGCTCGACCCGAAAGAAGTAGGTGTGCTCCGGGAAGACAAAGCCCTTTTCGTCCATACCGATGGTGACCGCTGCGATTTCCAGCAGGGCATCGGTGGCGCAGTTGAAGCCACCGGTTTCAACGTCGATGACGACAGGCAGATAGCCACGGAAACGGGCAGCCATCGGATGACGCGAGCCGCCTCCGCCGTGACCTTCCTGTTCGTCGTCGAAATGATCTTCACTCACGTGTGTGTCTCCAGCAGGCGCCAGCGCAGTTTTTCACCGGCACGCAGGGGAATTACGGACAGCTCGCCAAACGGCAGACTGGTGGGCGCGGTCCATTCATCACGGACCAGCGTTATGGTGTCTTGGTGAACCGGCAGGCCATAGAAGGCCGGGCCGTGGAGGCTGGCAAAACCCTCCAGTTTGTCCAGGGCATTGCGCTGCTCGAAGGCTTCGGCGTACATCTCGATCGCCGCGTACGCGGTGTAGCAACCGGCGCAACCGCAGGCGGCTTCCTTGGCATGCTGGGCATGAGGCGCCGAGTCGGTGCCCAGGAAGAACTTCGTGCTGCCGCTCGTTGCGGCATCCAGCAAAGCACTTTGATGAGTGTTGCGCTTGAGAATCGGCAGGCAATAGAAGTGCGGACGGATGCCGCCAACCAGCATGTGGTTGCGGTTATAGAGCAAGTGATGGGCAGTAATCGTCGCGCCGACATTCTCGGAAGCCTGATTGACGAACTGCACGGCCTCGGAAGTGGTGATGTGTTCGAACACCACTTTGAGCGTCGGGAAGCGCTCGACGACGCGGGTCAGCTGTTCGTCGATGAACATCTTCTCGCGGTCGAACACATCGATTTCGCCACGGGTCACTTCGCCATGCACCAGCAGCGGCATGCCGACTTCGGCCATGGCCTCCAGCGCCGGGAAGATCTTGTCGATGCTGGTCACGCCGGAATCGGAATTGGTGGTCGCGCCGGCCGGATACAGCTTGGCCGCGTGAACGAAGCCACACGCCTTGGCCGTGCGGATATCTTCCGGCTGGGTCAGGTCGGTGAGGTAAAGCACCATCAAGGGTTCGAAACGGCTACCGGCCGGACGTGCCGCCAGGATGCGCTGGCGATAAGCGTCAGCTTCCTGTGCGTTGCGTACCGGTGGCACGAGGTTCGGCATGATGATTGCGCGGCCAAAAGTGCGCGCAACGTCAGCAACGGTGTGAGGCAAAACAGCTCCATCGCGGAGGTGAATGTGCCAGTCGTCGGGACGCAGGAGGGTCAGGCGGTCAGACATTGGGGATTCCAGGCGGGTCAAACTCGCTGGGAATGCTACCGGAAAAGACTCTCTCAGGCACTCGCTATCAAGTTTTGTAGGAAGTTACCGATAGCCAGTTGTAGGAAGCCATTTTTTGGTAACGCCGTATTTTTTTGTGGAGCCTCCCGTGCGCCAGCGATATTTAGCCTTGCTCAGCCTTTTCGCCAGCCTGCCGGCGATGGCTATTACTTTCCAGACGCGTCTGGAAAGTATCGAGTGGAAGGTCGAAGGCGATCAGTTCGAGTGTCGTCTGAGCCAACCCATCACCGATTTCGGTGCGGGCGAGTTCGTGCGCCGGGCGGGTGAGCAAGCGATCTTCCGCATCAAGGCATCCGGGGGCATGATGGGCCCAGGCTCCGCGACCCTGCTGGCTGCCGCTGCGCCCTGGCAGCCGGGGCGTGGCGATATCAATCTGGGCTCGGTCCGGGTCAGTAACGGCGGTTTCCCCTTCAATAGCTCCCAGGTGCAGGCCGGGCGTTTGATCAATGGCTTGATGGACGGCCGCAGTCCGGTCATCCGGCATTATTCCCGTGACGGTGGCGGCACGATGGAAGTGCGCTTGCTGCCGGTCAAGTTCAACAAGGCCTTCAGCGACTATCAACTGTGTGTCACCAAGCTCTTGCCGATGAACTTCGACCAGGTCAAGCAAGCCGAGGTCGGTTTTCCCGGTGGTGGCATCGAGCTCGACACCCGTGCCAAGTCACAGCTGCAAACCGTGGTGGCTTATCTGAAGGCTGATCCAACGGTCAATCACATCGAGCTCGACGGCCACTCCGACAACAGTGGCAACCGCCTGACCAATCGCGACCTTTCCCGCCGTCGCGCATTGGCAGTGATGGATTTCCTCAAGGCCCAGGGCGTTCCTGAAGAGCAGATCACCTTGCGCTTCCATGGCGAGCGTTACCCGCTGGCGCCGAACACCAATAACGCCAATCGCGCCCGCAACCGCCGGGTGAACATTCATCTTGAGCGGGTTACTCCCGACGAGAACCCCGCGCCCGTTGCCTCCGCCGGTAGCGCAGCCAGCGCTTCCTGATCCAGCGAGATTCGTCGCGCACTCGACATAAACTGTCGCTTCATCGTCAGAAGCTGTCGCGCCACTGTAAATCACTGCCCATGAGCGGTAGAATCCCGGGTTTTCCGTACAACCCGGTGGAGTGATGGCATGGCGGACGTAAACAAGGTAGTTCTCGCGTATTCCGGTGGCCTGGATACTTCGGTAATCCTCAAGTGGCTGCAAGATACGTACAACTGCGAAGTGGTGACCTTTACCGCTGACCTGGGTCAGGGCGAAGAAGTCGAGCCCGCACGTGCCAAGGCTAAAGCCATGGGCGTGAAAGAAATCTACATCGACGATCTGCGCGAAGAGTTCGTGCGTGATTTCGTGTTCCCGATGTTCCGTGCCAACACCGTCTACGAAGGCGAGTACCTGCTGGGTACTTCCATCGCTCGCCCGCTGATCGCCAAGCGTCTGATTGAAATCGCCAACGAAACCGGCGCTGACGCCATTTCCCATGGCGCGACGGGGAAAGGTAACGATCAGGTGCGTTTCGAACTGGGTGCTTACGCGCTCAAGCCGGGCGTCAAAGTGATTGCCCCTTGGCGTGAATGGGACTTGCTGTCCCGTGAAAAGCTGATGGACTACGCAGAGAAGCACTCGATCCCGATCGAGCGTCACGGCAAGAAGAAATCACCGTACTCGATGGACGCCAACCTGCTGCACATTTCCTATGAAGGCGGCGTTCTGGAAGATACCTGGACCGAGCACGAAGAAGACATGTGGCGTTGGACCAAGTCCCCGGAGGACGCACCGAATGTTGCGACCTACCTGGAACTGACCTATCGCAATGGCGACATCGTCGCGCTTGATGGCGTTGAAATGACGCCTGCGACCGTGCTGGCCACCCTGAACCGCATCGGCGGCGAAAACGGTATTGGTCGTCTGGATATCGTTGAAAACCGCTATGTCGGCATGAAGTCCCGTGGCTGCTACGAGACACCGGGCGGCACCATCATGCTGCGCGCTCACCGCGCCATCGAGTCGATCACGCTGGATCGCGAAGTCGCTCACTTGAAAGACGAGCTGATGCCCAAGTACGCCAGCCTGATCTACACCGGTTACTGGTGGAGCCCTGAGCGTCTGATGCTGCAACAGATGATCGATGCGTCCCAGGCTCATGTGAACGGTGTCGTACGTCTGAAGCTGTATAAAGGCAACGTCATCGTGACCGGTCGCAAATCCGACGAGTCGCTGTTCGATGCCAATATCGCGACATTTGAAGATGATGCGGGCGCCTACGACCAGGCTGACGCAGCAGGCTTCATCAAGCTCAACGCGCTGCGCATGCGTATCGCGGCCAACAAAGGCAGAAAGCTGTTCTGAGCTGTGTCTGACTTAATGTAAAGAATGCAGCACCTTGAACCGGTGCTGCATTTGAAATTCGTTGCTGAAGGCCATCGTATTCTCAGGCTAGCGTGTGGTACCAAGGCGCTGACTATCCGGTTTTTTTGCTTGAGGCCTTTCCATAGGGTCGTCTGTTCTCCTGTGCTTGCAGGCTGGCCCCGAGCGCCGGTTTGACGAACGCCAGCAAATCCTCTGTTCTCTTGCTGTATCGCTTTAACAGCGTCATCAGTCTTTTTTCGAATTCCAGTTCCTTGATCAGTTCAGGATTATTCTTGAGGTGTTCAAGTCGTTGCAGATTTTTGTCCAGGGCACGCTCTGCGTCGCGGTAATCTCTTAGTTTTGACATGATATTTTCCGTCGTCTGTCTTTGGGCTTGATTGAGTCATGTAAAAGCAGTTCTCATAAACGTTTCGTCCTTTGTTGATTACGTTAAACACTAGCTTCTTTTTTTGGTGCGTACTTTATTGTCTGTGCAGTATTAGAAGTTAGAGTCAATAACGCCTGTTGATTGAAGTGTTTGATTGCACAGCGTTTAATTTCTTTCGCTTTTTAAAATGGACCAATCTGTCAGATAAATTCTACTATTCCTACAAAATTCATCGCCTAAGTCTGTTGGTTTGTATCCGTTTGCGGTGGGATGTATGACGTTTTCCTACAACTATATTCTTCTTTGCTGAAACTCAAGTTCAACGCCATTGCTTCTTTTGAAGTGTTGCTTTGGGAAGAGGTAGCTTCAGGGTTGTTCTCATTTTTGAGGCAGAGCTGTTTCAGTTCAGCGGGCGTGTATAGCACCTTGTTATTAAAGTTCAGTGTCAGAAAAAAGAACACTACCAACGCTGAAGGGAAAGCTATCAAAAACCAGATATATATCTGGCGGTTTTCATCATCAAGGTAAGGCAGTACCGTTGTCGCTGATGCTTCAGACAACGCTGCAAATGCCGCGATGATGCTGATGGGGTTTGCAATCCGGTTTAAACGTTTCATTTTTGTTCCTTATAGGGAAGGGGAAAAGCGCGCCGATAGGCGATAAAGAACGTTTAATCAGATTGAATTTTTTTTCGCAATATCCGAAAAGAGGGCAAAATCGTGCGCTATTCCCTGGAGCTCGGGTGAATACAACGGCGGGGACCTTGTTTACCGGGGATGCGGGGCTATTCAGGGGGTGGAGCCGGTACTGACGGGTTGTCGGCTGTCATTGCGATCAGATAGGTACCGGCCATAGGTTGGGTGCAAACGAGGTTCAGGGAGTGTCGCCGTCTTTCCTCAGCTGAAATTCGAAGCGATAAGCCCTACCGATATCCCACACCTGTCGCACGGTCAGATCAAGCAAGCGAGCGATCTCGACTGCTGTGTAACCCAGGCTGGAGTAATGCATCGCATGCCCTGCGACCAGGTCGTCTATCTCCATGGGATCTTGTAATGCTTCCCGCTTGATTTCACTGATAGGTCGGCTGAATGCTATTTTTACACCGTGTTCGAATGCCAGCTGTTTTATTTCCTTCCTGTTCATCCTCAGTGAATATTGCAGCGCAGACATACCGGCGCCCTTGGCGACCAGATCTTTGAGAAGATGAACTTTACTGTTTCGCTCCTCGTCCGACGTGTTAGCGGAGGCAGAAGTTGATCGCGGCGGCGATACATTCCCTTCCTTTATGACATCAATCACTCCGCCTTGAGCGACGAATCGTTCGACGGCTGCAGCCAGGTCCATGGTACTTCGTTGGTCGGGCGAGCGGTGGATAGTCTTGTTATTCATGGTATATCCTTTTTTGAACATGGTTATACACATGGCCAATTCAAAATGAATCTACAGGCCGGACCCAGGTCTGTCAGTGTTGAGCAGTGTCTGATTGACCTTGCCTGCACTGTTCGAGTCCCTTCAGTTGTTTTTGAATGGGATCCATACAATAAAAAATTTTATTAAAGGTAGTCAAAGTGACATTACCTCTTTGGCGGATACTCAATTAATTCAGCATGCTTCACGCTAAGATTAGTGAGTTGGTTGTTAAAAAAGTAACGACTGGTAATAGATTTTGCAAGTAAAAATGGACGCTTTACATGAATTGGTTCGGCTTGGGGTTGGTTGTCTTACATGCTTTTATTTGGCGTCTGTGAGTTTTGTAGTACATTTCCTCTTTAAGTGGTGGAGTATGGCGTCAGATAGCAATATAGTATTAGCTATATGTCGGATGAGCGGTTTTAAAGCGTTTTAGGGCGGCGCGCAACGCTGTGGGAGCATAAAAGATAGTTTGGTAATAAATAGTTATGCATCTGTTGTGCGCTGTTTTGATAACAACAAAATTCTATTGTCCCGTGAGAACCTGCCAAGGACTTGCGGCGCCAAGGCGCTCCCATTGATTAGGGTTTTTCCGAAATGTTTGTAGGATATTTCCTGAAATATATATATTTACAAAACCAGCGCTGCAATATGTGTAGTTTTTCAACAGATGCAACAGGCGATTTTGAGGTAATTATGTGTGCAACATTTTCTGGCTGTGGTCGCTGGTGTCTTCATCGATACCACATATCATGAACAGATAAAGAACACGTGGGCTGCAGGCGCAGGCTGGCGCGTTGAAATTACCGTACGCAGGTGGTGTGGCAGGTCAGGCGGGTGTTTAAACCCGGGCCGGTCCGTTTATTCAGCCAATCGATACTGCCAGTATCCGGTAATCCGACGCTAGAAACCGATCTGAAAGCAGTGGCGAGACGCTATCTAGCCTGAGGTCGTGTTAAGTCCGCCGGATGCGTAGGAGTGAGCCGTGGTTCGAATGAGAAATGTTCATCGACTTGCGTAGCATCCGGTTCATTAATCATAAGAGGTAGCAGGCCTAATGCTTGATTCGACTGTAGTGATGTTCCTCGCATTGCAACGCTCTATCCCGGTCTTTGTCGGGATCGACGATTCGTCAATTGTCAGGGAGGATATATTTTGAAAAAATTCTGGAATGCTGCAATGCGGCTGAAATTTGTAGGACTATTCTGTTGTAAGTGTACGAACGGTCTTTGGCTGTTAGTCCTCAGGGGTGAGCGCCATGCAAAGCACTAAACGACTAGGCTATTGTGCTGACTCTGAAAATTCGAATAGCGAAAAATGGACTGCCCATGAATAAAGTGCTGATCGTGGATGATCATCCCGTCATTCGCCTTGCCGTACGTATGCTGATGGAGCGCCATGGCTATGAGGTCATCGCGGAGACGGACAACGGCGTGGATGCCCTGCAGTTGGCACGCGAGCATTTGCCCGACATCGTGATTCTCGACATTGGAATTCCCAAGCTCGACGGGCTTGAAGTCATTGCTCGTTTATCGGCAATGACGCTGCCTTTCAAGGTGCTGATACTCACCTCGCAGGCGCCTGGGCATTTTTCCATGCGCTGCATGCAGGCTGGCGCGGCAGGCTACGTCTGCAAACAGCAGGATTTGACCGAGCTGTTGAGCGCTATCAAGGCGGTTTTGTCAGGTTACAGTTACTTTCCGAACCAGGCGCTGCACACCGTTCGTTCGAGCATGGGTAACGCCAGTGAGGCCGATATGGTCGATCGTCTTTCCGGGCGGGAAATGATGGTCTTGCAACAACTCGCCAGGGGAAAAACCAATAAGGAGATAGCCGACGGTATGTTTCTGAGCAATAAAACCGTCAGTACTTACAAGACACGCTTGCTGATGAAGCTCAATGCTCACTCGTTGGTGGACTTGATCGAGTTGGCCCAGCGCAACGGCTTGGTCTGAGGCTCTGTAGCCTCTCGAGCATGAGAGGCTCTGACGGCCCGGGCGTCGCGATTCATGCATGGCGCGTTGCGTCTTCGATCTTAAAGATCGAAGTCGTAATCCGCCAATTGCTTTTGCAGGCGCCGCTCTTCCAGCAGGTTATCGATGGTGCGACGTTTACTCAGGTTGGTCTTGGCCTGCTCGACGGGCGTCGGCTCGGCGTCGTCTGACTCGACGGCAACGAAGTCGTCGTCTACGTCTATTTGCTCTTTGTCAGTGCTCATGAAATTGACTCCAGGCTTGGGGCATTCATGGCGCACCTTATAGCGGCAAAGCGGGAGCGGGTAAAAAAGATTTTTTCAATCGATCAGCCGCTAAAACCTCTATCGCTCAATCGTCCGAGGTTTTGTATTTGTAATCACACAGGTCTTCGATTCGACAACTGCCGCAGCGGGGCTTGCGTGCCTGGCAAACATACCGGCCATGCAGGATCAACCAGTGGTGAGCGTCGAGCAGATAATCCTTGGGTACGAATTTCATCAGTTGCTTCTCGACTTCGACCACGTTCTTGCCGGGTGCGATACCGGTTCGATTGCTGACGCGGAAGATATGCGTATCCACTGCCATCGCGATCTGGCGGAACGCCGTATTGAGCACCACATTGGCAGTCTTGCGACCCACGCCCGGCAAGGCTTCCAACGCCTCACGGGTTTCGGGCACCTGGCCGCCGTGCAGCTCAACGAGCATTCGGCAAGTCTCTATGACATTTTTGGCTTTGCTGTTGTAGAGGCCGATGGTCTTGATGTACTCGGATAAACCTTCGACACCCAGGTCGTATATCGCCTGTGGTGTGTTGGCAACCAGGTAGAGGCGGGCCGTGGCCTTGTTGACGCTGACGTCCGTGGCCTGCGCTGACAGAATCACCGAAATCAGCAGTTCGAACGGCGATGTGTAGGCCAGTTCGGTTTTCGGGTCTGGATTGTCTTCGTGGAGTCTGCGGAAAATTTCCAGGCGTTTCGCGGCATTCATGTACGGAGTGTTTCCCTGGAGGCTTGTGCCTCGTTAAATACTGGTGTGTTTTCGGCGCAGGCGTAGCGCGTTTGCCACGGCGAGCACGAGTCCTAGAAGCATAAAGCCTCCAGGAGCAAGTGCCGCGAGATGAAGGCCGGACCCTGACGGGAATAGGTCAATCCGCCACCTTGCTGCGCTGCTGCCAAACAACCATTGCGCATTGCTCAACAGCGAGGCTTGCCCCAGTAATTCCCGAACCGCTCCGAGCAACATGAATGTCACGCCGTAGTAAGCGCTCAGGCGTAGAAAGCCCCAGGCGCTGCCATGCTGGTCAGTTTCGGTATTCGATAGCAGCAGACATTGAACGCCGATGAGCGGCAGGTAAACCCCCAGCGCTTGATACAACTCCAGGGCGTGCGCTTGCAGCAGCAGTCCGGCGAGAGTGACCAGGGTGGCAGCAATTGTTGCGCCGATCAGCAACCTGGTCGTTGGGCGCAGCAGCGGCGCGACGGCCTTCATCAGTGCGAAGTGCAGCAATCCCACTGACCCCAACACCAGCAGGAATCCGATGCTTTTAACCAGCGAGTCGGAAACGCCGATCAATGGCGTCAGGCTCAAGGGGCCCATCAGCATGAACGGAACGGGGCGATTGCCGGGGTTCATCGCCGTTCTCCCGTCAAGTTGGGCAGCAACCGGGTTTTCTCGGCATCGAAGTAGCGCAGCGTCTCGCGGATCGCGTCGATGGCACCTCGCGAAGTCATGGTCGCGCCAGCGATTTGATCGAAAGTCCCACCGTCCTGTTTCAGTCTCCAGCCTGCATCATCCGGGTCGGTCAACGATTTGCCGAGAAAACCATTGAGCCACTGCGGTTGAGACACTATCCGCCCGCCCAGTCCGACTGTCTCGGTGTGCTTGAGCACTTTGATGCCCAGCAGCCTGCCATCCACCGATACGCCAATCAGCAGTTCTATCGGCCCTGCGTAACCTTGCCCACGACTGTGAAAAATAATTGCAACGGGCTGGCCTCCCTGTGTCACCAGGAAGCCTTCGAGTACGGCCGAGTCTGGCATGCGACCGGGCAACTCCAAGGGGTTCTGCAGTGGTTGGTTATCGTATTTTTGCGCAGGAATGACACCGACTAGCACCTGATTACGCAGCGCATCCCGGCTCGCCTGGATGGCTGGCGCGGAGGTTTTCTCCAGCACAATCGTGAGGCCGATACCCAGGCACAGAACGACAAGGAGCAGTAGCCAGGCGACAGGTCTTGAGAGCGGTTTCACGAATGTTCACCGGGCGTCGCGGGTGATGCGCTCAGGCGCTCCAGCGCCGGTACGGCCAGGTTCATCAGCAACACTGCGAATGCCACGCCGTCCGGGTAAGCGCCCCAGGTTCGAATGACATAGATAATCAGGCCGGCGCCGATGCCGAAAAGCAGGCGCGCTCGGGGATTGTCCGGGCCGGACACCGGTTCGGTGACAATGAAAAAGGCGCCGAGCATCGTTGCGCCGGTGAACCAGTGAAACAGCGGTGAGCCGTTGGAGTCCGATCCCGAACCGTTCCAGCACAGCAGGCTGATCACGAACAGGCTGCCGAGCATGCCGGCAGGCGCGTGCCAACTGATCAGACGACGTTGCAACAGCAGCACCCCTCCGGCGAGGAAAGCCAGGTTGACCCACTCCACACCGCGCCCGCCAAGGCTGCCAAATGCCCGGCTGCGCGCGAACAGTTCGTCGACGGTCAAACTCTTGTTGATGCGAAGCACATCGAGTGCCGTGGCCTGAGTCCAGGCATCCGGGTTGGATATCCCGCTGAGGTCGAGGCCGAAGATGTGCTGCAGGCCGCCCGTCAGGCTCAGGCCGTGAGTCGCGGGCCAGTGGTTCATCTGTTGGGGGAACGAAACAAGTACGAAGGCATAACCCAGCATCGCCGGGTTGAAGGGGTTATTGCCAATGCCGCCATACAGATGTTTGCCAAACAGCAACGCAAAACCGCTGGCCAGCGCGGTCACCCACCAAGGGGAATAGGCTGGCAGCGCCAACGCCAGAAGGGTTGCACTGACCAGAGCGCTGTAATCACTGAGTGCCGGGAGCACCGCCTGCCTGCGCAGTGCGAGCACGGCGGCCTCGACCAGCAGCGCTGCGCCCGCCGCTATCAGCCACGTGATCAATACGCCCCAACCGAAGAACCAGACGAGGGTCAATGCCCCCGGCAGCGCAGCAATCAGCACCCACAGCATGGTTTTTTGCAGGCGCTCGTTTACCTGCCCCAGCTGACTGGCGTTATCAGGCGTTCGCACGAGTATTCATCAATGCAGAAGAGGGCTGCATTGCCGACTCAAGCGCCAGCTCGGCGCTTTGAAGTGCTGTTTGCAGGGCCTCCAGCTGCTCGGCGGTGGCTTGAGCTGACAGGGCTTTGTTGTAGGCCGCGCGGGCCATTGCCAATTGGATTTTCGCCCGCTTCAGGCTGCTGTCGTCGCGCGGGACTACCGCTGTTTGCGCCGGTACGGGGGCCTGATCTTGCAGGTTCGCCAGGGCTTGCTCGGCGGCTTCGAACTCTTTTTGCATCTCCACCAGCTGCGCAGCCTGCTCGGCGATGGGGGGATGACCGAAAGCCTTGAGGGATTTGTTCAGATGCGCCCGGCTCATGGCCACGGTACTGCGCGCTTTCTTCAGCGCATCTTCGTTTGTTGCCAGTTTTTGTGTACGGATACGCTCGATAGCAGATTGCAGCGGGCTCTCAAGTGTGTCTGGCTGCGATGCAGGCTTTTGCGCTCGGGCGAGTCGTTCTGCGTGCCGCTGTTGCTCTTCGTGGCGCAGGCGAGCGTTGCGGGCTTCGAAGCGATGGCGGGCGTGATTGCGTTTCCGCGTTCGGGCTTGGGTTTGCTGCTCGGTCACTGCCAGCCCGCCGACAATCGGGATCACCCCCGTGACCGGCAAGGGAAGCATATCGATGCAATCCACCGGGCAAGGTGCGACACACAGATCGCAGCCTGTGCATTCGTCAATGATAACGGTGTGCATCATCTTTGCCGCGCCAAGAATCGCATCCACCGGGCAAGCCTGGATGCACTTGGTGCAGCCAATGCACTCGGCCTCGCGGATGAACGCAACTTGCGGCGGGGCTGCGCCTCGTTCGGTGTCCAGCGCCAGAATCGGCACGCTGAGCAGTTGCGCCAGTGCCGCGATGGTTTCTTCGCCACCGGGCGGGCACTTATTGATTGCTTCTCCCTCGACAATACCCTGCGCATAAGGCTTGCAGCCCGGATGGCCACATTTGCCACATTGGGTTTGCGGCAGCAGTGCGTCGATGCTTTGAATGAGAGTCATGGTTTGACCAGTCCGCTGAAGCCGAGAAAGGCCAGTCCCATCAGGCCAGCGCCAATCAGTTGGATGGGCAGACCTTGAAAGGGCGTGGGAATGTGTTGCTGTCGCAGGCGTCCGGTCAGATCGTCGAACAGGCTCAGGACCAGCCAGAAACCCAATCCGCCTCCCAGACTCAGCGCGACTGTATGGATCAGCCCTTTATCCGGCTCGGTGCCAAGCACCATCAGGCCGAGTACGCCTGCATTGCCGATCAGCAGCAGATGCAAGTCCTTCAATGGCAGGCTTGGAAACACCTGGGACAGCACCCGCAATGACGGGCCGATCAGCAAGACAATCAGTGGCAAAAATACAAACAACGACAAATAGCCGACATCCAGCGGCAGCAACAGGTATTCATGAATCACCTGGCTTATCAGGCTGGCGGCGAACATCAGCCATAGCGTGGCGATGCCGAGTGCGTGGACGCGGGCGCGCGTGGTCGAAGTCTGCGCAGCAATCGCCACTACCGGATCGACAGCAATCGGCTGCTGCAACACGAAGTTGTTGACCAGTGCGGCGCTGATGAAGATAAGGATGAAGTCGGTCATGTGCTTGCCGGATGTGCGAACAGGCTGAAGAGCCTTTCTAAAGGGTAGACAGTATCTGGCAAGAAATCGGTTCGTTTGGTTGGACGCGGCCGCAAAGCCTTGTAGGAGGGGACTTGTCCCCGAAAGCATCAACCCAGCCGATGCTTTCCCGGACAAGTCCGGTCCTACCGAAGCCGTGCCAACTTACTTGATACGCTGACCCGGCTTTGCGCCGCTGTCGGGGCTGAGCAGGTAGATTTCTTCGCCGCCGGGGCCCGCCGCCATCACCATGCCTTCCGATATGCCGAAGCGCATTTTGCGCGGCTTCAGGTTGGCGATCATCATGGTCAGGCGACCTTCCAGTTCGGAAGGATTCGGGTATGCGCTCTTGATGCCCGAGAACACGTTGCGTTGCTCGTCACCGATATCCAGCGTGAGGCGCAGCAGTTTGTCGGCACCTTCCACGTGTTCAGCCTTGAGGATCAAGGCAACCCGCAGGTCAACGGCCGCAAAGGCATCGAACTCGATCTCGGCGGCCAGTGGCTCCTTGGTCAGCTCGCCATTGCCTGTCGGCGCGGCCTCTGCCTCGCTAGTGCTGGTGGTCAGGTCTTCTTTCGAGGCAGCGGTCATGGCTTCGACTTTCGCCGGATCGATGCGCGTCATCAGGGCCTGGAACGGGTTGAGCTGATGATTGCTCAGCAGCGTCTGATGGTCGTCCCAGGTCAGCGGCGCGACATTGAGGAATTTTTCCGCATCGGCGGCCAGCAATGGGAGCACCGGCTTGAGGAAAATCACCAACTGACGGAATAGATTGACGCCCAGTGCACAGACGGCCTGGACTTCATCCTGTTTGCCTTCCTGCTTGGCCAGCGACCACGGCGCCTTTTCAGCGATATAGGCGTTGGCCCGGTCGGCCAGGCCCATGATTTCCCGCATGGCGCGGGCGAAGTCACGGGCTTCATAAGCTTCGGCGATACCCGGCGCAGCCGTCAGGAACGCGTCGGTCAGCTCGGGCTCCGGATTGCCAGCCACCAGCACACCCGCGTTGCCTTTATGAATGAAGCCTGCGCAACGACTGGCGATGTTGACTACTTTGCCGATCAGGTCCGAGTTGACCTTCTGCACGAAATCTTCGAGGTTCAGGTCCAGATCGTCGACGCCCTTGCCCAGTTTGGCTGCGTAGTAATAACGCAGGTATTCCGGCGACAGGTGTTCCAGATAGGTCCGGGCCTTGATGAAGGTGCCACGGGACTTGGACATTTTCTGACCGTTTACCGTGACGTAGCCGTGCACGTTGATGCCGGTCGGTTTGCGCAGGCCAGCACCTTCGAGCATGGCGGGCCAGAACAGGGCGTGGAAGTTGACGATGTCCTTACCGATGAAATGGTACAGCTCGGTGGTTGAATCCTTGGCCCAATACGCATCGAAGTCCAGGTCCGGACGGCGCGCGCACAGGTTTTTGAAGCTGGCCATGTAGCCGATCGGCGCATCCAGCCAGACGTAGAAGTACTTGCCCGGCTCATCCGGAATCTCGAAGCCGAAGTACGGCGCGTCGCGGGAGATATCCCACTGCTGCAAGCCGGCATCCAGCCATTCGGCGATCTTGTTAGCCACCGCATCCTGCAAGGCGCCGCTGCGGGTCCAGCTTTTGAGCATGGCGTCGAACGCAGGCAGATCGAAGAAGAAATGCTTGGATTCTTTCAGAACCGGAATCGCGCCGGAGATCGCGGAGCGCGGATTCTTCAGGTCGGTCGGCGCATAAGTAGCGCCGCATTTTTCGCAGTTGTCGCCGTACTGATCTTCAGTGCCACATTTCGGGCAAGTACCCTTGATGAAGCGATCGGCCAGGAACATCTTTTTTTCCGGGTCGAAATACTGGGTGATCGAGCGCGTCGCGATATGCCCGGCATCGCGCAGACGCTTGTAGATCATGCTCGACAGCTCGCGGTTTTCGTCCGAGTGCGTCGAGTGGAAATTATCGAAGTCGACCAGGAACTCGTTGAAGTCAGCGCTGTGCTCGGCCTTCACATTATCGATCAGATGTTCCGGAGTGATGCCTTCTTTTTCGGCGCGCAACATGATTGCCGAGCCGTGAGCGTCGTCCGCGCAGACATAAATGCACTGATTGCCGCGATGCTTCTGGAAGCGCACCCACATATCAGTCTGGATGTACTCAAGCATATGGCCAAGATGGATGGATCCATTGGCATAGGGCAGGGCGCTGGTGACGAGAATCTTGCGTGGCTCGGACATGGGGCTCGGCTACTTGAAGTGAAACGGAGGTCGACCACTATAAAGGTCTGAACAACTTTTTTCACCCCGCGCAGACGTAGGAGTCGTCTGGCATGCGCAGCGAAACCATGCTGCCAATCTGTAGAAGGGGTAGGATAGCCGCCTGTTTTAGTCTGCCTTTATTCGGGAGTAGCCCATGAGCGCTGTTAATCGCGCAGCGGTGGAAGCCGTCCTTCGCCAATATACCGATCCCTATTTGAATCAAGACCCTGTCACTGCCGGTTGCGTACGCGGCATCGATATTCAGGGTGAGCGCGTCAACGTCCAGCTGGAGTTGGGTTACGCGGCCGGACTGTTCAAGAATGGCTGGGCGCAGATGCTGCAAATCGCCATCGAAGGCCTGGACGGCGTGACGTCGGCCAAGGTCGAGATCAGCACGGTCATCGCTGCGCACAAGGCTCAGGGGCAAATCCCCGGCCTGGCCAATGTCAAAAATATCGTCGCCGTGGCGTCGGGCAAGGGCGGTGTTGGCAAATCCACAACGGCTGCCAATCTTGCCTTGGCGCTGTCTCGGGAAGGCGCGCGGGTCGGGATTCTCGACGCCGATATCTACGGGCCAAGCCAGGGCGTGATGTTTGGTATCGCTGAAGGCACCCGGCCAAAGATCAAGGATCAGAAATGGTTCGTGCCCATTGAATCCCATGGCATCGAAGTCATGTCCATGGCGTTCCTGACCGATGACAACACCCCGATGGTGTGGCGCGGCCCAATGGTTTCCGGCGCTTTGTTGCAGCTGATTACCCAGACAGCATGGAATGATCTGGATTATCTGGTCATCGATATGCCGCCTGGCACCGGTGATATCCAGCTGACCCTGGCCCAGAAAGTCCCGGTTGCCGGTGCGGTGATTGTCACCACCCCACAGGATCTGGCGCTGCTGGATGCCAAGAAGGGCGTGGAAATGTTCCGCAAGGTCAATATTCCGGTCCTGGGCGTCGTCGAGAACATGGCGGTGCACATTTGCTCGAACTGCGGTCATGCCGAGCATTTGTTTGGCGAGGGTGGTGGCGAGAAGCTGGCCAGTCAATACAACGTCGAACTGTTGGCTTCATTGCCGCTGTCGATGTTGATCCGCGAGCAGGCTGATGGCGGCAAGCCGACGGTCATTGCCGAGCCGGAAAGCCAGATTGCCATGGTCTATCAGGAGTTGGCGCGGCACGTTGGCGCACGGATTGTCCTGCAAGAAGCGGAAAGCCCGGCGATGCCGAATATTTCGGTCAGCGATGACTGATTGCAGGCAGATCCTGCAGGGGTAATTTGTTGGCAAGGGGGGACGGCGGGCTCGTCTCGCCAACAAGTTGGCTCCTACAGAACTTTTTCTGCAGGCATAAAAAAACCCCGCTTTTGGCGGGGTTCTTTTTAAGCGATTCAGTACAAGTTAGATAACTTGAACTTCTTCAGCTTGCATACCTTTCTGACCGCGGGTAGCGATGAAAGAAACCTGTTGGCCTTCTTTCAGGCTTTTGAAACCGTCGGATTGGATAGCTTTGAAGTGAACGAACAGGTCGTCACCCGATTGTGGAGTGATGAAGCCGAAGCCTTTTTCATCGTTGAACCACTTAACGGTACCAGTTTGGCGATTAGACATGGTGTATCTCCTTGGACAAAGTTAACTGCGACTCAGGAAATGCCCTGGCCGAGACTGAGTGCAAAGAGCAGGAAAAATTCTTGGAGATGGTTGGATCGAAATTCAACATCGTGTAGAGATTCTCAGTGACACAAGCAACACAGTGACGCCACCTTAACGCTTTTTTTTGAGTGTGCCAACACTCTGTGCAGGAATATTTCTATTCGTGTCCAAAGCATGACCTGCATCATGCCCACAGTCTTTGAACCCGACGCCCCGGCCCGGTAAGATGCCGGACATCTTTTTCACCTCGCTATTCAGGACACCGCCATGAGCATCAAATCGGACAAGTGGATTCGCCGCATGGCGCAGGAACACGGCATGATCGAGCCTTTCGTGGAGCGTCAGATGCGCGGCGAAGGCGCCGACCGGCTGATCTCCTACGGCGTTTCCAGCTACGGCTACGACGTACGTTGCGCGGCTGAATTCAAGGTATTCACCAACATCAACTCGGCGACCGTCGATCCGAAGAACTTCGATGAAAAAAGTTTTGTCGACGTTACCAGCGACGTCTGCATCATCCCGCCGAACTCGTTTGCCCTGGCGCGCACCGTTGAATATTTCCGTATTCCGCGCAATGTGCTGACCATCTGTCTGGGGAAAAGCACCTACGCGCGCTGCGGCATCATCGTTAACGTGACGCCGCTGGAACCTGAGTGGGAAGGGCACGTGACTCTGGAATTCTCCAACACCACGACCTTGCCGGCGAAAATTTACGCCAATGAAGGCGTGGCGCAGATGCTGTTCCTGGAATCTGACGAGGAATGTGAGATTTCCTATAAGGATCGCGGCGGCAAATATCAGGGCCAACGTGGCGTGACCCTGCCGCGCGCATAGCCTTCGGTGTATTTGTTACCGTTGATCCTGCCCGGATTGAATTAGTCTTCATTTCGGCACTCTATTGAGCTGAACTGTTTCCCCTCGCGTCGCGCGAGTGGGGCCACCGCTCAGGAGTGCCCTTATGAAGATAGAAATGAAGCCCAGTCCCCAAGGGGTTGACCCGCGTGCCAATCAAGTCGGTCTACTCGCCTGGTCGTTACTGGCGCATCCACAATTCAATATGGTTGGCGGTATTCCCGGCCAGCCAGGCCCTGATGGGCCGGGAGAAATCCCCGAGCCGACTGAACCGGGCAGCCCGACTGTTCCGGACGAGCCACCACCAGCCCCGGTCGTCTGATTCCCCTCATGTTTCTGCTGGCGCATTCACTGGCCGGCAGAGTCGTGTCTGATCGATCACGAAAGGCGCTGAATGAGCTGGGTTGAATCGATTCAGCTTGCGCCTATCCGGCGACCCATACGGCGCCATCGCCGACGACATAGATTTGCTTGTCAGGGTTTTTGTCGATGGCGAATCCGCCGGTAAATCCACCGAATGCTGGCAGCAAACTGACCGTATCGCCCATGTAAAAGCAGGCCAGTCGCAAACTTTGCCGGCCTCGGCCCTGCAAGCGATAAACCGGATGCACGTGGCCGGCCAGCACGTGATGCGTTGCGTGTGGATCAGGCTCATGTTGCAGCGCGAACGGGCCCAATAGCAGCGGTTCTGTAACCACTTCGATGGCAAGACTGCCAGGCGGATCGCCTGCGCGTTTGTCATGGTTGCCGCGGATCAGCGTCATACGCAGTTCAGGGCGCGCCTCGCGCCACTCGCCAAGCGCGTTCAGTGTGGTGGCCGCGTGAGATTCAGGCGCATGCAAAAAGTCGCCGAGAAAGATCAACCAGTCGCAGCTGTAGGCAGTCAGCAGTCGATCAAGGCGCTCAAGATTACTTTGAGTCGTGCCGCGCGGCACCGGTTGGCCCAGTTTTCGATAGGCAGCCGCCTTGCCGAAATGCACATCGGCGATCAACAGGGCGCGGTATTCAGGGTAGTAGATTGCCTTGTCGGCCAATAACCAAAGCTCGGCACCTGCCAGATGGATCGCAAGATAAGGCTTCATGCGTTGGTCTCGGGCCCGGCGGCCTTCTCAAGATCGCGCACCATGCGCGCGATCCGGTCGGCGAGTTTCTCCGAGCTCAGGCTTTCGCGCATGCGCTCCACCAACAGTGGAAAGGCCAGAGGCGTGGCGCGTTTGATGAGGTGCACGTCAAGTTCGCGCTGATTGATGCGTTGCAGGGTTTGTTCGAGCCGTTGCACGTCCAGTTCCTGTCGCAAAACTTCCTCCTCGGCCTGGGTGAGCAGCAGATTGCTGGCGTCATATTGTTTGAACACCTCAAAGAACAGGCCGCTGGACGCCTGTAGCTGTCGATTACTCTTGGGAGCGCCTGGGTAGCCGGAAAACACCAGACCGGCAATCCGGGCGATCTCGCGGAAGCGGCGCAGTGCCAGCTCACCGGCGTTCAGGCTGGCGATGATGTCAGCCATCAGATGATTTTCCGTGAATAGATCCTTGCTCAGCTGCTCGGCCCAGTCGATTGGCGTGGCGCTGAGCAGTTCGAAACCGTAGTCGTTGACCGCGATAGAAAAAGTCAGCGGCGTGTCCCGGCTCAGGCGCCAGGCCAGCAGACTTGCCAGTCCCAGATGCACATGCCGTCCGGCAAACGGGTACAGAAACAGATGCCAGCCTTCCCGGGACTTGAGCACTTCGGCGAGCAACGTGTGTTGCCGCGGCAAGCCCGACCAATGCCGCTGAACCTCCAGCAGCGGTTTGACGGCCTGCATTTCCGGGCTGACAAACTCGCCACGCGCGGCGGCGTCGAATTTAGCCACCACCGCGTCGGCCAGTTCGTTGGAGAGCGGCATCCGTCCGCCGTTCCAGCGTGGCACAGCGGCTTTCTTGCTGGTGGCGCGCTTCACGTACGCGGTCATGTTCTCGACCCGGACCAGTTCCAGGAGGCGACCGCTGAACAAAAAGCCATCTCCGGGCTTGAGGCGTGCGATGAAGCCCTCTTCAACGCTGCCCAGTGAACCGCCGCCACCGCCTTTGGACCAATACTTCACGTTGATGCTGGCGTCGCTGACGATGGTGCCGATGCTCATGCGATGGCGACGTGCCAATCGCGCATCCGGGACCCGCCAGACGCCGTGCTCGTCGGGCTCTACGCGTCGATAATCCGGGTAGGCTGTCAGCGAGTGGCCGCCATGCCGGACAAACGCCAGCGCCCACTGCCATTCCTCGTCGGTCAGCTCGCGGTAGGCCCAGGCGGTGCGCACCTCGGCGAGCAGCTCGTCGGGCAGGAAGCCACCGCCAAGGGCCATGCTGACCACGTGCTGCACCAGGACATCGAGGGGTTTGTGCGGCGATTCCCGAGGCTCGATCATTCGTGCGGCTATCGCATCGTGGGCCGCCGCCGCTTCAACCAGTTCCAGGCTGTGAGTGGGCACCAGCGTAACGCGTGACGGACGACCCGGCGCATGCCCGGAACGACCCGCACGCTGCATCAGGCGCGCCACGCCCTTGGCCGAGCCGATTTGCAGAACCCGCTCGACGGGCAGGAAATCCACGCCCAGATCGAGGCTGGAGGTGCAGACCACCGCTTTCAATTGCCCTTCTTTCAAGGCGCGCTCGACCCAGTCGCGCACTTCGCGGGACAACGAACCATGATGCAAGGCAATCAGGCCAGCCCAATCAGGTCGCGCTTCGAGCAACGCCTGATACCAGACTTCCGACTGCGCTCGGGTATTGGTGAACAACAGGCAACTGGCGCTGCCTTCCACCTCGACCAGCACTTGCGGCAACATCCGCAGACCCATGTGCCCGGCCCATGGAAAGCGCTCGATTGCGGGAGGCAACAGCGTATCGACCAACAGCTCTTTGCGGATCTTGCCCTGCACGCTGACACCGCCGTCGCCCAGCAACACCTGCTGCGCATGGTCTTGATTACCCAAGGTCGCAGAAACGCCCCACACGATCAGTTGCGGATTCCACTGGCGCAGACGGGCGAGCGCCAGTTGCAGCTGGACGCCGCGCTTATTGCCGATCAGCTCATGCCATTCATCAACGACCACCATCTTCAGCGTCGACAGCGTGCTTGACGCGTCGGCACGGGTCAGCAGCAGGGTCAGGCTTTCCGGTGTGGTGATCAGGGCGGAAGGCAGGCGGCGACCTTGTCTGGCGCGTTCGCTGCTGCTGGTATCACCGGTGCGCAGGCCGGTGCTCCAGTGGATGTCGAGATCCTGCAAGGGAGCTTCCAGGGCGCGTGCGGTGTCGGCGGCGAGGGCGCGCATCGGCGTGATCCACAGCACGCTCAGTGGCGCAGCAGGTGGTTTGCGTTTGCGCGGTTTGTCATCAGGCAAAACTTTATTAGCCTGGGCAAAGCAATTCAGCGCGGCAAACCACACTGCGTAGGTTTTGCCGGAGCCGGTACTGGCGTGTAGCAGCCCGGACTCGCCGCGTTTGACGGCCGACCAGACTTCTTTCTGGAAAGGAAAAGGCTTCCAATCGCGCGCCGAAAACCATCGCTGAGCGAAATCGGTGGGTCTGCTCATGCGCTCGGTGTGCTCTGAATGGGGGGTAAATCAGAGACAGCGGGGGGAGGGGAATAGTTTTGCTTTCGCGGACAAATCCGCCGCGGGTTGGTCGCATTTCAACGGCGGGAGCGAGCTTGCTCGCGAAGAGGTCAGTCGAACCAGCGGACCCTGCAAGCCGAATACCGCCTTCGCGAGCAAGCTCGCTCCCACGAGCCAAACACTTACTTCAAATTGCCGCTCAGGAATTGCTGCAGACGCTCGCTTTTCGGATTGCCCAGCACTTCATCCGGATGGCCGGATTCTTCGATCTGGCCCTGATGCAGGAACACCACCTGGCTAGCGACTTTGCGGGCGAAGCTCATTTCGTGGGTGACCATGATCATGGTGCGGCCTTCTTCGGCCAGGCCCTGGATCACCTTGAGCACTTCGCCGACCAGTTCCGGGTCCAGCGCAGAAGTGGGTTCGTCGAAGAGCATGATTTCCGGCTCCATCGCCAGCGCCCGGGCAATCGCCACACGCTGTTGCTGACCACCGGACAGAAATGCCGGGTACTGGTCAGCGACACGTGCCGCCAGGCCGACTTTGTCCAGGTATTTGCGGGCGCGTGCTTCGGCTTCGACCTTGGAAACGCCCAGCACCCGGCGCGGCGCCATGGTGATGTTTTCCAGAACCGTCATGTGTGCCCACAGGTTGAAATGCTGGAACACCATGGCCAGCCGCGTACGAATGCGTTGCAGCTCATCGGGATCGGCGACGCGCATGCCGCCGGAATCGCTGACCATGCGTACTTGTTGACCGTCCAGGGTCATGGCGCCGTCGTTGGGTTGTTCGAGGAAATTGATGCAGCGCAGAAACGTGCTCTTGCCCGAACCGCTGGCGCCGATCAGGCAAATCACGTCGCCTGTGCTGGCCTTGAGCGAAACGCCCTTGAGCACTTCATGGTCGCCATAGCTTTTATGCAAGCCATCAATGGTCAGTTTGTACATGACAGGCAGTCCTTAAGGAGAAAGTAGGTAACCGCTGCGGTAGGCTTCGGTGCCTGCAACGTGAGCGATGACCATTCCGGCAGTCGCCATGCGCCGTAACGAGCGGGCGTAGAGCAAACCGGAATTAAGAGTATGGATGGGGGTGACGAGGTCGCTGATCGGGTCGATGATCTCGGCGATCAATTGCCCGGCCTCAACGTGTTCACCCGGCTGGGTGCAGAACACCAGCAAGCCGCCCACCGGAGTCGCTACAGGTTCCACTGCGGCCAGGGGCGTTGCGGGGAAAAGCAACTCGGGTGGCGGCGCGGCCTCGGCGGCAATTGCGCCAAAGTGACTGAGGTAACTGATCAGCGCCTGACAGTCGCGGCTGGCCAGGGCGTGATTGACGTCGCCCTGGCCGCGCAGTTCGAGCGTGACCGAAAAGCTGCCCATCGGGATCTCGAAGCGATTGCCAAAGCGTTGCTGCAATTGCCACCATACCAGCGTGAAACATTCGTCGAACGATTGGCCGCCCGAATCGGTTGCCAGCAGGCTGGCCTGGGCGCCGAGATAACGCGACAGCGCCTCCACCTGGGGCCAGGCTTCCGGCGTTGTGTACAGATGTTCAACTGCTTCGAAGTCGCAATGCAGGTCCAGCACCATGTCGGCATCGCAGGCCAGGCGTTGCAGCGTCAAACGCTGTGACTGCAATTGCGTGCTGGCGACTTGCGCCTCCAGCGCGTTGCGCAGGCTACGGCGGATCAGCTGGACATTGTGCTGCGGGTCGTCATTGAGCTGCGCCTCGACGTCATCGCCCACTTCCTGGCCGAGATCCACAAACCAGCGGTTGAAGTTCTGGCCGCTCTCCAGTTCATAACGGCCCAGCGGAATATCCATCAGGATCTGTTCCAGCCCGACCGGATTGGCCACCGGCACCACGACGATTTCGCCCAGCAACAAGCCGGCGTTTTCCAGCTCGCTCAGACGCTGCTTCAGATGCCAGGCGAGCAGCATGCCGGGCAGTTCGTCGGCATGCAGCGAGGCCTGGATATAGATCTTGCAGGCGCCGTTCTGCGGGCCATAGTGAAAACTGTGGATCTGGCGCGCGGTACCCGGCATCGGGGCCAGCAAATCGTGGGTTTCATGGCGCATATGCGGTTCCTAGTGAGCCGGGCCGAGGAAGGCCAGCCAGCGCCGTTCGGCCAGACGGAACAGGCCCACCAGGATGAACGTGACGCACAGGTAGATCAGCGCCGCGATTCCGAAGGACTGGAACGTCATGAACGTGGCGGAGTTGGCGTCCCGAGCGACTTTGAGAACGTCCGGCACCGTGGCGGTGAACGCGACGGTGGTCGAGTGCAGCATCAGGATCACTTCGTTGCTGTAATAAGGCAGCGAACGACGCAACGCTGACGGCATGATCACATAGGCGTACAGCTTCCAGCCGGTCAGGCCGTAGGCTTTGGCGGCTTCGACTTCGCCGTGAGCCATGCTGCGGATCGCCCCGGCGAAAATCTCCGTGGTGTAGGCGCAGGTGTTCAGGGCAAAAGCCAGGATCGTGCAGTTCATGGCATCGCGAAAGAACGCGTCGAGCACCGGCTGTTCGCGAACGGCGGCGATGCTGTAGATCCCGGTGTAGCAAATCAGCAGCTGTATATAGAGGGGCGTGCCGCGAAACAGGTAGGTGTAGAACTGCACCGGCCAGCGCACCCAGGGTTTGCTCGATACCCGGGCGATCGACAGCGGTATCGATACGCAAAAGCCGATGGCAATGGATGCACTGAGCAGCCACATGGTCATCGCCAGACCGGTAACGTGCATGCCGTCGCTATAAAGGAAGGGCCGCCAGTATTCCTGAAGCAGTTCGATCATCGCTGCGCCTCCCGGCTGCCGGCTGCGTAGCGGCGTTCAGCCCAGCGCAGCGCGAAGTTGGAGGCGCTGGTGATCAGCAGATAAATCACTGCCGCAAGCACCAGGAAATAAAACAGCTGATACGTGCTCTTGCCGGCGTCCTGCGCAGCCTTGACCAGATCCGCGAGACCGATGATCGACACCAGGGCCGTGGCCTTGAGCAGCACTTGCCAGTTGTTGCCGATACCCGGCAGGGCAAAACGCATCATTTGCGGGAATACCACGTAACGAAAACGCTGGCCGCGTTTGAGGCCGTAGGCAGTAGCGGCTTCAACCTGGCCGCGCGGCACGGAAAGAATCGCGCCCCGGAACGTCTCGGTGAAATACGCACCATATATAAAGCCGAGAGTGATCACGCCTGCACTGAAGGGATCAATTTCGATGTAGTCCCATTCCATGGCATCTGTCAGCTGGCTCAGCCAGGTTTGCAGGCTGTAGAAAATCAGCAGCATCAGGACCAGGTCGGGAACGCCACGAATCAACGTGGTGTACATCTGCGCCGGCACGCGCAGGATAGCGCTGCTCGACAGTTTGGCACTGGCGCCGATCAGGCCGAGCAGAATGCTCACCAACAGCGACAGTACCGATAATTTGATGGTCATCCAGGTGCCTTCGAGCAACAGCGGGCCGAAGCCTTTCAAGCTGAACGCCGAGAGTCCCAGGTTTTGTATAAGGGCATCGAACATGGATAAAGCCTTTAGCGGTCAATAAAACAAAACGCCCATCGACAACGGCGCAGGATTGTCGCCGGAATCGATGGGCGTCGGGGTGTTATTTACCGCTGTACAGAATCAGATCGTCGAAGTGTTTCTTCTGGATCTCGGCGTACTTGCCGTCGTCGTGCAGCGCTTTGATACCCTTGTCCAGCAAGGCTTTCAGGTCTTTGTTACCTTTGGCGATGCCGATTGCGGTCTTGGCTGGCAGCAGCGGGCTGTCGATAGGCTTGCTGACTTCATAACCAGCGCCGGCCGGAGTTTTCAGGAAACCCAGTTCGGCTTGCAGCATGTCCTGAACCGAAGCGTCCAGACGACCGGAAGTCAGGTCGGAGTAAACCTGATCCTGGTTCTGATAAGCCTTGGTGGTCACGCCGGCCTTGTCCAGAACGGCCTTGGCATAGGCTTCCTGAATGGTGCCTTGCTCGTAGCCAACGGTTTTGCCTTTCAGGCTGGCCGGATCAGCAGTGAAGCCCGCGCCTTTTTTGAAGACCAGCGAGGTCGGGCCGGAGAACAGTTCGTTGGAGAAGTCGATAACCTTCTCGCGAGCTGGAGTGACGGTCATCGAAGAAATGACGCCGTCGAATTTTTTGGCTTTCAGGCCAGGAATCATGCCGTCGAAATCGCTTTCGACCCAGACGCATTTCACTTTCAGCTCGGCGCAGATCGCGTTACCCAGGTCGATGTCGAAGCCGACCAGGCTGCCATCAGCAGCTTTGGATTCAAAAGGTGCATAAGAAGGATCGACGCCAAAGCGCAGTTCCTTGTATTCCTTGGCCATTGCATTACCAGCGGCTAGACAAATAGCCAATGCAGAGAGGGTCAGCCATGCTTTTTTCATCGTTCAGTCCTTAAAACCAAATTGAGCGTTGGGAACACGCGAGGCTTGCTACCGGCGGGTGCCAGACCCGAGAAGATAGCAATTTCCGAACCAAAGATACGAACGTGCGTTTTAAATGTACGCAGTTGTCGCAATGCTGTCTTCGGGCCTGACTGCATGCGACTGCGAGAGTGTAGCTGGTCCGCAAAAGGCCTCGATTGGACAAAAAAACGCCTTGCGTAATGCCTGATTGCGGCTCGTACGCCTCCAGGTGTGGGCGTTTGTCCGTAGCAGGCGTCCTCGCAGGAGTCATTCGGTAACCATTGAGTAGCTATGCGCACCTGCGCGCACACAAACAGGGCATGCATCCGGGCGAAGGAAAATCCGCGCCCCAAAAAAGAGCGCGCATCCTACCCCAACAAATCCTGCAGCGTCGACAGGCTGTCAGCCTCGGCGACCGGTTTGTCCTGACGCCAGCGCAGCATGCGCGGGAATCGCACGGCAATCCCGCTCTTGTGGCGCTTGGACAGTGCGATGCCTTCGAAACCCAGTTCGAACACCAGGCTCGGGGTAACACTGCGCACCGGACCGAATTTCTCCACGGTGGTCTTGCGGATAATGGCGTCGACCTTGCGCATTTCTTCGTCGGTCAGGCCTGAATAGGCTTTGGCGAAGGGCACCAACGTGCGTTCGCTGGACTGCGGCGGACCATCCCAGACGGCGAAGGTGTAGTCGCTGTAGAGACTGGCCCTACGGCCGTGGCCGCGTTGCGCATAAATCAGCACCGCGTCGACGCTGAACGGATCGACTTTCCATTTCCACCAGACGCCCATGTCTTTGGTGCGGCCCACGCCGTACAAGGCTTCCCGGGCTTTGAGCATCATGCCTTCGACGCCGAGGCTACGCGAGGCTTCGCGCTGTTTCTGCAGATCCGCCCAGTCCTTGCCGGTCAGCACTGGCGACGGCAGCAAGACCGGGCTGTTGCAGGTTGCGATGACTTTTTCCAGCTGAGCCCGTCGCTCATGTTGCGGGCGACTGCGCCAGTCATGACCTTCCCATTCGAGCAGGTCATACGCCAGGACCACCACCGGCACCTCTTCGAGGATTTTCTTGCCCAGGGTTTTGCGGCCGATGCGTTGCTGCAGAAGCGCAAATGGCTGCACTGAAGGTTGCGCTGGTCCAGAGCCGACCAACTCCTCGCTGCTCAAGGCAAACTCGCCGTCGGCGACCGTTTCACTTTGTGGTGCTCTCCAGACCACAATTTCGCCGTCGATCACGGTCCCGTCGGGCAGGCTCTGGGCCAGTGCATGCAGCTCCGGGAAGCGATCGGTAACCAACTCTTCGCTCCGCGACCAGAGCCAGAGCCGACCTTCGCGCTTGACCACTTGCGCGCGAATGCCATCCCATTTCCATTCCACCTGCCAGTCATCCACCGGGCCGAGCAGGTTTTCGAACTGATCCACCGGCTGTTGCAGGGCATGGGCGAGAAAAAACGGATAGGGCTGGCCGCCACGCTGGGCGTGTTCATCTTCGGACTCTGCGGCGATCAATTTGAGAAAGCCCGCAGCGGTCGGGCGGTGGGACAGATCGGTATAGCCGACCAGACGTTGCGCAACCCGCTTGCTGTCGATATCCGCCAGGGCGGCGAGGGCGCGGGTCACCAGCAACTTGGACACGCCGACCCGGAAGCTGCCGGTGATCAGTTTGATGCAGACCATCAGGCTGACGCGATCCAGTTGCGTCCAGAAGCTGGACAGGCGTTCGGCAAGTTCTTCGGGCGGCAAGCCGCGCAAGGGCAGCAAGTGTTCCTCCATCCAGATCGCCAGGCCCTGATCCGAACTGTGCACCGCTTCCGGCAACAGCAACGACAGGGTTTCCGCCAGATCGCCGACCGCCTGGTAACTTTCTTCGAACAGCCATTCGGGCAAGTGCGCCAGGGTCATGGCCTGTTCGCGCAGCAGTTTGGTCGGCACCAGTTGGCGTGGGCGTCCGCCGGCCAGAAAGTACACCGCCCAGGCCGCATCTTCTGGCGGAACCTGCGCAAAATATTCGCGCATGGCGGTGAGTTTTGCGTTGCTGGAGGTCGTTGCGTCGAGCCGGGAATAGAGTTCGGCGAAGGCTTTCATGACGCCACCTCGTCGGGTTCCAGGGCGGTGGCCTGTTCGAACTTGGCCTCGCCCGAGTCTTCCTCGTCGCCATACTCGGTCACGAAACCCTGAGCATCCAGCCCGGCTTCGCGCAAATAACGCACGAGAATCGCCACCGAACCGTGGGTCACCATGACCCGTTCCGCGCCGGTATTTTCAATCGCCCACAGCAGTCCAGGCCAGTCGGCGTGATCGGACAGCACGAAGCCGCGATCCACGCCGCGGCGTCTGCGGGTGCCACGCAACATCATCCAGCCGCTGGCGAACGCGTCGCTGAACTCACCGAAACGGCGCATCCAGGTGCTGCCGCCAGCTGAAGGCGGGGCGATGATCAGCGCCTCGCGCAGCGCCGGGTCGGTCTTCTTGAAGTCGCCGGCGTACTGGGTTTCAGGGATGCGTACGCCTGCTTCGCGGTACACCCGGTTCAGCGGTTCGACCGCGCCATGCACGAGGATCGGACCGATCTGCGGATCAATGCCATGCAGGATTCGCTGGGCTTTGCCGAACGAATAGGCGAACAGCACACTGGCTTTGCCGACCGCCGCATTGGTCCGCCACCAATCGTTGATCCCGGCGAAAATTTCCGACTGCGGCTGCCAGCGGTAGATCGGCAAGCCGAAGGTCGATTCGGTAATAAACGTATGACAACGCACCGGTTCGAAGGGCGCGCAGGTGCCATCCGGTTCGACTTTGTAGTCTCCGGATGCAACCCAGACTTCGCCTTTGTATTCCAGGCGCACTTGCGCCGAGCCCAGCACGTGACCCGCCGGATGCAGGCTCAATTTCACGCCGTGATGCAGCAGGGTTTCGCCATATTCAAGGGTCTGCAGGTTGATGTCCTGGCCCAGCCGCGCGCGCAAAATCCCTTCGCCGGGTGCCGCAGCCAGGTAGTGCTCGTTGCCGGTGCGGGCGTGATCGCCATGGCCATGGGTGATCACCGAACGTTCCACCGGGCGCCACGGGTCAATATAAAAATCCCCGGGCGGGCAATACAGACCTTCGGGGCGAGCGATAACAAGATCCATGGGATGACCAAGGCGATGGGCTTGTTAGTTATGAGGCGGAGTGGGGGAGGAAGTTCGCTCGTTGAACAGGGCTCGCAGCTGGATGGTGGGCGCGCTCATCACTGAGTCTGGTCGGCAGGATAGTTCGGTGATATTGCAACTGGATCAACCATTCAGGTGGCCGACGCGCATCAAACAACCTGGCGTAATCCGGGTGGCATTTGGGCGTCCAGCCTTGTTTCATTTTACGTCGGTACTCAAGCGGCGAGACGCCCAGGTATTTTCGGAACACTCGCGCCAGCTGCTGGCCATCGAGCAGGCCGGCACGGCGGGCGATTTTGTCGACCGGCAAGTCGCAATCGAGCAGCGCCTGGCGCGCCAGCTCCAGGCGCAACAGCAACAGGAAAAGATACGGTGGATAGCCGGTTTCCTGCTTGAAGTGCCGACGGAAATTACGCTCGCTCATGTGCAGCGTCAGGGCGGAGCGCTCCATGCTCAGGTCGTCCGCGATGCGCATCAGCCACCACGCGCAAACTTTGCCGGTGACCGAGTGGGTTGTTGCAAGGGCATGCAGCAGGGGGGCATGTTCGGTGAGCCCCGCCTGCACTGACGGAATGTGACTGCTTTCATTTCTGAGCAGCAGCATGATCATATCGCTGGCATTGATGCGTTCGCTGGTGGTGTAAAACTGGCCGTCCACCTGTAAGCCTTGCTGTGGCTCCACCAGCAATTGCGGAAAACGGCTCGCCAGCGACGACTCCAGCGCCGAATGAGTAGTAACCCGACGCTGATCAAGCAACCCGGCCGCGGCCAGCCAAAAGACTCCGGCCCCTAACGCAACCACACGGCTCACCTGCGGCGTTGTCGTGCGCAGCCAGGCGAGTGCGTCTTGTGGCAACTGCGCAACGGAACCCGGAAGTCCATCGAGAATGATCAAGGTGTCTATCGTTCGGGTATCGGAGTGCGTAGCGGCTGAACAAGATTCACTGCTGGGCGTTGCTGTTTCGAATGTATTAAGTGCTTGATGGGAAAGTGAATAAATCTGCGCAGTATGGATAACTTTATGGTCTTCGGTCCTGGGCGCGTGCGCATTCAGCGCTGCAAGTGTTTCCACTAGTCGCAGGGCATCATCGGTGTAGGCTCCCGGGTACATGAGTATTACAACTTTATGGAGTACGACCGTCCTTGGTGCAGGCTCGGCTTTCATGCGTAGACCATTCATGGGGTGCGGGATACAAGTAATGAAATGAATGTCTGGGTCATGTAGAGACGCTTCCGGTAGTTTGAGCGATAAGGCAAATTTTATGCACTAGCGACCTTTGGGCGTTGAGTCTGGGCTAGCTGCGTTTATGCCTGCTTATGAGGTATGAGCGCCAAGACCCTTGCAGCAGAGCGTCGTCAATATAATAGCGTCAAAACATAGTCGCATGATGACCTTGCAGTCAACACTAAAGACTATTAAATCCTGGCCGATACCTTGAGTTCCTGGCACCGCGTCGCTCCCGCCCGGATAAATATCCCGACCGCTAAAAGTATCGTGTATGTAGCGTTGCGTATCGATAACAAAACAATAGACCCTGTCATTGTTCATGACTACTTTGGATAAGTGGTTGCAATGGGAATGCGTTGCTTTGTTGATCTGGATCATGACTGGCCAGATTTGCAGCGATGTTGTCCGGGAATGCAGCGGTTAAGAAAGTCCCCTCTGGTAATCACTCGATAATATGGCGGCTTATTGGGTTCAGGCTGTTTGCGGCCTGTATTGTCCGGTTGAATATTAACGTGGAGAACTATCATGACTGGAATAAATGCACGCACGGTCCTTGCACTTTCATTGCTGGTTGTTGGCACGGTTACTTCAATGAATGCCGCCGCTGCCACGGCGACTTCAACCATGAGCGTAACGGCTTCGGTGGTCGCCGCTTGTACGGTTTCGGCCAGCGCGCTGGCGTTTGCGGCCTACTCGGGAACAGCGGTTGATGGCTCGGCGAATCTGACCGTCAATTGCACCAACGATGCGCCATACACCATTGGTCTCGGGGCCGGTAACGGTACCGCCGCAACCACGACGACGCGGGTTCTGACGGGTTCGCTGTCAGGCACCACGATGAATTACGGTCTGTACCAGGACGCCGCCTACGCCACGGTATGGGGCGATACGGTCGGCACCGATACGCTGGCGGGTACGGGTGACGGTGCCGACCAGACCATTCCAGTGTACGGTCGCATCGTCGCGGGCCAGAACGGCTCGGTGGGTACTTACACGGACAGCGTCGCCGTCACTGTCAATTATTGATCCGGCGCCCTTCGAGATGCTCCGTGATTTCAAGGTACGGTGTGCATTGATGGTGATCTGCCTGTGCGTGTTCGCACCACAGGCATTGGCTCAGGCACTGGCCATTGTGCCCGTCAGCCAGCAACTGCCGCCACAACAGCGAACGGCCAGCTTTACCCTGACGAACCATTCGGACAGTGAAGCGCTGGTACAGATCCGTGGCTATGCGTGGTCGCAAACCGAAAGCGATGAAACGTACACGCCGACCATGGAGCTGGCGGTCAGTCCGCCTTTTGCGAAGATTGCCCCGGGTCAGACGCAAGTCATCCGTATTCTGTTGCGCACCCCGGCCGGGATATCCGAAAAAGCATATCGGGTATTTTTTGATCAGATCCCCGATCGTTTGTCCGGCAAAGTCGAAATGGCGCTGCGCCTGACAGTGCCGGTTTTTTCCAGCGCACAACCGGCCGGGCAGTCGGACGTGGAGTGGCGTCTGGAGCTGGTGGGCGACAGGCCGACGCTGGTTGCGATCAACCACGGCAAGCAACACGCGCAACTGGTGAACCTCTCGTTGACGGCTGCCGATGGTCAGGCAGTCAAGCTCAAGGGCATGGGGTTGCCGTACCTGCTCAGTGGCACAGAGCGCAGATGGCCGTTACAAGGGGTGCGTGGCCGTCTCGACAAGAGCATGCGCCTGCATCTGCAGACTTCAGGCCCCGGCGACCATTGGGATCAATGGTTAGAGATCAAATAGTGAGCAGTGGTTGGTACTTGCTGCTGGCACTGCTGTTGTTAGAAGTTGCACTTCCGGCCTCGGCAGCCTTTTCTCAGACGCCCGCCACCGGGCAGCAAACCCTGCTCTTGAGCGTCACCATCAACGGGCGTATTCACGATGGTATCCAGGAGTTCGTCAAGCGTGATTCGGAGTTATTCGTGACGCGGGCACAGCTGCTCGACCTGGGTCTGGTTGTCCCGGAGCAGCTGGTGGCTCCCGCTGGCGGGCTGATCGGCCTGTCGAGTGTCGACGGCTGGTCGTGGCGACTGGACGCAAACGCACAGGTGCTGGCACTGCAGATTCCTCTGCGTAGCCTGCAAGTTCAGCAGTTAATCCCCCGACCGACACCTTCGTTGGCCAACATCGACCGCAGCGACCCCGGTGCCGTGCTCAACTATGACGCCCAGTTCACTCATGATGGCGATCACTCCAGCTCAAGCATTCTCAACGAATTACGCGTTTTCAGCCCGATCGGCGTGGTGCAATCCAGCGTTGAGCAGACCCGCAGCCAGAGCTTCAATCGCACGGTGCGCCTGGACAGCACGTATAGCGTTTCCGATGCCGCTACGTTGCAGAGTTACAACGTGGGCGATTTCATCAACGGTGGACTGAACTGGACTCGCCCGGTTCGCATGCTCGGCGCGCAGATGACCACCAACTTCGCCTTGCGGCCTGACCTGGTGACCTATCCTCGTCCGGGCATGACGGGAGAAGTGGCAGTGCCGTCGTCGGTGGATATTTACGTCAACGGTCTGCACCAGACCACGACCCGGATTCAGCCCGGCCCGTTTGAACTCAACCAGTTGCCAGTGACCTCGGGCGGAGGCGACGTCTCGGTTGTCGTCAAGGATGCCAGTGGTCGACAGACGACTCAGACGTTGCCTTTCTATACCAGCACGTTGCTGCTCAGTGAAGGCCTGGACTCTCTGGCTGTGCAGGCCGGTCTGGTGCGGCGCGAGTATGCCACGCGCTCCAATGACTACGCTCAGCCGGCCGCCTCTGTGAGCTATCGCCATGGAGAAACCCCCACCCTGAGCCTGGAAACACACCTGGAGACCACGTCCGGGCTGGCCATGGGCGGTGTCGGTGCCAACCTGTTGGTCGGCCATTTGGGTGTGCTTTCGGCCTCGGTGGCCAGCAGTTCCTACGACGGTGAAGGCGGTTTTCAATATGGGCTGGGTATCGCTCGCACTACGCCGTATCTGAGTTTTGGTTTCAGCATGTTGAAGGCGGATCGGGGATTTGCCGATATCGCCTCCGCCAATGATGACTCGATGCCCAGGACGACCCTGCGCGCCAATCTCGGTTTTCCCATTCCGGGCGTGGGCACGCTGGGGCTGGTGTATGCCCGCAAGATGGTCAACCTCTACACCCTTGATGACTATGACGCCGACTATGTGAATGCCACGCAACGCATTTCAACGTCGACGCTGTCAGCGACCTTCTCCGCGCCGCTGCCTATGAAAGCCTACGGTTTTGTCACGGCGTTCCACGATTTCAAAGGCAACAGCGGTAATGGCATGTTTGTCGGGATCTCCATACCTATCGGCGACACAACATCGTTGAGCGCCAGCTCCAGTCGTAGCGGCGACAGCACCTATCAAACCGTCGAGGCTCGCAAAAGCGCCGTGCAGCGCGGTGATGTGGGGTGGAACGTCGCCCATCAAACCGGGACCCAGACCCGAGACGATGCCGGTGTGAACTACAAGTCTCCCTGGGGGGAAGTGGGCGCCGAAGTTGAGCGCAGCGGCGGTGACATGGCCTATCGCGCCACCGCGCGAGGCGCTTTATCTACGCTCGATGGGCGGTTGTTCGCGTCCAATACCGTCTACGACAGTTTCGCTGTGGTGGATACCGATGGCCTGCCGGGCATAACGGTGTTGCAGGAAAACCGTCCGCTGGGCAAAACCGATGCTGACGGCTTGCTGTTTATCGAAGGCCTGCGCGCATACGAATCCAACAACCTGTCCATCGACGCGGGAGATGTTCCGATGGATGTCTCCTTGAGCAACGCCATTCTTGAGGTGCGCCCTTCGGATCGCTCCGGTGTTATCGCGAAATTCCCCATTCGACACAGCCGCAGCGCAACCCTGATATTGCTCGATGAACAGCATCGACCGGTGTTGCTGGGCAGTCAGGCAGTGTTGTCCAGCAGTGGTGAGGCGGGGGTGGTCGGCTATGACGGTGTGACCTTCTTCAACAACCTTGCGGAGCACGAGCAGGTTTTGGTCAATCGGCCGGGGCAGGCGTCCTGTTCCGTCAGTTTCGACTATCAACCGCAGGCCAATACCATTCCACAAATCGGGCCATTGATTTGCCGTTCTGGAGTCAGACCATGAAGCTACCGACCACACTCTGCTGCATTGGCATCGCCCTGATGTGCTCACCGGCGATGGCGTATCAGTGTTCTGTCGCAGCAACACCGTTGAGTTTCGGGATGGTCGAGGGCCGCTCAGGCCAGGTCACGCGCAGCACCGCAACGCTGACGGTGGTCTGCCAGAGCGATAGCGCGGTCACGGTCAGTTATCAGCTGTTGTCTGACACCTTCAGCCTGAATGAAAGAACCATGGTGGGTGGTAACGGCGCAGCAAGCTACCAGCTGTACACCTCGGGAAGTTATCAACAGGTCTGGGGCGACACGGCGGGCAGTGCGATTTCCGACAGCTATACCCTGGCGGCCAATACCTCGCAAACCCGGGTCTACACGGTGTATGCCCGGATGCAGCCCGGCCTCAAAGTGGGGCCGGGTCAGTACACCTCAATCAGCGCGGTACGCCTCATTTACTGAGGCATTTCGGGCTATTTGCCCGGGATCAAGGTCAAGCGCTGCTTGCCATACGCCTTCTCAAGATTCTGCTGCTGCACCGGAATCGTTTGATACAGGCCTTTGAGCGCAGGCTCGATGGCGTCGCTGTAATTGGCGCTGGCCGGGTTGCCGGACTGGCCGATGTTGACCTGGCCCATCATCGGTTCGGCCTGGCTGAAGTCGACGATCATGCGCATGCCGGGCGCTACCGGGCTGTCGAAGTTGGTGCCCCATGGATAAGCCGCGATGTTCAGCGTGCTGTGGTCGCCGCCCGCAGCGATTGCGCCATGCTCGACGCTGTTGCCGATTAACGGATTGCTCTGCCAGACGTAGCGGTGCAGTTTGCCCCATTGCCAGCTCTTGTGATCGCCGCCCAATTGACTGTCGCCAGCGGTAATGGCCGCGGCGAGACTGCGGGCCAGAATCGTCGGTTTGTCTTCTTTCTGCGGGGTTTTCACGTCGTCCCAGTACGGGCTGTCTTCGCGACCCAGCAAGTGATCAGCCTGGGGCGAGTAAGACAGGCTGGCGTTCTGCACCAGCGCTTTCCAGGCCGGGCTGCTTTCCGGGCCCAGCTCATCAAGGAAAATCTGCCTGGTACTTTCCTGCAGAAACAGCTCATACAGCGCCGCGTCGGCGGAAGTCGCCGCCAGCTTGCCGTCGAACGCCATCAAGCGTGAGTAAGCCTCACGCGCTTTGCCGCGCTCGGCTTCGGGCAGGGCATCAATGGCTTGTCTGAGCGGTTTGACCATGCCCGGCGCTTCAAGCATTTTCTTCAGTTTGGCGGCGAAGGTGGTGGTCTGGTCGTATTGCATGGCAATCACGCTGCGACTGTCCTGCTTGCCGCTGTTGGCCAGTTCGGCGATACGCTCGGCGCGCTCCGGCGTCTTCCACGAATTGGACAGCTGCATGCCGTAACCCTTGGGGAAGGTGCGCTGGTTGGCGGTGCCGATCCAGCCCTGCGTCGGGTCCTGATCGTAAGGGTGCAGCATCGAGTCGGCGAAACCGTCCCAGTCATAGCGGCTGTCCCAGCCCGGCGATGGCAGCAGGCCGAGGCCTTCACGACGATTCGGGAAGCGGCCGGTGACTTGCCAGCCGATGTTCGAGGCATCGGCGAACACCATGTTCAGGGCGATGGCGCGGATTTCCCGGCTCGCGTCGAAGGCTTTGTCCACCTTGGGCGCCCGGGACAGGTCGAAGAAAGCGTCCAGGCTTTTATCATCTTTGTAATCCGGGGTTTGCAGCGCGAGGCCGAGGCCACTGCTCAGCTGTCCGCCCAGATTGCTGTTGAGCAGCGGACCGTGGCGCGTTTCGTAAACCGCTTCGCGCACCGGGCTGCCACCTTTGATGAAAAAGGTTTCTTCGTGGGACGTCGCCGGCAGCCATTTGCCATCGGCCATGTACATCAGGCGATTGTTTTCCCGCTTGAGCTTCTCCAGAAACAAGTCCTGGTTGTCGCCCATGACCGAGGCCATGGACCACGAAAGCTTGCCGTTGAAGCCGGACAGGATCAGCGGCAGACCGGCGATTGAAGTACCGGCCGCCTGATATTTCGGCGTGCGGATCTGCACGAAAGTCCACGCCGACGACAGCGCGGCGGGCAGTTGCATGTCGTTGGCCAGCAAGCTGCGACCATTACGGCTGCGCTGCGGTGCAATGGCCCAGTTGCTGGAAGCGGCAACGCCGAGCATGTTCAAGTCCGAGAGTTGCAGGGCGACTTTGTTCAGGTCGCTGAGCCCTGATACCTGGCCGCTGAGGTTCAAACCCTTGAGCTTTTCCGCTTCGGCGAAGGGCAATTCTTCGTCCGGATAGGTCGGAATCAGCCACGCCAGCTTGTCGGTACCGACTTTTTGCGCGAGTACCAGCGAAGCCAATTCTTCCTGCAAGTTAACCGACTGGCTGAAATTCAGCAGACTGAAAATCAGCGCCGAGTCTTCGGCTTTCCAGTATTCCGGGCGATAGCCGGACGCGGCCAGGTCAGCAGGCAGCTTGTCGCGATAGCGGAACAGGTAGGCGTTGACGCCTCGGGCATAGACTTCAAAGAAGCGCTTGAGGCGTGGCGACGCGGCGTTGTACAACTCGCCGGCGTTGCGTTTCAGGTTGGCCGCGCGCATCAGGCGGTCGACATCCAGTGCGCTGGAACCGACCATTTCCGACAAGCGACCCTGAGCGAGCAGGCGCATGCCGACCATCTGCGTGATGCGGTCATTGGCATGCACGTAGCCGAGGGTGAACAGGGCGTCGTGGAAAGTGCTGCTTTCGATCAGCGGCATGCCTTGCGGCGTGCGGCGTACCGAAACGTTTTGCGCCAGGCCCTTGATCGCAACCGTGCCTGAATTGGGCATCAGCGTATCGGTGTCGCCACCGCCGAGTTGGCAGCCCGCGAGACTCAGGAAACCCGCCGCAGCGGCGGCAGCGCCGAACCGGGGTAGAAATTTGGATAGGGCTGGCGAGGCCATGGGCGAAGCTCCTGCGGGGGTGGCGTATAAAAGGCGCTACGTTAGAGAGCAGGCGCGCGGCACGCAAGCGGGGAGCGGGAGTTTATTTCAAGGTTTTTCAGCGCGCGCGGTATCGGAGTAACTGTGGGAGCGAGCTTGCTCGCGAATCGGCCGGTACATCCAGAGAAATAGTTGGCTGATAAACCGTATTCGCGAGCAAGCTCGCTCCCACCAAGTTCGCTCCAACAGGCTTCAATCCTTCGGCGGATTCACCTTGTCCGCAAGGGCATAGGCGCGCTGGGTCGCTGGGCGACTGGCGACAGTCTCGAACCAGCGCTTGAGGTGCGGGAAGTTGTCGAGGTCCTGTTCCTGGAAGGTGTGCGGCACGATCCACGGATAGATCGCCATGTCCGCGATGCTGTATTCGCTGCCCGCCACGAAGTCGCGGCCGTCCAGTTGCTTGTTCAGCACACCGTACAGTCGAGCGGTTTCGTCGACATAGCGCTTGATCGCGTAGGGGATTTTTTCCTTGGCGAAGCGATTGAAGTGATGGTTTTGACCGGCCATCGGCCCCAGCCCGCCCATTTGCCAGAACAGCCACTGCAAGGCTTCCTGACGACCGCGCAGATCCTGCGGGATGAACTGGCCGGTTTTTTCCGCCAGATACAGCAGGATCGCGCCGGATTCGAACAGGCTCAACGGCGCGCCGCCATCGGCAGGCTCGTGATCGACGATGGCCGGGATGCGATTATTGGGTGCGATTTTCAGGAATTCAGGCTTGAACTGATCGTTCTGGCCAATGTTCACCGGGAAGATCTTGTACGGCAGACCGGCTTCTTCCAGAAACAGCGAGACTTTGTGCCCGTTGGGCGTGGTCCAGTAATGCAGGTCGATCATTGAAAGCTCCGAATGAGTTCAGCGCAAAAAAGACCACCTGTTTTACTCCGACTGCAGCGGATCGCACAAATGAAAACGGCCTGCAAGGCAGGCCGTTGGCAAGGCACGACACGTTACGCGCCGTGGCACTTCTTGAATTTCTTGTCGCTGCCGCAGGGGCAAGGATCGTTGCGGCCAACGTCTTTCAAGGCGTTGCGCGCCGGCTCCTGGTGAGCATGACCGCAGTTCGGGCCGTGGACGTGGCCGTGCTGGTGGTCGTGATGCTCATGGGCGTGATCGTCGTGATCATGATTGCAATCAGGGCCATGCACGTGGTCTTGCTGGGTCATCGGGGTTACTCCGGAATAAAATCGCCGGGGATTATCTCCCCATCGCGGCCGATACGCACGTTGTGCCGGAACAAAAAGCCGGTCTTGAGTTTGCCTTCAAGGCTGTAATGAATCGCCTGATCAGGCTTTTTCAGCAGCCTGGCGATGTATTTCATGTGCTGCCAGAGGTTGGTCCTGATCGGCACGACAAAGTTCTTGTGGCCTTCGCCATCGACCACAAACCAGTCGGTGGACTCGCCATCGGCGAGCATCACGTCGCCGAGCATGACTTTATAGCGCAGGCTACGCACCAGCATGCTGCCGCTGTTGGGGTTATCGACGCGAAAATGCAGCTTGAAATCCTGCTGCATCAGCCTGGCCTTGACCACTTCGACCCGGGTCAGGCGCACCACCGGCTCCTTGTAGTCGCTGACCACCAGGCTCGAGCATCCGGCCAGCACCGAGAGCAGCAGCGCCAGGCAAATTTTTCTGATCACGTGCGCCTGTGAAAACATTGTCGTGCTCCATTTGAGGCCTGAGTTTAGCAGGGCGGCCTGCTTGTTCCATTTGCTGAGCGTACGCATACTCATGCCACGAGCTACAGAGTCTGACCCATGAATCTTTATGAAATTGTATTTAATGGCCAATTGATACCCGGCGCTCAGCTTGAACGAGTGCAGGCCAATCTGGGGAAATTGTTTCAGGCCGACGCCCAGCGGCTGGCGCTGCTGTTTTCCGGGCGGCGTCTGGTGCTCAAGAACAATCTCGATGCAGCGGCCGCTGAAAAGTATCGTTCGACCCTTGAGCGCGCCGGAGCGTGGGTCGAAGTTCTGGCCATGGAACAGCAGATCGAAGAGGTGGAGCTGGCGCCGCCACCGGACGAACCCGCCTGGTTGCGCAAACCGTCAGCGCGCAACGGCCGCTTGCAGGTCGCGCCGCGCGATGTGTATATGGCCGCTTTCGTCGACGTCGATGCGCCGGATTTTGCGCTCTTTGAAACCGGTAGCGACTTGCAGGACGCCAAACCCGAAGCTGTTGCGCCTCGTTTGGATCTTTCCCGCATAAGCCTGGCCCCGGCCGGCAGCGACATGGGTCAGGTGGAAAAACCCAAGGCCGGGCCAGCACCGGACACTTCACACCTGAGCCTGAAGTGAATCAGGCCATATAGCTGGCGCAGCACTTCTTGAACTTCTGTTCGCTGCCGCACGGGCACGCATCGTTGCGACCGGCCTTGAGCGGCACGGTCGAGTCGATAAAGTACCAGCGCCCTTGATTCTGGACGAAGGATGAGCGTTCGCGATGGCTGTGCTCCCCGGTGCCGTCATGCCAGCGCGCGGTGAACGTGACGAAGGCATGTTCAGGCTTGCCGCCGAAGACTTCCGTGCTCTCGACTTCCAGTCCCAGCCAGGTACTTTGCAGGCTCCACTGGCTGATGGACTCACGATCCAGCCCGGCTTTCTGCGCCGGTAACGTGGTATCCAGCAAGTAATCGACCAGACCCAGCACATAAGCGCTGTAGCGCGAGCGCATCAGTTTTTCGGCACAGGGCGTAGGCTGGCCGGCGTGAAAAGGGCCGCAGCAGGTGATCAACAAATCACCGCTGCCGCATGGGCAGATTGCGCTACTCATGGGTCACCACCAATATTTGCCAAAATTCTCCGGGTTGGCCCAGAAACGTGCATTGAGCCAGTCCGGTACTTGTTTGTATTCGCGAAGATCGTACGTGAACAGTGTCAGCACTTGTTCGTCCCGGCCAAAGCGTTCAGTCAATTGCAGGGCCAGGGAATAGAAGTCCGTGTCCTGCCAACCGCAGGCAGGCAGATCAGCGAGCACTGCAATGCGGCTGGCGTTCAGGTTACGAATACCGCCGAGCAATTCCAGCCCGGCGCGCTTGGGCAGGTGCTCCAGGCAATCGACGACCAGCGCCAGGTCGAAACGCAGCGCGGCCAGTTCGGCGGGCAATGGCCCCGGCGTCGCATGAAACACTTCTGTTTCCGGATGCGCTTCCTTGAATGCCTGGAGCGCCGGAAATGCCTGTGCGCCGATCATCAACAGGCGGCGCGGCGTCTGCTGGTCGAGCAGGGCGGCCAGCGCTTGCTGTGGCGTGCGGGTGGAAAAGCCTTCGCTCATCGAAAATCCTCGTATTGACCTGCAAGACTAGCGCGCTCTCGGCGGCGGGCCTAGTCCTGTAGGGATTGAACCTCTGCCCTGTTGGAGATTCTATGGTTGCCTGGCCGTCTGTTAGAGGCGCTTTTGTGGGAAATGACGTAACCATGGATTGTGCTGCCACATGGAGCATCGGGTGGCCTCAATTCCCAATAAATACGGGCTCAAACTGGCGAAGTGGCCATGTGATGTCTTTACTTGAGAGGCGGCGCATTGGGCCGAACCCTTGGGAGAAGAAATTAATGAGAATAATCCGGACGGCGTTACCTCTGATTCTTGTAACCAGTGTCTTGACCGGTTGTGCCGGTTTGCAGAAGACCGACTGGCCATTGTGTGCGGCCGGTGGCGCTTTGGCAGGTGCGGCGGCGGGCGCGTTCCAGACCGCCGCGGTTGCCGCCAGCCTGGGTGGCGCGGTGGGTGTGATGGCGGGCGCGTATTGCTGGGTGCATGGCGATGGCGACGATGATGGCGATGGCGTGAAAAACAGCGTCGACAAATGCCCCGATACGCCCAAGGGTGTACAGGTAGACGCCACCGGTTGCCCGCTGGTCGAGCCTGCGCCGGCGGTAGTGGTTGAAGAAGTGGTGGTGGTCAAGGAAGAGGTCATTGTCATTAATGATGTGCTGTTCGAATTCGACTCGGCGCGCCTGACCGCAGCCGACAAATCGAAACTGGACCTGATCGCGACTCGCCTGAAACGCGAAGCGCCGAGTGCGCAATTGCGGGTCAGCGGCCACACCGACAGCGTTGGACGTGATGCCTACAACCAGAAACTGTCCGAGAAACGTGCGATTTCGGTGACCGATTATCTGGTCAGCTCCGGCATCCCGCGCAGTGCGTTTGTGTCTGTTGAAGGCGATGGCGAAGCGCGTCCTGTGGCAGACAACAAAACGGCTTCCGGCCGCTCTCTCAACCGTCGCGTAGAAATCAAGATCAGCCGCTGATTCTCCCTCTCGATGCGGGCTCGACGTCACCGTCGGGCCCGCATTTCCTGCGCCGTTCGGCAGCTCAGCGCTACTGCGTGAAGAATTTTCATCACCCCGCTGGCATATTCGGCAAGCAAGCCGTCTACTGTGCGCGCGGAAAACGCACGCAATAATAAGCGTTCGCATAAAAAATCATGACCAGGGGCGAGTAATGAAGGTGTTTTGGGGATTGGGGAAGCTGCTGACGTTAGGGTTCTGGCTGGTAGTGCTGCTGAATCTGGTTATCGTGTTACCGACGCCGTTCGGCATGTTGATCAAGCTGGCGGGCAGCTTGCTGATATTGACGCATGTCGCCGAACTGCTGCTGTTCAACGGCAGCCTGCGCGGGCGCAAGCATCCCTGGCGTGATCGCTTGCAGATTCTGGTCTTCGGCATTTTTCACCTGCAATCCTTGCCTGAATCGTCCTCGGAGGCCGCTCATGCGTAGTCTTTTCCTGCTGGCCGCGCTGTGCAGCCCTTTGGCGATGGCGCAGACCATTACCGTCGAAAGTCATTCGTTGATGCGCCTGCCTAACGCCACCAGCGTTCTGCAACTGGAGCGTCTGGAAGTCGCGGACTACGGCACTTTGCTGATTCCGTCCGGCCTGACCGAAGTCAAGGTCGATCAACTGGTGCTGGGCCATGAAGCGCGTATTGCGATTGTGCCCGGCAGCCAGCCATTCAGTCTGGTGGTGCGTCGTGGTCAGCTTGGCGAGGGCAGCCAGATCACTGCGCGTGGGTCGCCTGGCACTTATGAGAAAGCGCCGTTGCCAGGGCGAAATCTGACGCTGCGCCTGGAATCCCTAAACGCAGCCGAGCTGTCGGTTGATGCGCGCGGCGGTACGGGCGCGCCCGGTTATGTAGGCCTTGATGGTGCCAACGGCGAAGCGCCGGGTTGCACCTGGGGTCAGGCGGGACGTGGCTTCAATGGCGACGACGGCGGCAATGGCCACGATGGCGCCGCAGGTGGCCAAGTGCGTCTGGAGCTGCCGCTGGCGTTCCCGGCTGCGCACATCAAAGTCAATGTCGAAGGCGGTGCCGGTGGTGCTGCGGGGCAGGGCGGTCATGCGGGCAAAGGCGGAGCGTCCAAGGGTTGCATCGTCTATCGCGCCGATGGCGGCAAAGCCGGGCGTGAAGGTCTGCCAGGCCAACCGGGTGTTGCCGGGCCAGCGGGCGCGTTGACGGTTCAGCGGCTTTAGTTTGCCCTAAGCGCAGATCATCGTTGGAACGAGGCTTGCCCGCGAATCGGGTGTAGGAGCGACTTTTGTCGCGAAGGCGTCAATTGCCTTCCCGGCTAAAGCCGGTCCCACACCGAGCCTAGCTCCAACGGGATCTGGGTTTGGCAGCAGCACTCACAGCTTCAACGTATACCCGACCCCATAGATCGACTGCACGATTTCCTCGCCGGGGCTGATCAGATCCAGTTTTCGGCGCAGGTTCTTGATGTGGCTGTCGACGGTGCGATCAGTCACAACGCGATGGTCGAAATACAGCCGGTCCAACAGTTGATCCCTGGAAAATACGCGGCCCGGCGCATTGGCCAGGGTGAACAGTAAACGCATTTCCACGGGTGTCAGCCCCAGCTCGACGCCGTCCAGCGTGGCGCGAAAGTGATCCGGTTCCACCACCAGCCGCTCGACGCGGACCTCTTCGAGCAGACGGCCGCGGCGCAGGATCGCCTTGACCCGCGCCACCACTTCCCGAGGGCTGAAAGGCTTGCAGATGTAGTCGTCGGCGCCCAGATCGAGACCGAGCAAACGGTCGATCTCTTCGACACGGGCGGTGATCAGGATGATCGGCACGCTACAGAAACTGCGCAGGTCGCGGCATACGTCCAGGCCGTCACGCCCCGGCAACATGATGTCCAGCAGGATCAGCGCCGGTTCGGCGGCGCGCACGGCGGGTACAACCTCCAGGCCGTTGCTCAGGCAGCTGGGCTGGTATCCGGCGGCCAGCAGATAGTCGTGCAGCAGTGACGCCAGTTTGGGTTGGTCTTCGACAATCAGAATGGACGTCATGCTCAAGCGTCTCGCGGCAGGAGCAGCGTCAACCAGACCCCGCCCAAAGGTGAGTGCGCCGCATGCAAGGTGCCGCCATGTGCCTCGGCAATGCTGCGACAGATCGCCAACCCAAGACCAGCGCCACCACTGCTGCGGCTGCGCGATCCTTCGCCACGATAGAAACGTTCGAAAAGGCGCGGCAGTTGTTCGTTGCTGACGCCCGGTGCGGAATCCTCAATATCGACGCGCACCAATTGGCCTTCCTGCCGGGCTTTAATGCGCAAGGTGCCGCCTTGATCGGTGTAGCGCATGGCATTTTCCAGCAGGTTATTCATCAGTTGACGCAGGCGCTGGTCATCGCCTTGTACCGAAAGCGGGGCATCGGGCAGTGCAAGTTGCAGGTCGATGCCGCACACCTTGCTGCGCTCGAAAAACATCGCGGCGCTGTCGCTCAGCAGCGGCACCAGGTCCAGGCGGTTTTTGCGATAGGTCAGCGCGCCTACATCGGCCAGGGACAATTCATACAGGTCGTCCACCAGTTTGCTGAGCATGCTGACTTCGCCTTGCAGTGATTGCATGGAATCGACATCCAGTTGGCGTACGCCGTCCTCGATGGCTTCCAGCTCGCCGCGCATCACCGCCAGCGGCGTGCGCAGCTCGTGGGATACATCGGCCATGAATTCCCGGCGCAGGCGCTCATTGCTCTCCAGGGTCAGGGCCAGTTGATTGAAGTCCCGCGCCAGTTGACCGACTTCGTCGTTGGCCGACACCGAGACCCGCTCGGCATAGTGCCCGGACGCCAGCCGGTGAGTAGCGGCGGCGACCTGCTTGACCGGAGTGAGCAAGGTTCGCGCGATCCACCAGGCGATGAGCATGGCCAGCAGCAATGACACGATGCCCATGCCGAGACTGACCCGCAGTTGATAGGCCTCGAAACGTTGTCCGCCCGCTTCGGAAACACTCTGGAACGGGATGACCGCCAGCCAGCCGACGGTGTTGCCTGCGACGTTGATCGGCCGCAGCAATGCCTGGTCGGCAACGCCGGGATAGCCCATCACCAACGCTTTGTTCTGATCGAACAGGGCGACGCGAAACACCGCGCCTGTCAGGTCGGAAATAGGCGGCGCTCGCCATTCCCCATTCGCAGCCAGATCCTCGCCTTTCACTGGGCGCAGCAATTCGAACCAGTTCTCTGGCTTGTCGCGCAGCGACTCCCAATTGCCATCGCGCTGCCAGGTTTTTTCCAGGCGCGGCAGGATCGGCTCAAGGCGCTGCAGCGCCTGCTCGTTCAGATAGCCCAGGAAACCACGGCCGAAACTCCAGCTGGTGGCCATGCTCATGCTGAGGATGACCAGGGTCACGCTGGCCATGATTGCCAGAAACAATTTGGTGGAAATGCTCAGTTTCATGCAGGAAGCCCGGTGAAGTGCCTGGCTATTTAGGCGCCTGCACGCTGTAGATACAAGGCTTGTGGGCAATCTTCAATTTCTCTGCACATTTGCTCCGTAGCATTGGGCCATGCATTCCTGTAACGCCGAGGCTTCAATGTCCATCAAACGCTTTGCCGAACTTCTGGTGACGGCCGCTTTCATTCTTTCCGTGCTGGTGCTGGGTGCCCTTGGAGGTTGCTCCAAAGCGGCGCCCGAGCCTGTCGCTAAAACTCCGCAAGTGACGGTGCTGACCATCAAGCCTCGGGTACAGGCTTTTGATACCGAGCTGAGCGGGCGCACTCAGGCGTTCATGGTCGCCGACATTCGCCCGCAAGTGGGCGGCATCGTGCAGAAGCGGCTGTTCGTCGAAGGTGCGCAAGTAAAGGCCGGTCAGGCGCTTTATCAACTGGATCCGGCGACTTACCAGGCGGCGCTCGCGGAAGCCCAGGCGACGTTGGCCAAAGCTCAGGCGACGGCGAAATCTTCTGAGTTGACCGCGAAACGCGATGCCGGCCTGGCCAAGATCGACGCCATCAGCCAGCAGGATAACGAAGACGCTCAGGCCTCATTGCTCACTGCTCAGGCTGAAGTGAAAGTCGCCCAGGCGGGTGTGGAGACCGCGCGGATCAACCTTGCCTACACGCGCATCACCGCACCGATCAGCGGCCGTATCGAAACCTCCACCGTCACGCCGGGCGCATTGGTAACGGCCAGCCAGGACACGGCGCTGACCACGGTCCAGCAGCTGGACCCGATTTACGTTGATGTCACCCAATCCACCACCGACTTGCTGCGCCTCAAGCGCGACCTGGCCAGCGGCATCTTGCAGAGCAATGGCGCTGGTGAGGCGGAAATCTCGTTGTTGCTGGAAGACGGCAGCACATACGCACAGAAGGGCCGCCTGAAATTCAGCGGCGTCAGCGTCAACGAAAGTACCGGTACAGTGACCTTGCGCGGTGTGATCGCCAACCCTGACGGCTTGCTGTTACCGGGCATGTACGTGCGTGCCGTGCTGGAACAGGGCCGTGACGAGCAAGCGATTCTCCTGCCGCAAAAATCGGTAACGCGTAGCGAAGGCGGCACCGCTTCGGCGCTGGTGCTGGTCAATGGCAAGGTCGAGCAGCGAACGCTGACCATCGGTCGCGCCATCGACAATCAATGGTGGATCACATCCGGGCTCAAGGCCGGTGAGCAGGTCATCGTCGAAGGCGGGCAGAAAGTGCATGCGGGGGATGCGGCGCTAGGTGTCGAGCAACAAGCAACGGCCAAGTCTGACGCTGTCACCAACGGCACTGCCGTGAAGGAGGGCTGATCCATGGCTGGTTTTTTCATTGATCGACCGATTTTCGCCTGGGTGCTGGCCATCGTCATCATGCTCGCCGGTGGCCTGTCCATCAGCCGTCTGGCTCTGGAGCAATACCCGGACATCGCGCCGCCCACGGTGCGTATCTCCGCCACTTACACCGGAGCATCGGCAAAAACCGTCGAGGACTCGGTCACCCAGGTCATCGAACAACAGATGACCGGCATCGACAACCTGACCTACATGTCGGCATCCAGCAGTTCCGACGGCAGCGCCAGTATCAGTCTGTCATTCAACGCGGGCACTGATCCCGACGTGTCGCAGATGCAAGTGCAGAACAAACTGCAGCAAGTCGAATCACGCTTGCCGCAAGCGGTACAGAACGAAGGCCTGACCGTCACCAAGGGCGGCTCGGACTTTCTGATGATCGCCGCGCTGGCGTCCAACAATCCGGCGACCACCGCCACGCAAATCGGCGATTACATTTCCAGCACGTTGCTGGACCAGATCAGCCGGGTCAACGGCGTGGGTGAAGTGAAAACCCTGGGTTCGGGCTTTGCCATGCGCATCTGGATGGACCCGGCCAAGCTGGAAAAATACGCCCTGATGCCGTCTGATATCAGCGCTGCCCTTGAAGCCCAGAACACTGAGGTGTCGGTCGGCCAGCTGGGCTCGCTGCCAGCCAGAGCCGGGCAGCAGTTGAACGCGACGATCAGTGCGCGCAGCAAATTGCAGACGGTCGCGCAGTTTCGCGATGTGGTGGTCAAATCCTCCAGCACCGGCGCGGTGGTGCTGTTGAGCGAGGTGGCGCGCATCGAGCTGGGCAGCGAGGATTACAGCGTGGGCACGGCGCTCAACGGGCGACCGGCTGCCGCCATGGGCGTGCAACTGGCGACCAACGCCAACGCGCTGGACGTGGGCAAGGCGGTCAAGGCCAAGCTGGCCGAACTGTCGGCGTTCTATCCCAAGGACATGCAGCTGGAAAACGTCATTGCCTACGACACGACGCCCTTCGTCAGCATCTCCATTGAAGAAGTGGTCAAGTCGCTGGGTGAAGCCATCGTGCTGGTGGTGCTGATCATGTTTCTGTTCTTGCAGAACCTGCGCGCCACGCTGATTCCGGCGATCACCGTGCCAGTGGTGCTGTTGGGCACTTTCGGCGTGCTGGCGGTGTTTGGCTATTCAATCAATACCCTGACCATGTTCGCCATGGTCCTGGCCATCGGTTTGCTGGTGGATGATGCCATCGTGGTGGTGGAGAACGTCGAGCGGGTCATGGCCGAGGAGGGTCTGTCGCCGCTGGAAGCCACTCGCAAATCGATGAAGGAAATCACCGGCGCGCTCGTGGGTATTGCGTTGGTGCTGTCGGCAGTGTTCATTCCCATGGCGTTTTTCTCCGGCTCCACGGGGATTATCTACCGCCAGTTCTCGGTGACCATCGTCGCGGCGATGCTGCTCTCGGTGCTGGTGGCCATGACTCTGACGCCCGCGCTGTGCGCAACGCTGCTACGGCAATCCGATGCCCGCAGCGATGTGCCCAAACGTGGTTTCTTTGGCTGGTTCAACCGCACCTTCGAGCGCGGTTCGCAGCGCTATCAAGGGCTGGTGGGCGGGATTCTCGCGCGTGGCGGGCGCAGCATGCTGGTTTACGGGCTGATCATTCTGGTCATGGGCGTGGTGTATGTGCGTCTGCCGACGTCGTTCCTGCCTGATGAAGATCAGGGCATTCTCATGGCGCAACTGCAACTGCCCGTCGGCGCCACTGACAGTCGAACCCAGGCGGTGATGAAGCAGTTCGAGGATTACATGCTCAAGCAGCCGGAAGTCGAAGCGTTGATCAGCATTACCGGACTCGGCGTGGGCGGCAACAGCCAGAACACCGGTCGGGCGTTCATCAAGCTCAAGGACTGGAGCGAGCGCACCGGCGCTGATCAGGGTTCGGCGCGAATCGCGGCGCGGGCCACCGCTGATTTGTCGCAGATCGTTTCCGACGCCAATGTGTTCGTCGCCCAGCCGCCAGCGATTCGCGGATTGGGCCAAAGTTCCGGCTTTGATGTGCAGCTCAAGGATCTTGGCGGGCTGGGCCACGATTCGCTGGTCAAGGCGCGAGCGCAGTTCATCGAGCTGGCCAGGCAACAACCTGCATTGCAAGGCGTACGCAGCACCGGTCTGGACGATGCGCCGTTGCTGCACATCGCTATCAACGATCGCAAGGCCGGGGCGCTGAGCCTGACCACCAGCGACATCAACGACACCTTGTCAGCGGCGTTGGGCGGCAATTACGTCAACGATTTTCTGAACGAAGGGCGGGTGAAAAAGGTGTATATCCAGGGCGACGCCGCCGCGCGCATGCAGGCCGAGGATCTTGATCACTGGTTCGTGCGCAACAGCAAGGACGAGATGGTGCCGTTCTCATCTTTTGTCACCTATTCCTGGAGCTTTGGCTCGCCGCTGCTGGAACGCTACAACGGCAGTTCATCGCTGGAACTGGTGGGCGACCCTGCGCCGGGCGTGAGTTCGGGCGATGCCATGGACGCGGTGGAAGCAATCATGAAACAGCTGCCGGACGGCATCGGTTACGAATGGACCGGTCAGTCCTATCAGGAACGTTTATCCGGTTCCCAGGCGCCGCTGCTGTATGGCGTGTCGATTCTATTCGTTTTCCTGTGCCTGGCCGCGTTGTATGAAAGCTGGTCGGTGCCGTTTTCGGTGATGCTGGTGGTGCCGCTTGGCGTCGTCGGTGCGGTGCTGGCAACGCACTTTGTCGGGCTGTCCAACGACGTGTATTTCCAGGTGGGGCTGCTGACCACGGTCGGGCTGGCGGCGAAAAACGCCATTCTGATCGTCGAATTCGCCAAGCATCTTCAAGAGCAGGGGCAGGACCTGCGTGAGGCAACGCTCAACGCGGTGCGCCTGCGTCTGCGTCCGATTCTGATGACCTCGCTGGCCTTCATGTGCGGCGTGCTGCCACTGGCGTTGAGTTCCGGAGCGGGTTCCGGCGGACGCCAGGCCATCGGCACCGGGGTGCTCGGTGGCATGTTGTCAGCCACCGTGTTGGGGATCTTCTTCGTGCCGCTGTTCTTCGTGTTGATTCGCGGTCGGTTCAGCAAAGTGAGTGACTTTTCCAGCGCCAAGGCAGGTGAAGCATGAGCCGGGTTCGTGATGAGTTTTTGGCCCTGCGCAATGAGCCTGTGGGAGCGAGCTTGCTCGCGAAGGCCATGGTAGCCGTTCGGAAATTGGCGGATGTGTGCCGGCCTCTTCGCGAGCAAGCTCGCTTCCACAGGGTATGCATCGTCCTGCTTGCAATCCTCAGCCTGAGCGGCTGCATCAATCTCGCCCCCGATTACCAGCGTCCTGAAGCCCCGGTCGCTGCGGATTGGCATTCGGGCACCGCCATTGCCGGTCAAGCCGAGGCGGACATAGGCTGGCGTGAGTTCTTTCTCGATGACCGGCTCAAGCAACTGCAGGCGCTGGCCCTGGTCAACAACCGTGACCTACGGCTGGCCAGCCTGAATATCGACAAGGCCCGCGCCCAGTATCGAATCCAGCGCGCGGCAGCGTTCCCGTCGATCACCGCCGAAGGCAGCGCAACCAGCACGCGCACGCCGGGCACGTTGTCCAACAGCGGCGTGGCGACCACTAGCCATCAATACAGCGCCGATATTGGCCTGAGCAGCTACGAACTGGATTTCTTCGGACGGGTACAGAATCTGAAAGACGAAGCACTCGAAGACTACTTGTCCTTGAACGAAACCCGACGCAGCACGCAGATAAGTCTGGTCGCCGAAGTGGCCACCGCCTGGTTGACCCTGGCGGCGGACAGCCAGCGCCTGAAACTGGCCGAGGACACCCTGCGCAGCCAGCAGGCCACTTACGACCTGACCCGGCGCAGTCATGATCTTGGCGGCTCGTCAGGACTGGCGCTGGCTCAGGCGCAAACCACCGTCAATTCGGCGCAAGGCGATGCGGCGGTGTATCGCAGCCAGATTCTGCAGGATCAAAATGCGCTGCGGCTGTTGGTCGGGGCTGAACTCCCAGCCAATCTGCTGCCGGACGATCAACCTCAGGCCGTTGCCGTGTTGGTGCAGATTCCAGCGGCGCTGCCGTCCAGCGTGCTGGAAAATCGCCCCGACGTGCTGGCCGCCGAACACACGCTCAAGGCCGCCAATATGGACATTGGCGTGGCACGAGCGGCGTTCTTCCCGAGTATCAGCCTGACGGCCAGCGCCGGTTCGGCCAGTTCCGATCTGTCCGGTTTGTTCAAGGCTGGCAGCGGCGCCTGGACCTTTGCGCCTTCCATCAGTGTGCCGATCTTCAACGCCGGCAGTAATCGCGCGACGCTGGATCAGGCCAAGGTCGAAAACGAAATCCAGGTGCAGACCTATCAGCAGACCTTGCAGACCGCCTTCCGCGAAGTGGCTGATGCCTTGGCCGTACGCAGCACCCTGGCCGAACGCCTGCAAGCGCAACAGGACCTCACCGACGCCAGCGCTGTCAGTTATCGGCTGGCCGACGCGTTGTATCGCGCCGGGTCGCAAAGCTTCCTCGAAGCCCTCGACTCCCAACGCTCGCTGTACACCGCCCAACAGGACCTGATTACGCTCAAGCTGGATGAGCAATCCAACAGGATCAGTTTGTACAAAGTGCTTGGGGGTGGGTGGAAGGAGTAGGCGCCCCGGTGAACCAGACCTACCGCGTTATCGTTCTTCCCGGACAAGTCCGGTCCTACCGGGCGAATGCAAAACCGGTAGGAGGGGACTTGTCCCCGAGACGCCAACCCGCCCACCTCAATCGATCTGACCCGCCGCGTTATTGTTCTTCGCGAGCAAGCTCGCTCCCACACAGTCTGCACGGATCCATTTGCCAGCCGGGTCAGCCTCAGAACCCAGGCCTCGCGGAGGCAATTACCACCACGGCAAGACCCACCAGCAGATTAATTCCCACCAAGCGACGAATCCGGCCAAGGGCGGCAGCGCCTTCGGCCCAGTTTTCAGCTTCCACCGCGCGGCGCAGTTCCGGCAGCTGCAATGACTGGATACGAATAAACAGCGCAGTCATGACCACGTACAGGCCCATCATCATCTGCACGTAGCGCGGCGCGCCGTCGAAGCCGCCGAAGTGCAGGTGCATCATGCCCACGCCGGTGATTGGCAAGACCACGACCGTGGCCCAGACCCAGACGAAAAACCGTGGAAACACCTGGACCCACAATTTCAATCGGGATGGGCCTTCCAGCGCCGCGCCGACCGCCGGTCGCAAGACCATCCAGGCGAAAAACATGCCGCCAACCCAGACCAGAGCGGCTAAAACATGCAAGGTGTAAACAAGGGCGAAAGGTGTCATCAGGTACTCCGTTCTGCGCGGATGGAATTTGCGGGGTATGATAGCCGCCCGTAAGAACTACTGAAGATATATCCAGCGGTTTTGCGTTTTAATTGTCATCGATGCCCAGCAGCGCCCGAGCCCGACCGAAGCCATGATCAGTAACGAACTCAAATCCCAGATTCAGGGCGCTTATTCGCGTTTCCTCGAAGCCAAGAGCCTCAAGCCGCGCTATGGCCAGCGTTTGATGATCGCCGAGATCGCCAAAGTGCTGGGCGACGTGGACACCGATGAGGAAGGCCGGCGCTCGGGCGACCCAGCGGTGGTGGCGGTCGAGGCGGGCACCGGTACCGGCAAGACCGTGGCCTATGCCATCGCGGCGATTCCCACCGCCAAGCTCGCGGGCAAGCGGCTGGTGATCGCCACTGCGACCGTGGCCCTGCAAGAGCAGATCGTCTACAAGGATCTGCCTGACCTGATGCGCAACAGCGGGCTGAATTTCACCTTCGCCCTGGCCAAGGGGCGCGGTCGTTACATGTGCCTGTCCAAGCTCGACATGCTGCTGCAGGAAGGCGACGCTTCCAATGCCACTGCGCAGCTTTTCGAAGAAGAAGGCTTCAAGATCGAAGTCGATGAGGCCAGCCAGAAGCTGTTCACCTCGATGATCGAAAAACTCGCCGGCAACAAATGGGACGGCGACCGCGACAGCTGGCCCCAGGAACTGCCCGATCAGGACTGGGCGCGGCTGACCACCGATCACAGCCAATGCACCAATCGGCATTGCCCGAACTTCCAGCAGTGCGCCTTTTACAAGGCTCGGGAAGGCATGGGCAAGGTCGACGTGATTGTTACCAACCACGACATGGTGCTGGCCGACCTTGCGCTGGGCGGCGGCGCTGTGTTGCCCGATCCGCGCGAAACGCTCTACGTGTTCGACGAAGGCCATCACCTGCCGGACAAGGCCATCGGCCACTTCGCGCATTACACCCGCTTGCGTTCCACCGCTGACTGGCTTGAGCAAACCGCCAAGAATCTGGCCAAGTTGCTCGCCCAGCATCCATTGCCCGGCGATCTGGGCAAATACATCGAACAAGTGCCGGAACTGGCGCGTGAGATCAAGGGCCAGCAGCAGTTCATGTTCACCGCCTGCGAACAGCTGGCCGACTTCCGGGCCGGCGAAGACATGCAAGGCCGCGAGCGGCCGCGTCATCGTTTCGTCGGCGGCGTGGTGCCCGAGCACATCCGCGACATGGGCATCGAATTGAAGAAAGGTTTTGCGCGCCTGGACGACCTGTTCACGCGCCTGACCGATCTGCTCAAGGAAGGCATGGACGGCGAGGTCAACATCGGTATCGCCAGTCATCAGGCTGAAGAGTGGTATCCGCTGTTCGGCAGCCTGCTGGCCCGCGCCCACGGTAACTGGGAATTGTGGACAGCCTTCACCGCCGAAGACCCGGAAGACAGTCCACCCATGGCGCGCTGGTTGACCCTGGCCGACAGCGGCTCGTTGTTTGATATCGAAGTCAATGCCAGTCCGATCCTTGCTGCAGAAATGCTCCGTCGCAACCTGTGGAACATCGCCTACGGCGCCTTGGTCACTTCGGCAACGTTGACCGCGCTGGGCAAATTCGACCGCTATCGCATGCGCGCCGGTTTGCCCAAGGGCGCGGTAACGGCGGTGGTGCCCAGCCCGTTCCATCATGCCGATGCAGGCGTGCTGCGGGTGCCGGACCTCAAGGCCGATCCACGGGATTCCGTGGCGCATACCGCCGCGATCATTCGCGAGTTGCCGAATCTGGTGGAAGGCTCACGCGGCACGCTGGTGTTGTTCTCTTCGCGCAAACAGATGCAGGACGTGTTCGACGGCCTGGAGCGCGACTGGCGCAAGCGAGTGTTCATTCAGGGCAACCTGTCCAAGCAGGAAACCCTTAACAAGCACAAGGCGCGGGTCGACAGCGGCGAGGAGAGCGTGTTGTTCGGTCTGGCGAGTTTCGCTGAAGGCGTCGACTTGCCCGGCGCTTATTGCGAACACGTGGTGATCGCCAAGATTCCGTTCGCGGTGCCGGACGATCCGGTCGAGGCGGCGCTGGCCGAATGGATCGAGGCCCGTGGCGGCAATCCGTTCATGGAAATCGCCGTGCCCGATGCCTCGCTGCGTCTGGTCCAGGCCTGCGGGCGGCTGCTGCGCACCGAGGAAGATCGCGGCACCATCACGCTGCTCGACCGCCGCGTGGTCACCCAACGCTACGGCAAAGCCATCCTCAACGCCTTGCCGCCATTTCGCCGCGAAATTTCCTGAAAAATCCTCGGCATCATTGGCGCCGGATCGGGTCTTAACCTGGTCCGGGCGTCTATGCACAACCGCCTGACCGTAGGACCGGATTTAGCCGGGAGAGGGGCCTCGCGGCTGAAGCCGCTCCTATGATCGGATATCGGCCAAGTACAGCGCTCCCACAGGCCACAGGATTCAGATCATCAAGGAGAACCCGATCACATGATTCGCCGCTCACTGTCTGCCGTGCTGGTCATGGCCTGCGCAGGACCTTTATTCGCCGAACCGGCTGGCCAGCTGACTCTGTTCAGCTTTGTGCGCCCGGCCGACGTGGTGCAAGTCGCCACGGATAACACCAGCCTGCCGCAATCCAATGCCGAGCAGACCGCCGAAGGCGAAGTGTTGCGGCGCGTGGTGTTCAATCCCGTGGCCCGGCCGAGCTTGCGCCTGACGCCACAAAACGGTGTGTGGGACTGGTCCGCTGACAGCGCCATGACCTTGCGCATCCAGAGCGCGATGGATTGGGCGTTGACCCTCGATGTGCAGATTCAGAGCGCCGACGGCAAAGTAATCAACAGTCGCGTGGACCTGCCAGCAGGCCCGGCACAAACGTTGTTGGTGCCGTTGCAGGCCAGTTCGCCGTTGACCCAGGGCATGCGCGCTGGACCGCCGATGCCCTGGACTTTCGAAGGGCAGCGCGTCTTGCTCGCCAATGCTCAGGGCGAACTCGATCGTAGCCAGGTGGTGTCGGTGACGCTGTCGATGACTCAGCCGAACGTCGCGCAGAGCATCTTGCTGGAGCGTTTTGGCGTGCAGCAGGGCGATGGAATTCAGCAAGCGGTCTACGCGGGCATCGTTGATGGCTATGGCCAGTTTTCCCGTGGCAAATGGCCGGAGAAAGTCACCAGCGACGAGCAGCTCAAGACCGCTGCCATCAAAGAACAGCAGCAGACCAAGGACTGGCTGGCGGATCGTCCCGGACTGGATAAATTCGGTGGCTGGCTCGACGGCCCGACGTTTGACGCGAAAGGCTTTTTCCGCACTGAAAAACGTGCTGATCGCTGGTATCTGGTAACCCCTGAAGGCCACCCATTTTATTCGCTGGGCATCAATGCGGTCGCGGCGGATGACAGCGCGACCTACGTCGAAGGCCGCGAAGCCATGTTCACCGCTCTGCCGCAAGAGAATGAGCCGTTGGGCGCGTTCTACGGCAAGGGCGACAATCACAGCGACAATGGCTCCGGCAAGAACCGCCAGTTCGATAAAGGCCGCTGGTTTGATTTCTACGGGGCCAATCTGCAACGCATCTACGGACCGAAAACCTGCGAGCCAGCCGCGCCAGAGCCCGCCGAGCCGGTTGCGGCTGCCGTGGAATGCAAACCCGCGCCGTACGACCTGCAGCGTTGGGTCGATCACACCCTCGATCGCCTGCAGGCCTGGGGATTCAACACCGTCGGTAACTGGAGCGAGCCGTTGCTTGGCTCTCAGGATCGGGTGCCTTACACCTTGCCGCTGTCGATTTATGGCGACTATTCAAGCATCAGCACCGGTCAGGATTGGTGGGGCGGCATGCCTGATCCGTTCGATCCGCGTTTTGCCATGGCTGCTGAGCGGGCCATCGCCATTGCCGCCCGCGACCATCGTGATGATCCGTGGCTGGTGGGATTTTTCGCCGATAACGAACTGGCCTGGGCCGGACCGGGCGATGATCCCAAAGCCCGCTACGCGCTGGCCTACGGCACCATGAAAATGACCACCGATGCACCGGCCAAGCGCGCGTTTCTCAAGCAATTGCGGGACAAGTACCGGAATCAGCAAGGGCTGTCGCAAGCCTGGGGCATTGAGCTCACCGCCTGGGAATTCATGGAAGACCCCGGTTTCGAGCCGCCGCTGCCCAACCCGGAGCACCCGGACATCGAGGCCGACTTCAAGTATTTCCAGCAGGTGTTTGCCGAGACGTACTTCAAGACGATCTCCGATTCGCTGAAATGGCATGCGCCCAATCACCTGCTGCTGGGTGGGCGCTATTCGATCAGCACGCCAGAGGCCGTTGCGGCCTGCGCCAAATATTGCGACGTGCTGAGTTTCAACTTCTACACGCCCAAGCCACAGGATGGTTACGACTTTGCCGCGCTGCGCCAGCTGGACAAGCCAATTCTGGTCAGCGAGTTTCATTTCGGCTCCCGTGATCGCGGGCCGTTCTGGAGCGGGGCGATGGAAGTCGCGCGGGAAGAAGATCGCGGTCCGGCGTACGCCAACTTCCTCAAGCAAGCGCTGGCCGAACCGTCAATTGTCGGCGTGCATTGGTTCCAGTATCTGGACCAGCCGGTCACCGGGCGTTTGCTGGATGGTGAGAACGGTCACCTTGGTTTGGTGGGCATCACCGATCTGCCCTTTCAGGGTTTTGTGGAAAGCGTGCGCAAGAGCAATCGCCAGGTGGCCGCCGTGCTGAACAAGCAAGCTCTTGAGAAGGAAGCGCTCAACAAAAAAACCGATGCTGTCGAGCCCGGAGCAAAGGGGCAATCGACGCCGCCTTGAGCCGAGCCGGTTCCCAAAGCGCTCAATCGCTGAAACAATGCAGGCCATTTTTTCAGATCAGTCGTTTCGGGAGCCAGCGGGTGCAGATTCAGGGTCATTTCGAGCTTAAATTCGAAGCGGTGCGCGAAGCGTTCGCGGCACTTTTCGAAGATCCTCAAGAACGTGGCTCTGCGCTGTGCATTCAGATCGGCGGGGAAACCGTGGTCGATCTGTGGGCTGGCACTGCCGACAAGGATGGCGCTGAGGCTTGGCACAGCGACACCATCGCCAATCTGTTCTCATGCACCAAAACCTTTACGGCGGTCACCGCGCTGCAACTGGTGGGCGAGGGCAAGCTCAACCTGAATGAGCCTGTCGCCCGTCTTTGGCCGGAATTCGCTACCGCCGGCAAAGAAGCTATTACCTTGCGCCAGTTGCTGTGCCATCAGGCCGGATTGCCCGCGTTGCGCGAATTGCTTCCCGCTCAGGCGCTGTATGAATGGGAAACCATGACTGGCGCGCTGGCGGCGGAACAACCCTGGTGGACGCCGGGGCAGGGGCACGGTTATGCCGCGATCACTTTTGGCTGGCTGGTGGGTGAAATGCTGCGCCGCGCGGATGGTCGCGGGCCGGGCGAGTCCATCGTCGCCCGCGTCGCGCGGCCGCTGGGCCTGGACTTTCATGTCGGTCTGGCCGATGACCAGTTCCATCGCGTTGCCCACATTGCACGGGGCAAAGGCAATACCGGCGACGAGGCTGCGCAACGGTTGCTGCAAACCACCCTGCGTGAACCCAACTCCATGACGGCTCGTGCATTTACCAATCCGCCGTCGATCATGACCAGCACCAACAAACCGGAGTGGCGGCGGATGCAACAGCCTGCAGCCAACGGCCACGGCAACGCGCGCAGCCTCGCCGGTTTTTACAACGGTCTGCTTGATGGCAGTTTGCTTGAGCCGGAATTGCTCAGCGAACTGACCCGTGAGCACAGCGTCGGCCAGGACAAAACCTTGTTGACCCAGACGCGTTTTGGTCTGGGTTGCATGCTCGATCAGCCCACTGTCCCGAATGCCACGTATGGCCTGGGCGCCAAGGCGTTTGGCCATCCTGGGGCTGGCGGTTCTTCAGGTTTCGCCGATCCTGAACGCGAAGTGGCTTTCGGCTTCGTCACCAATACCTTGGGCCCGTATGTGCTGATGGATCCCCGCGCACAGAAGCTGGCTCGAGTGCTGGGTGAGTGTTTGCTCTAAGTTGTGTGCATAAGTACTTGTTTCTTACCGACTGTCGATTAATGGGCCCGAACCGGAACCGTGTGACGGTTTCCTTTTCCAACAGTCGGTTTATGCGTGTTATATGGGCTCTGCCAAGTCCCCTTGTCTGATTACTATTTTTTGTGGGTCACCCATGTCGTCTAATAAAAGCCTCGCTATCGCCCTTTGTCTTGCTGTTACGGGCTGTGCTCAAACGCCTCAGAATGATTCCGCCGCCACTGGTTCGAGCTGGTGGCCGTTCGGTGCTGACAAAGTAGCCGAAGCATCGTCGCCAGCTGCCGCGCCAGCCAAGGCTCCGGAAGCCAAGCCTGCGCCAGTAGCCGCCGCCGCTGCCCCTGGCGAAGCTGGCACCCATTGGTACTGGCCGTTCGCATCCAGCGACAGCGCTGCGCCGAAAGCCGACAGTGCCGCCAGCAAGCCCGTCGAAAAAACCGTGCCGCCGCTGGTTGCCAAGTCCGAGACGGATACTCAGTGGTGGTGGCCGTTCAACAGCGCCAGTAAGAAGGACGAGCCGCAAGCCGCGCCGAAGATCGACCCTAAAGTGACCCAGGCCTGGCTAGACGAATACGAGCCACGCCTGCGCCTGGCGATCAAGGACACGCCGTTCGAGATCGAGCGCCGTGAAGACCTGCTGGTGATCACTGCGCCAGTGGACAGTTCTTTCAACCCGGATCGTCCGGCCATGCTGCTGCCGATAACTTTGGGCCCGATCACGCGTCTGGCGAAAATCGTCGAAGGCGATCCGAAAACCGCGGTACTGGTTCTCGGCCACGCCGACACCAGCGGTGCGACAGTCGCCAACCAGAAAATCAGCCAGGAACGTGCGCAATCGATCGCCGCGATTTTCCGCCTCAGCGGCCTGGAGCGTAATCGCCTGAGCCTGCGCGGCATGGGTGCGGTTGCGCCTCGTGCAGCCAACGACAGCGCCGAAGGTCGCAAGCTGAACCGCCGTGTGGAAATTCTGATGACGCCGCAGAACACCATGGCCGCACTGATGGCCAAATATCAATTGCCGCCAGCGCCAACCATGGTTGCGGTACAGGACGCCAAGCCTGCTGCAGTTGCACCGGTTGTCGCGCCCAAGCCAGCGGTGAAAGCAGCTCCGGCTAAAGCCGCTGCCAAGAAGCCGGTCGCCAAGGCTCCAGCTGCGAAAAAAGCAGCGCCGGCGAAAAAAGCCGCTCCCGCCAAAGCCGCGCCAGCCAAGGCTGCCGTGAAGAAGAAGCCGGCCACAACGGATCAGGCCAGCAACTGAGTACCCGGTCTGACTCGCCCTTTAGCGGACGAGTCAGACCCAGGATTTTTTTCAGCGAAGGATGGACGTCATGACCCAGTCTCTGGCCGATATGCGCCGTGACTACGCCCGCGATGGCTTGACTGAAGCGCAGTCGCCCGATGAGCCGTTTGCCCTGTTTCACCAATGGTTTGCCGAAGCGGTGAAAACCGAGCAGGCACCGGTTGAAGCCAATGCCATGACGTTGGCAACGGTGGACGAGGACGGGCGTCCTCACTGCCGGATTCTCTTGCTCAAGGGTCTTGATACTCAAGGCTTCACCTTCTTCACCAACTACGACAGCGCCAAGGGCCAGCAACTGGCGGCGCGGCCGTTCGCGGCCATGACGTTTTTCTGGCCGACTCTGGAACGCCAGGTGCGTATCGAAGGCCGCGTGGTCAAGGTCACGCCCGAAGAGTCCGACGCGTATTTCCAGGTCCGCCCGCTGGGCAGTCGCCTCGGCGCCTGGGCTTCGCCGCAGAGCCAGGTGATCGCTGATCGCGCCGAGCTGGAAGGCATGATCAAGGCCACTGAGCAGCGCTTCATCGACGCTCAGCCACATTGCCCCGAGCATTGGGGCGGATACCGGTTGTTGCCCGAACGCATCGAGTTCTGGCAAGGACGGCCGAGCCGTCTGCATGATCGCTTGAACTATCGCCTGCAGGATAACCAGTGGATGCGGGAACGACTCGCGCCCTGATCCTGTTCTTTGAATTTTTCGTTCGGCCGGTCGTCATACCGCTATGAAGGCGCTGCTGTATAACGCCTGAATGATCTTAAATTAACGAGGAGGGGGCCGTGACAGCGCCTGTTGCGCGGAGTCTAATGGCTACCTGTTCCTCTGGAGATACCGATATGCGTAAGTCTGTTCTGTTGGCTGCCTCATTCACCGCGATGGCGCTGACACTGGGCGGTTGTACTTCGAATCTGACCGGCGATTCCTATTCCCGTGACGAAGCGCGGACAGTGCAGACCGTTCGCCTGGGCACCATCGAGTCGCTGCGTCCGGTCAAGATCGAAGGCACCAAGACGCCTATCGGTGCAGGCGCTGGCGCGGTTGTCGGCGGCGTGGGTGGCAGCGCCATTGGTGGCGGTCGCGGCAGTATCGTCGCAGCAGTCATTGGCGCGGTAGCGGGTGGCTTGCTGGGCTCGGCAACCGAAGAAGGCCTGACCCGCACCCAAGGCGTGGAAATCACCGTCCGCGAAGACGACGGCTCGATGCGCGCCTACGTGCAGCAAGTCCAGGAAAACGAAATCTTCCGCGTCGGCGAGCGCGTACGCATCATGAGCGTCAACGGCACGAGTCGGGTGGCGCACTGATGGTTTGACGGCAGGTCCGAATGGGTCTGTAAGAAGTAAAAAATAATGCCCGTGTCTTTTGATACGGGCATTTTTTTGTCTTGATTTTATGCGGGAGTATTCGATGTGCGGATTAGTGGCTAGTGACCTGGTTGCATGTAGGAAAATGCTCTGGCGTGAGTAAGTGCTTTCGGAATTAATCGATAGCTTAACTAATTTATATTAATCATCGCGTTTAGTATTGACGGCAGGCCGTGCGATTGATTATGTCCTGGTTGTCAGTTGATAACAGCTGACCGCCAGCGGCTTCATATGCGTCGGCGATTACTTTGTTAACGATTAACCAATGGCCGTAGCGGGGGCGGACTTCTATCGCCCGAAGATGGCGGTTTAAAATAAAAAAGGAATCTGGATTGTGAGTAAATTTTTGTTCAAAAAGCACGTGATGTATATGCCTATTGCACTCGCACTTCTTGGCGAAATGGGAAATGCTGTGGCTGCGCAAAATCTGAATGATACAACGGTGGTGGCGCAAGATGCGGTGCAGCCAATTATTTTAGCGGATAGGTTGAATGGCTTTAACGGCTTTCTGCAAAACAATGCGAAGGTAAAATATTATAGTTTTACGGCGGTACGTGGGCAGAATGTGATGTTCAGGGGGACGCGTCCGGCAAGCTGGCCACCAGGGGTTGCTTATGAATATAAAGCCGGAGATGTCTGGCAGTTGCTGCCGGCTAACGGTGTTCATATTTTCGATAACCTGAGGCCCGGGGATGAAGTGTTGATCAGGGTGTTCAAGCGTCCGAACAGCAGTACGATGTCCCGTGCTTATGAATTTCGATTTGGTTCTGCCCCTTATCATGCCAGCGCGGATTTGATTAGAAGTGACGCCCAAGGTCTCCCGCTGTATGCCGGAATCTTTCAAGCGTTTCGGGAAGTAAACTGGTCTATCCATATTCATGATTCAACCGGATATCCCCTGGAAGGTGCCAAGGCAAGTATAGAAGTTGGAGTTGCAGAAAAAGTCGACGTATACACCGCTGTCGATGGTCGGGCTGTAGCCACGATTGCCTTGCCCGTCTGTGAAGGCAGTATGGTCTCCAACACGTTTTCTACTGGTAACGGGACGTTAAAACGGTGGTGGAATCTCAGGTATAACCCGGGCCGATTGATCGCAAAACTGGAGGACGATGATCGAGGTTACCGATGGAGTTCAGGGACCATTGATAATACCTTTGGACATATCTGCAAGCAGTGGTTGCTGTATTGATTTAAGAGTTCTTGAGCCGGACGCATACCCGTATGCGCGCTGCTTTCTGCAATGCGCGTTATTTTTTCGATTTGCTCTCGGCTTGCTGCTGTTCAAGAATTTTTTCACCTTGCACCTGTAATTGCTCCACCCACGAGAATCCTCTTGCCGGGCTGGTGCCGCCATTTTTAAGCAGTAAACCGTAATCAACAAATTTGTAGATATTTTTCAGCGTGACAATACCGTCATATTTGGTCAACTCTGGTACGTGCTTCAGGCTGTGAACAACCAGTTTTGCATGTTCAAAGGTCAGTTCTTTAAAATCGTCCAGATCATTGAGCCAGCCGTTCAGTTGGTTGATCTCTTTTTCAGTCAGCGCACCTTCCGGTGAAGTCACCTCCAGGATCCCATGTTCATTGACGGTGAATCCAAAATTTTTATCAGCCAGATCAGGCAGGCATACACGCAACTGGTCTTTGAAACCAGTAAATATATCCTGCATTTGCTCCATCCTCAAATTCATCATCCAGTTGAGGGTGTATACGGCATCGTCTTCGTAGTGACCTAGTGACGTGGCCAGTTTATCGCTTATTTCGGGAGAGAGATTTTCGACGGCTTCTGGAGATGCGTGCAAACCTATTTTGTTATAGGGGGCGCGAACGGTGGTGTACTTGAAACCCTCTGTAGAAAGCAGTGACTTATAGACTTCTTCCCGCTCGGGTGTAATTGTCCCTTCTGTCAGTCCGGTTTGATAATCCTGTTTGATGGATTGCCAGTAGTCAAGGCCAGGACGATACCGTGGGGCTACAAATGCGTGTTGTTGCGGGTTGGCGAAGGGTGTAATGGTGGAAGACATAGGTTCATCCTGCTTAAGTCAGTTTTATGCTTTTGCATTCCCCTTCTATAGCGGCAAACCCGATAAACCCATGACCTGAACCGGCCGTGCGACCTGTCTGCATAATGTGTATGAAATCGGCTACAAGTGCCCCGATATCCGAGACACTTGTTCGCCTTGAGCGCGGAACTAAAGTTCGTTTACCGCCCCTGATTCCTCCGGCTGGTAACCACCATCACCCCATACCCTATAAACGCCGCCAGTATCGACCCGGTAAGAATGCCCATTCGGTCAACCCCGGCATAAGCGCTGCTGCCCGGTTCAAAAGCCAGGGAGCCAACGAACAGGCTCATGGTGAAACCGATGCCGCACAGGATCGATACGCCCAGCACTTGTCCCCAATTGGCGCCTTGGGGCAGGGTTGCGATGCCCAGCTTGATGGCCAGCCATGTCAGGCCGAAGACGCCGAGGGTTTTGCCCAGCAGCAAACCTGCCGCAATGCCCATGGGTACCGGGTGGGTGAAGCTCTCCAGAGTCACGCCGCTCAGGGATACCCCGGCGTTGGCGAAGGCGAACAGCGGCAGGACGCCGTAGGCGATCCAGGGGTGCAGCGCGTGTTCCAGAGTAAGGAGTGGCGAGGATTCTTCGTTGCGGGTGCGCAGTGGAATGCAGAACGCCAGCACTACGCCAGCCAGGGTCGCATGCACGCCGCTCTTGAGTACGCAGACCCACAGCAGCAGGCCGATCAGCAGGTAAGGCCCAAGCTTTACCACGCCGAGTCTGTTCATGACGATTAACGACACGATGGACGCCGCCGCGAGAATCAGCGACAGGTTCGACAGCTCGCCGGAGTAAAACAGCGCGATAACCACGATGGCGCCCAGATCATCGATGATCGCCAGGGTCATCAGGAACAGCTTGAGCGACACCGGCACGCGCTTGCCCAACAGGGCAAGGACGCCGAGGGCGAATGCGATGTCGGTGGCCATCGGGATCGCCCAGCCGCTCAGGGCGGTGGGGTCGTCCTTGTTCAGCGCCCAGTAGATCAGCGCTGGAATGACCATGCCGCCAATGGCCGCCGCGCCGGGCAGGACAATCTGCGAAGGTTTGGAAAGATGGCCTTCCAGGACTTCACGTTTGACTTCCAGGCCGATCAACAAGAAGAACAACGCCATCAGGCCATCGTTGATCCACAGCAACAGCGGTTTGGCGATTTTTATCGCGCCGATCTGGGCGACAACCGGAACGTCGAGAAAAGCGTTATACAGCCAGGACAAAGGGGAGTTGTTGATGATGAGCGCCAGAGCGGCGGCGGCAATCAGCAATAAGCCGCCAGCCGCTTCAAGCTGAAAAAAACGGGTGACAGGGCTACGTAGAGGCAAGATTCGCGCTCCATTCTTGGACAATAGGAGCGACACCCTAACCCGTACTTCCAGTTGTTAAAACAAAAGTTATATTCGTTTTTGTTATAAAAAAACTGGATGAATTAGAGTGTTTCCAAGTCTGTCGGCAGCGTCAGTTATGGCTGTCAGACTATTTCTTTATATGTAGTAGGATAGTTCCGAATTTGTCTCTGAAACGTTAAATCTCGATACCTAACATATCCCTCGCCAGCGCCTCAGCGATGCGTATTCCATCGACGCCTGCGGATAAAATCCCACCCGCATAGCCCGCGCCTTCACCGGCCGGATACAGGCCCTTGATGTTCAGGCTCTGCATGGTTTCCCCGCGCGTGATGCGCAGTGGCGCCGACGTGCGGGTTTCGATGCCGGTCAGGATCGCATCGTGCAAGGCGAAGCCTTTGATCTGTTTGTCGAACGCCGGCAATGCTTCACGAATGGCTTCGATGGCATAGGCGGGCAGGGCATCGGCCAGATCCACCAGTTTTACGCCGGGTTTGTACGACGGTTCGACGCTGCCCAGTGCGCTGGACGCTTTGCCCGCAATGAAGTCGCCGACCAGTTGCGCCGGAGCTTCGTAGGTGCTGCCACCGAGAACATAAGCGTGGGATTCCAGGCGTTCCTGCAACTCGATGCCCGCCAGCGGTCCGCCGGGATAATCTTCCGGCGTGATGCCGACGACGATGCCTGAGTTGGCGTTGCGTTCATTGCGCGAGTATTGGCTCATGCCGTTGGTGACCACCCGATGGGGCTCGGAAGTCGCTGCAACGACGGTGCCGCCTGGACACATGCAGAAACTGTATACCGAGCGACCATTCCTGGCGTGATGCACCAGTTTGTAGTCGGCAGCGCCCAGCTTCGGGTGACCGGCATATTTGCCTAGCCGCGCGCGGTCGATCAGCGATTGCGGGTGTTCGATGCGGAATCCTACCGAAAACGGCTTGGCTTCCATGTACACGCCACGGCTGTGCAACATGCGGAAGGTGTCGCGGGCGCTGTGGCCCAGAGCGAGGATCACGTGGCGGGACTCGATGCGTTCGCCGCTGTCGAGCACCACGCCTTGCATCTGACCGTTATCGATGAGCACGTCAGTCACGCGCTGCTCGAAGCGGACTTCGCCACCGAGGGCCTTGATCTCTTCGCGCATGGTTTCCACCACGCCGGTCAGGCGGAAGGTGCCGATGTGCGGTTTGCTGACGTAGAGGATTTCTTCCGGCGCGCCGGCTTTGACGAATTCGTGCAGCACCTTGCGACCATGGAATTTCGGGTCTTTGATCTGGCTGTAGAGCTTGCCGTCAGAGAATGTACCGGCACCACCCTCGCCGAACTGCACATTGGACTCCGGGTTGAGGACGTTCTTGCGCCACAGGCCCCAGGTGTCTTTGGTGCGCTGGCGAACTTCGCGGCCGCGTTCGAGGATGATCGGCTTGAAGCCCATCTGCGCGAGCAGCAGTCCGGCGAAGATCCCGCAGGGTCCGAAGCCGACTACCACAGGGCGCTCGGTCAGCCCTTCAGGTGCATGACCCACGACTTTGTAACTGATATCCGGCGCTGGATTGAGATGGCGGTCATCGGCGAGCCTGAGCAGCAGCGCAGCTTCGTCGCGGACCTGGAAATCGATGGTGTAAATGAAGCACAGCTCGGACGACTTCTTGCGCGCATCGTAGCTGCGCTTGAACAGCGTGAAGTCGAGCAGTTCTTCGCTGGCGATGCCCAGGCGCTGCAAGAGTGCAGGTCGCAGGTCTTCTTCCGGGTGATCGATCGGCAGCTTGAGTTCGGTGATTCGTAACATGAAGGGATCCAGTTTCCGGGCCGCAGGTTCAGCCCGACAGCGCTACAAGAACCGGCGATTATAAGCCACATTGAGGATAAGTCGCGATGCAAACCAAGACCGTTGGAGCGAGGCTTGCCCGCGAACGTATTTGCTGTCGACATATCAGCCGACAGGCATGACGCCTTCGCGAGCAAGCTCGCTCCCACACAAACTCACTCCCGCACGTTTGCTTCCACTTTAGTCATTGCGCCCGCCACCGTAATACCCGCAACCGCGCTGGGTCTGGCCATTGAGGCGCAGTTCGGCGGTCAGGTGTTGCACGGCGCCGGTGACGCTGTCGACGCAACGCTGTGGCGCAACCCACAGTTCCATGGTCTGGCCGTTGGCTTCGCTGCTGACGCTGAAACGTCCGTCCGGCAGTTGTTCTTCGAGGTAAGGCACGGCAATCGGCTCTTTGCCCAGGCGCTCGATGACCATGCCTTTGCCGCTGACATTGACGTTCCAGGCCGGTTTGTTGCCGTTGACGTGCAGGTTCAGGCGTTTGAAATTCGGGTCGTCGCAGGCCTGGCCGGCGCGCTCCACGCGATAGAGCTGTTGCAGGTCGAGTTGGCCGTCGCTGTTGGTGGCTTTACCGGCGACGAAGCTGCCACGCAAGTCAGCGAAGACCTTGCCGGAGTTGTCAGCCAACGCAGCGGATTCCTGCAATACGCCGGTATTGCCGACGTCCTTGACCACGAAGCGGCGTTGTTCATTACACGGCTGAAACATCAGCTTGCCGCCTTCGCCGCTCAACGAACCCTGCATGCGCGTCCAGTTCGCCTTGGATACCGACGACTCGGGCTTGGCGCCGAGCATCTGGCATCCGGCAAACAGCGGCAGCAGGGCAAACAACACAATGGAACGGGCAGCAAACATGGGATGGTCTCCAGACAAGTGCCGCCACGTTACTCAGCCTGTCGCGCCATCACAAGGGGCAGTTAGCCAACGCGGTAGGTCTGACCGGTCTGTAGGCCTTCGACACTTTTCGCGTAGGCCAGCGCAACCTCGGCTGCGGGAACCGGTTTGAAGCCACGGAAATAAGGCGCATAGCTGCCCATGGCTTCCACCAGGACATTCGGGCTCACCGAATTGACCCGCATGCCGCGTGGCATTTCGATGGCTGCCGCGCGCACGAATGCATCGATGGCGCCATTGACCAGACTGGCCGATGCGCCCGAGTGAATCGGGTCATGGCTGAGGATGCCGGTGGTGAAGGTGAATGAAGCTCCGTCATTGGCAAACTCGCGGCCAATGAGCAGCAAGTTGACCTGGCCCATCAATTTGTCCTGCAAGCCGAGGGTGAAGTCGGCTTCTTTCATGTCGGCCAACGGGACGAAGTTCACATTTCCGGCCGCACAGACCAGCGCATCGAAGCGGCCTATCCGTTCGAACAGTTTCCGGATTGAAGCGCTGTCACTAATATCGACGCGTTCCTGGCCACTGTTGCGGCCGATCCGCACAATTTCGTGGCGCGGCGCCAACTCGTCGGCAATTGCCGAACCGACCGTACCGCTTGCACCAATCAATAAGATTTTCATCGTGCTGCTCCAAGCAAGTCATTCAAGGAAGTTGAGCACGAAGTTTAGGTGGACTAATTGCGGTCGATAAGAGCGCTAATAGGCAACCTTTGGTTCTCATAAGGAAACGATAGTGAGTGAAATAGACGACCTGGCGGCGTTCGCTGTGTTGATCGATGCCGGTAGCTTCACCGCTGCGGCGGCGCGCATGGGCTGCAGTAAGGGCTATTTGTCCAAGCGCATCAGTCATCTGGAGGAGGCCTATTCGGTCATGCTGCTGCATCGCAGCACCCGCAGCCTCAATCTGACCTCCGCCGGCGCAGCCTTGCTGCCCCAGGCACAACAGCTACTGGCCAGCATGAATAGGGCGCGGAATATCGTCGCGCTGATGCGCGATGACATGGTTGGTCAAGTTCGCCTGACCACCCCGGTTTCCTTGGGGGAAACCTTCTTCGACGGCCTGCTCATGGAGTTCTCCGAAAAATACCCGCAAGTGACGATTGAGCTGGACCTCAACAACAGTTTTCGTGACCTGCGCCGCGATGGCTTTGATTTGGCAATACGCTCGTATGTCGCCCCCGACGAGCGCCTGATTGCCAAGCCATTGCTGGCTATTCAGGAATTGACTTGCGCCAGTAGCGCTTACCTTGAGCAGTACGGCCAGTTGCATACGCCTCATGAACTGGTCACGCACAAGTGTCTGCTCAACAGTCATTACAACGGCCGTCACGAATGGCTGTATCACCAGAATCATCAACTGACCCGTATTCAGGTCAACGGTGCATTCGCCAGCAATCACTATGGCCTGTTGAAGAAAGCCGCGCTGGTTGGCGCAGGCATCGCGCGTCTGCCGTCCTACATGGTGCATGCCGAGATCAACGACGGGCGCTTGCACTGGCTGTTTCGCGATTACCAGACGAGCATTTTGCCGCTGTTTCTGGTGCATCCCTATGAAGGCGAATTACCCAAGCGCATTCAGGTTCTGGCGGACTATCTGTTGGGATGGTTCCAGCGCAGCACCGAGGCCCTTGAGCGCCTGGCGACGCTGGAAATAAAAAACGGCCCGTACAGACTGTGTGAAAACCTAGCAATCCGCCCGAAGGTTTAGGAAAATGCCCCGTATCGAAAGATACGGGGCATTTTTTCGTTATGGCCTACATCCAAGGCGAGTCGCGCAGCCAGACCA
>NZ_JAFCXH010000019.1:0-115742 GCF_049898225.1 Pseudomonas sp. DSP3-2-3 | reverse complement strand
CTGGCGTGTTCGTTTTGCACGCCTTCGCGGTCCCAGTAGAACTTGACCTTGACCCGGCCGTACGCATCGCAATGGATTTCTTCGCCCGGCGGGCCGCTGACGATGGCGTGCTGGCTGCCGAGGATGCGCGGTTTGGGGTGCTTGAGTGGCGGGCGAAACGGCACCAAACCGGGAATCGCTTCGAAACGGTTTTGATAGCCCTGGCTGAACTCGCCCGGCTGAGCTGCGCGGTCGCTGTACTCTTCCAGCACCTGCGGCTGTTTGCCTTCATGAACCACGGAAACCAGCAGCCACTGGGCATTCCAGTCCTCACGGGGATGTTCGGCGAGGGTCAGCAGATGACCGCTGCGCAGCGTCGGTTGATTGCTTTTGCCGCTGGCCAGTTGATAGTCGCTGCGATGCCGTTCCAGCACGACTTGCGCCTGGCGCGCGCCGACCTGCCGGTCATTGAAGGATGCCGGATAGCGGTAGTCCTCAAGATCCACGCGCCCGTCCGTCAGCTTTGCACTGGCCCGCATGTCGATCCCGGGCTGCTCGAAATCATAGGTCTGGCGGCTGACTTTGCCGGTGCGGGTGGCGAGGCGCACGCTGAAGGCGTTGATCACCGGTGTTTCGGCCACCAGTCCGTTGCCTTGCAGGTAAACCGTAGGCTTTTTCAGGTTCGGCAGTGCGACAGGGTCGTCGGCGAAGATCAGCAGGTGCCGGTCGCGGCTGTGCTCAAAGTGGAAGGACAGGCCCTCTTCTTCACACAGGCGGCGCACGAAATGCAGGTCGGTTTCGCGGTACTGGGTGCAATAGTCGCGCGGCGGGCAGCTTTTGCTGTTCAGGCGAAACGTGAAGTCGTCAGCGAGAATGCCGTGGTCCTTGAGCACCAGGGCGATGATCTCCGGCACGCTCTGGTTCTGGAAAATCCGCTGATTGTGTCGATGTTCCAGGCGCAGCAGATTGGGCACCAAGCGGACGAAATAGTGGGTGAAACGCTTGCCGGAATCGCCCTGGGCGATCTCGCTGATCTGCCCGTGCAGGCCATTGCCCATGGCGTCAAAGGCCAGAAAAGCCTGCCGATGCAGCAGGTCTTCCAGCGCAAGATTGGCCCGCTCGCTGACCAGTTCGATACGCACGCTGAAAGGCCGGCTGACGGCCTCTTTGGCGGTAAAACTCAGCACGCGAAGCTGATGCTCAACTCCCGGGATATCCAGCGTGAAGGTGGCTTGGTTGGCGGGGGTGAGCATGGGCGAGTCCTTGGCCTGGGGAAAGGCAGAACTTTGCGTGTAGACGCCTAGCGTGTAAGTAGGTATCAGGCCGAATTTTTTGTAGGAACATTCTGGTAGTTCTCGCGACTCCTCTTTGTTGGTGAATCCAAAGCCGAACAAAAATTTCACCATTTCTGTTATATCGTAACGCTCCTGCGCAGCCGGTTTAGGTGCAGTGAATCCATGACAGCAATATTCAGTGAGTTTTGGGGTAGTGATGCGGGTTGATCTGGATGTTGAGCACGACAGGCTGGATGGCTTGCCGAGGTTTCAGAGGGCGGCGGTGCAGGCGGCGCGGCTTTCGCGGCTGATGTGGCTGGCCGCTGGTTTGGGCGGCGCCGGGTTGGTGTTGTCGTTGTTCGTTGATCTGTTCTCGCCCAACTCCTTGTGGACTGCGGTGCTGACCACTGGCGCCGCTGCATTATTGCTGCTCGCTGGCGGGTTGCAATCGGCCCATGGCGTTGCTTTGTGGCGCGCGCGGGCACTTGGCAGCGTTGCTCCGCGGGTCATCAAGCAAAACCTGACAGAAGAGACCGGCTGGTACGAGCGGCTGTTGGCGCGCATCAGCGGCAGCGGAACATCGCTGGTGGCGCAGATTGGCAAGTCGACGTTATGGCTCGGCGGCTGGGCGTTGCTGGCGTTGATCAGCATCCAGCTGGTCTGGAACCTGACGCTGCCGGGCAGCAATCTCTCGCAGCTCGGTAATCTTGCGGGCGGCGCGATTCTGTTGCTGGCGTTTGGCTTGTTGGTGCTTGAGCGACAGTTCAGTTCCGAGCTTGCCGCCGAATGGCCTGAAGCCGGGCAACTGGCGCAGCTGACCCGTGTAGCGATTGCGGTGTTGCTGGTCGGCGCGCTGTGTCTGTTTTTCTCCAGTGCCGACCGCGTGTGGCCGGCGCGACTGACGGTGTTGATCGGTCTGCTGCCGGGATTGATAGCGGTCGAATTCCTGCTGCGCGCCGCGCTGTCGTTATTCAGCCCGCGCAACGTGCGCATTGAGCCGCGCCTGACTGCCAGCAGTTTTGTCGCCGGTCTGCTGCGCTGGCCGCCACAGCCGCTGTTGGCGCTGCAACATGAATTGCATAACCGTTTCGGCATCGATCTGCGGCAGATCTGGGCGTTTACCTACATGCGTCGCGCCTTTCTTCCGGTGCTGGCGGTAGTAGTGGCGCTGGGTTGGGTGCTGAGCGGGGTTCATGAAATCCCCATGCAAGGCCGAGGCATCTACGAGCGCTTCGGCAAACCGGTGGAGGTTTTCGGCCCCGGCCTGCATGCCGGATTGCCCTGGCCGTTCGGACGGGTAATCGCGGTGGAAAACGGCGTAGTGCATGAGCTGGCGACCAGTGTTTCCGATTCCGGCGCCCAGGAACAGGTGCAAGACCCCGCTGAAGGCCCACCGCCGCTGACCGCCAACCGGTTGTGGGACGCCAGCCACATCAACGAGAAATCCCAGGTGATCGCCAGCAGCGCCGGAGCCAAGCAGGGCTTCCAGATCGTCAACATGGACGTGCGTTTCGTCTACCGCATTGGCCTGACTGATCAAGCGGCGATGGCCGCGACCTATAACGCCGCCGATGTGCCGACTTTGATCCGCAGCACCGCCAGCCGGGTGCTGGTGCATGACTTTGCTTCGCGAACCCTCGACGAGCTGCTGGGCGAACAACGCGCCGGTCTGGCCGACGACATTGGCAAGGCGGTGCAGGCCGATCTCAAGCAATTGGACAGCGGCGTGGAAATCCTCGCCACGGTGGTGGAAGCCATTCATCCGCCAGCGGGCGCTGCCAATGCCTATCACGCGGTGCAAGCCGCACAGATCAGTGCCCAGGCGCTGATTTCCCGGGAGCGCGGCGCGGCCAGTGACAAGGCCAACGTGGCGCAGCTAAACGCCAGCATTGCTCACGATCAGGCCACGGCCAATGCCCGGGAAGTCATGGCCACGGCGCAAGGCGCGGACCTGCGCTTCAGTGCCGAGCGCCAGGGTTTCGCCAAGGCCGGGCAAGCCTTTCTGCTGGAGCAATACCTGACCCAATTGAGCCAGGGCCTGACCCACGCCAAATTGCTGGTGCTCGATCACCGTCTGGGCGGCGCGAACAATGCGCCGACCATCGACCTGCGTACTTTCACTCTACCGGCAGACCCAACGGCGCCGAGTAAAGCCGTTCAATAAGGAGTCGACCCTTGAGTCTGTTTCATAACCACGATCATCACGATCACGCCGGACACGATCACAGCGGCCATCATCACGGGCATCACCCTGGCGAAGACGCAGGTCCTGCGGCGTTCCCCTGGCGGCGAGCGGCATTGGCGGCGGTGTTGATTGCTTTCGCAGTCGCGGCGGCCAGCCTGGTGCAAGTCCGCTCGGGCGAAGCCACGGTCATCACGCGCTTCGGCAATCCATCCCGCGTGTTGCTGGAGCCGGGCCTGAGCTGGCGCTGGCCGGCGCCGTTCGAGGCCACGATTCCCGTGGATTTGCGCCTGCGCACGACTTCCAGCGGCCTGCAGGACGTCGGTACGCGCGATGGCCTGCGCATCATCGTTCAGGCTTATGTGGCCTGGCAGGTTCAAGGTGATCCGGACAACGTGCAGCGCTTCATGCGCGCCGTGCAAAACCAGCCGGACGAAGCCGCCCGCCAGATCCGCACGTTCGTCGGCTCGGCGCTGGAAACCACCGCCAGCAGCTTCGATCTGTCGAGTCTGGTCAATACCGATGCCAGCCAGGTGCGGATTGCCGATTTCGAAAACCAGTTGCGGCAGCAGATCGATCAGCAGTTGCTTACGACTTACGGCGTGCGCGTCCTGCAAGTCGGCGTCGAGCGTCTGACATTGCCTTCGGTAACTCTCAACGCCACGGTTGACCGGATGCGCGCCGAGCGCGAAACCATCGCCACTGAACGGACCGCCGTGGGCAAGCGCGAAGCGGCGCAGATTCGCTCGGCTGCCGAACGCGACGCGCGCATTGTCGAGGCGGATGCGACGGTCAAGGCGGCGGACATCGAAGCGCAATCCCGGGTCGAGGCCGCGCAGATTTACGGCCGTGCCTACGCGGGTTCGCCGCAGCTGTACAACCTGCTGCGTTCGCTGGACACGCTGGGCACCATCGTTACGCCGGGCACCAAGTTGATTCTGCGCACCGACGCCGCGCCGTTCCGGGTGCTGATCGACGGCCCGCCCACGCTCGACGCTAAAAGCGGATTGCAGCCATGAGCGAGCATGTAGCGCCTGACGCTGCGGACAACCAGCGGCCACCGGTGAACAGCCCGTGGCTGCAAGCCAGTCGTCTGGCGTTTATTGCGCTGTACGGCGTCACCTTGCTGGCTGCGCTGGGCTGGGCGTTGTCCAACGTGCGGCAAATCGATCCGCAGAATCGTGCGGTGGTGTTGCGGCTCGGCGCGCTGGAACGAATCCAGAACGCCGGTTTGCTGACCGCGTGGCCGCAGCCGTTCGAGCAGGTCGTGTTACTGCCTTCGGCGGATCGAGTCATCGAACGTCGGGTCGAAACGCTGCTGCGTTCGTTCCAGGCAGTACAGGCCGATCGGGTCGCGAGTTTTGCGGCGCCGATGAGCGATGCCCTGGCGGGTTCCGGTTTTCTGTTGACCGGTGACGCCGGTGTCGTACAGCTGGACGTCACGGTGTACTACAAGGTGACCGACCCTTACGCGTTCGTGCTGCAAGGCGATCATGTCTTGCCGGCGCTGGATCGCTTGGTCAATCGCAGTGCCGTGGCGCTGACGGCCGCCAGAGATCTGGACACGATTCTGGTTGCCCGGCCCGAGCTGGTCACCGCTGACAGCAAGGCCGCCGAGCGCCGGGAACGTCTGCGCGGCGATCTGGTGCGCGGCATCAATCAGCGCCTGGCTGAACTCAATGCTACTGGCGTGGGCATCGGCATCGAAGTCGCGCGGGTCGATGTGCAATCGAGTCTGCCCACGGCGGCGGTCAATGCCTTCAACGCTGTGCTGACTGCCAGCCAGTTGGCAGATCAAGCCGTTGCCAACGCGCGCAATGACGCGGAAAAGCTCAATCAGTCCGCCAATCAGCAAGCCGACCGCACGTTGCAAGTCGCCCATGCTCAGGCTTCGGAGCGTTTGGCCAAGGCCCAGACCGACACTGCCACGGTGACCAGCCTCGCGCAGTCGATCCAGAACCAGAGCGACCCCGGTTTGCTGCAACGCATCTATCGCGAACGAGTGCCGAAGATTCTCGGTCAGGCAGGTTCCGTGACCACGGTCGATCCCAAAGATGATTCCCGCCTGATTATTCAGGGAGCAGAAAAATGACTGGCGAAGCCGTTCACGATCACAGCCACGCCGCGCCGCAACCTGCGGGCAGCATGCTCAGCGGCGCGGAACAACGCAGCGCGGCCCGGCAACTGACCTTGGCGATGCTGGCCCTGGGTCTGCTCGGGCTCGGGTTGGTCTGGCGCTTTGTGGCGCCGGAGCAAACCGGCGTCAGTCAGTTGCTGCTGGGCGCGGCATCGCTGCTGGTGGCGATTCCCGTGGTCAGCGCCGGTTGGCACAGCCTGCGTCACCCGAGCCTGCACGGCATCACCGATCAGCTGATCGCACTGGCCATGCTCGGCGCGTGGGCTACTGGCGATTTGATGACCGCCGCCTTGCTGCCGATCATCATGATCTTTGGTCATGTGCTGGAAGAGCGCAGCGTGATTGGCTCGCAGGAAGCGATTCAGGCGCTGGGCCGTTTGACCCGCAGCCATGCGCGGCTGATCGACGCCGATGGCAGCATCCGCGAAGTGGATAACTCGACGCTGGTGGCCGGGGATCAAGTGGAAGTCCGCGCCGGGGATCGCGTACCCGCCGACGGCATGGTGATTTCCGGGCAGGCCAGTCTCGACACCGCGCCAATCACAGGCGAATCCGTACCGCTGGAGGCGAGGGCGGGCATCGAAGTGTTCGGTGGGGCGATTAACCTCGACGGCTTGCTGCGCATCCAAGTGACACGCATCGGCAATGAATCGACGCTGGGCAAAGTGATCGCGCTGATGCAAAGCGCCGAGCGCTCCAAGCCGCCGATCACCCGGCTGCTGGAACGTTACGCCGGTAGCTACATGGTCTTGGTGTTGCTGATTGCCGCTGTGACCTGGTTCATCACCAACAATGCCCAGGCCATGTTGGCGGTATTGGTGGCGGCTTGTCCGTGCGCCCTGGTGTTGTCGGCTCCGGCGACGGCCATTGCCGGAATTGCCGTGGCGGCGCGTCACGGGATTCTGATTCGCAGCTCGGCATTTCTCGAAGAGCTGGCCGATCTGACTTCGCTGGTGGTGGATAAAACCGGCACGCTGACGTTTGGCACGCTGCGCCTTGAGTCCGTGCAGGCCGTCGGCGTCGAGCGTCCGGACTTGCTGCCCCTTGCGGCCAGTCTAGGCTCGGCGAGCAGTCACCCGGTCAGCCGCGCGCTGGCTGGTCTGGTGAGCAAGGATCAACTGCTGGTATTGAGCGATATTCGTGAGCGGCAAGGTTTGGGCGTAATCGCGTTCACTGAACACGGCGAAGCAGCGCTGGGGCGTCCCGAGCTGTTCGAGCAACTGAACATCCCGACTTCAGCTGTGCCCAATCACGACGGACCTATCGCTGGCCTGGCAATGGACGGAGTGTTCCTTGCCTGGCTGTTACTCGCCGACAGCCTCAAGCCGGAAGCGCGTTTTGCTTTGGCTGAGCTGCGGGAACTGGGCATGGGGCGGCAACTGCTGCTGACCGGGGACCGCAAAACCGTGGCCGACAGCCTGGCGCTGGAAGTCGGCATCGCCGATGTGGAATCCCAGGCATTGCCGGAAGACAAACTCACCCGGGTACGGGGCGAAATCGCCAGTGGCTTCCGGCCCATGGTGGTGGGCGACGGCATCAACGATTCGCTGGCCCTCAAGGCCGGAGTCGTCGGCGTAGCCATGGGCGCGGGCGGCGCCGATATTGCGCTGGCTTCGGCGGATATCGTGCTGATCGGCAGCGACCTGCGCCGCCTGGGCACGTGCGTGCGTTTGAGCCGCCAGTGTCGGCGAACCCTGCAAGTCAACGTGATTATCGGTCTGGGCTGGACGCTGGCCATCGTTGCTTTCGCAGCCTTTGGTCTGTTGGGCGCGGCAGGGGCGATGGTCGCCGCCATTCTGCACAATCTGAGTACGCTGCTGGTGCTGGGAAACGCGGGCAGATTGTTGCGTTTTCAGGAGCCGCTACTAAAGTTGGATACAACGCCACAGGCCTGAAAAAACCTTGGGTTAGCGCAAAGGCTTGAGCTAGAGCAGTAGGCTAAGTATAAAAATTCGCTTGAGCTTTGAAGAACTCTGTTACAAATTAGAGGTCATTCAAGGTAAGGGTGTTCAATACAAGGCTGCAATGTGGGCTCGTATCAGTGGGCACAAGGCCGTTCCCGGAAGTCGATTTTTATAGTTTTGCTATAAAGCCTATAGCCTTTCAGCCCGTTAATCCGGGCTGGAATTGGACTACCCTTTTCGAGTTTCTGGATCAGGGGGTTAACTCAAATGCTCGCGCAACTTCCACCGGCCTTACAGAATCTTCATTTACCGCTGCGCCTCAAGCTCTGGGACGGCCATGAGCTGGATCTGGGACCTGCGCCCAGCGTCACCATTGTCGTCAAGGATCCCCGGCTGGTGTCCGAATTCACTCATCCAAGCCTTGGTCTGCTCGGCAGTGCGTTTGTCGAAGGCCGGCTGGAGATGGAGGGCTCGATCAGTGAAGTGGTCAGGGTCTGTGACGAACTCAGCCAGGCGCTGGTCGACGATGAAGACGGCGAATTCCACTCGTCGACGCAACACGACAAAGCCACCGATGCCGCGTCGATTTCCTATCACTACGACCTTTCCAATGATTTTTACCAGCTCTGGCTGGACAAAGAGATGGTCTATTCCTGCGCCTACTTCAAGACCGGCGAAGAATCGCTGGAACAGGCGCAACAAGACAAGTTTCATCACCTGTGCCGCAAGCTGCGGCTCAAGCCCGGCGAGTATCTGCTGGATGTCGGTTGCGGCTGGGGCGGGTTGGCGCGTTTTGCTGCGCGTGAGTACGGCGTGAAAGTCTTCGGTATTACCTTGAGCCGCGAACAACTGGAGCTGGGACGCGAGCGCGTCAAAGCCGAAGGCTTGCAGGACAAGGTAGATCTGCAACTGCTCGATTATCGCGACCTGCCCCAGGACGGTCGCTTCGATAAAGTCGTCAGCGTCGGCATGTTCGAGCACGTCGGCCACGCCAACCTTGAGTTGTACGCCCAGCGGCTGTTTGGCGCGGTGCGCGAGGGTGGGCTGGTGATGAATCACGGGATCACCGCCAAGCACACCGACGGCCGTCCGGTTGGGCGGGGCGCTGGTGAGTTCATCGGCCGCTATGTGTTTCCTAATGGCGAGTTACCGCACGTGTCGCAAATCAGCGCCCACATCAGCGAAACGGGCCTGGAGGTGGTGGACGTGGAAAGCTTGCGCCTACACTACGCCAAGACGCTGGGGCATTGGAGCTCGCGACTGGAAGCCAGGCTCGACCAAGCTGCGGCGATGGTGCCCGAGCAAACCCTGCGGATCTGGCGTCTGTACCTGGCCGGTTGTTCCTACGCATTCGCCCGTGGCTGGATCAATCTGCATCAGATCCTCGCGGTAAAACCTTATACCGATGGCAGGCACGAATTGCCCTGGACGCGGGAGGATATTTATCGGTAACGGGTTAAATCTGTGGGACCGGATTTATCCGGGAAGACGGCTTTCCAGTCGACACATATTTGTTGAATGTACGACCCTCTTCCCGGATGAATCCGGTCCCACAAGTTTTTGCGTCGCCTACAGAATCGGCGAAATCAATCGTGCGATGCGCATGCCCAGTTGTTGCAGATGGTGAGTTTCACGGCTCTCCTGAATCGAGATTTCATGGGCCTGGGCGAAGTCGTCGTTGAGCATGTGTTCCACTTCGCTGGCGAAGTCGCTGTCCACCGTCAGCAGCATCAATTCGAAATTCAGACGGAAAGAACGGTTGTCCAGATTGGCGCTGCCGATGGCGCTGATCTCGTTGTCCACCAGCACCACTTTCTGGTGCAGGAAACCCGGCAAGTACCGAAATACCCGCACGCCAGCACGCACCGCTTCAAACGCAAACAGGCTTGAGGCGAGGTAGACGATGTAGTGATCGGGGCGCGAAGGCAGCAACAGCCGCACGTCGACACCGCGCAATACCGCCAGGCGCAATGCCGCCGATACGGCCTCATCCGGAATGAAATAAGGGCTGGTGATCCACACCCGTTCGGTTGCCGAATGAATAGCTTCGACAAAGAACAGCGAGCAGGTTTCCTGGGCGTCGGCCGGGCCGCTGGCGAGCAACTGGCACAGCACGCCGTCTTCCGGGAATGACTCGGGAAGGCTCAGCGGTGGCAATTCCCGCGTGGCCCAGAACCAGTCTTCGGCAAACGATTCCTGCAAGCACGCGACCACCGGACCAATCACTTGCACATGGGTGTCGCGCCACGGTGCGAGCGGCGGCTTGAGACCGACGTACTCGTCGCCGACGTTATGCCCGCCGAGAAAGCCTTGTTCGCCGTCGACGACTACTATCTTGCGATGGTTGCGGAAGTTGATCTGGAAACGGTTCAGCCAACCACTGCGCGTCGCAAAAGCTTTGATCTGCACGCCACCGGCGCGTAATTTTTCGCTGTAGCTGCCGGGTAAGGCATGACTGCCGATGCGGTCGTAGAGCACGTAGATCGCCACGCCTTCAGCGGCTTTTTCCAGCAACAGATTCTGTAGCCTGCGCCCCAGTTCGTCGTCGTGAATGATGAAGAACTGAATCAGCACGGTTTCTTTCGCCTGGCTGATGGCTTCAAAGATCGCAGCGAAGGTCGCGTCGCCGTTGATCAACAACTTCACTTCGTTATTCGCCAGCGCTGGCATGCGTCCCAACTTGGGCATGGCGCGCAGGGATGCATACGCCTCGGATCGGCGCGCAGCTACAGCTTCTTCAATCCATGGCCGCCAGTTGAGGTCGCTGATCGCGGAGCGCATTTCTTCGTTGGCCTGACGTCGCGCCTTGATGTAGGCGTCGAACGAACTGCGACCAAACACCAGATAGGGAATCAACGCGACGTAGGGGATGAACAGCAGCGGCATGGCCCAGGCGATGGCGCCTTGTGCAGTGCGTACGGTCAGCAACGCGTGAATTGCTGCACCCGCTCCAACGAGATGGATGAAACCAATGACATAGCCGAAAAAATACGGGCTGTGATAATCCATGCGCAATCTTGCTCCGGGCCATTTGCTCATTAACAGACCACAGGCGATGGTGAATGTCGCTATTTAATTCGCCGTGCAACTGGCTGGCGGATCTGTCGTCTAAGCCTCATTGTTCGCAGTCTGTGACGGGCTGTCTTCTCAATCAATTGTTTGAAACAAGGATTCACAAATGAACAAACCCATGTTGGCGTTGATGTGTTGTCTCGCGGCGCCGCTGGCGCAAGCCCAAATGCTTCAACCGGGACTCTGGGAGCTGACTTCCAGCAATATGTTGGTTGACGGGCAGCCACTGCCGGACCTGCAACTGATGCTCGGTCAGCTACAAAACCTGCCACCTGAACAGCGCGCCATGATGGAACGCATGATGGAAAAACAAGGCGTGACGTTGGGCGGCAAGGGCGTGCGGTTTTGTTTGACTGAGTCTCAGGTCAAATCCGACGACATCCCGCTGACTGATCCGAAATCCGGGTGCAATCAGCAAGTGACGGCGCGCAATGGCAAGAACTGGAACTTCAAGTTCAGCTGCCCGAAAGCGCAAGGCACCGGGCAAGCGCAGTTCCTGAGTGATCGCGAGTTCACCACCAAAGTGATCGGCACGTTCAACGCCACCGGTCAGCAGCAAAACGGCAGCATGGATACGCGTGCGGTCTGGCTCGGTCAGCAATGCGGCGCGGTTAAACCGCGCACTTGAGTTTCAGCCAGCAGTTACGCGCAGAGCCAATTGCATGAACTCTGCGCAACCGCGTCGTGAGCGTGAAGGCTCTCGGCGTGGATGACCTTCAGCGTGAAGCCTTTTAGCGCCGGGTTGCGCTTGAACGTTCGATGCAGCCGTCGTGCTGCATCTTCGCAGAACATCAGGTTTTGCCCATTCGCCAAGGCAAACGCCTGCTCGTCGGCGCGCTTTACTGCGGTCTGCACTGCTGTTCCCAGCGCCGCTTCTGCTTGATCAATCAATTGCAGTGTTGGGAATTCACTAACAAATTCATTGAGTTGCACGTGAATCTGCGCGGTACTTCGCTGGCTGTGCGGCGTCGCAACTATTCCTTCGGTACTGCCTAGCCATTCCAGGACTGCGGCTGATTCAAGCTGCTTGGCGGGAAAATCCTCGATGAACTGCTGCTGAATCAGCTGACGCGCCAACGCTGCCGAGCAGGGGCAGGTAGATGAATAACTCACGTCAATTTTTAGTTCCACGTGGAACATTCCGTTTTTCAAGCGAGCGAAGATGCTGATTGGATAGGATTTCCAGCCAGCCAGTGCGCTTACCAGCGCAGGTCGTTTCAGCAGAGATTCCACGTGAATGTTCAGATAAGCATTGTTCGAAAGCCCTTCATGGCTCTGTAGAAAGCTCTCAAGTAGCCGGCGCATGGACGCGGGCGTCAAGTCTTCGTTTTCCAGCTTTTCCAGCGCCAGATATAGCCGCGACATATGAATGCCGCGAGCAGCGCCGTCATCGAGGCTCACGCCAACATCTGCCTTGGCGATCAGGCGTTTGCCCTCCATCAGAATCGGCAGCGCGATGCCGCACATGCCGACCCAATCCAGTGGCAGGGCCTGTCTTGAAGCTTGCGCGGCGATATCCGGAAGTGTCGCAACATTCATGAAAGGGGCCGCCTGGAGGTTAAAACATCATGTTATATTATTACAGTTAGACCGACGATTACTTTTTGGGCTGGGATGCTCTGCAACTTTAGTGAGCCATGCCATGCACCGACGTCAAATTTTGCTCAATCTCTTACTGGCCAGCGCTGCACTGGTTTTGCCTTTGGGTGCTGATGCTGCGCAGATTCGCAACGCGCGTTTGTGGCGGACCGATGACAAGCTGCGGCTGGTGCTGGATCTGAGCGGCCCGGTGCACTACAAGACCTTCTCTCTGGGCGCGCCGGACCGGTTGATCATCGATATCAGTGGCGCGCGTCTTACCGGAGATTTCAGCCAGCTCGCCTTGACCAATACGCCGATCAAGTCGATTCGCTCCGGCCATTACGGTCAGGGCGATGACACACGCATCGTGCTGGATCTGACCGCGCCGGTGCAGCTCAACAGTTTTCTGCTGGGGCCGGAAGGTAGCCAGGGGCATCGACTGGTTCTGGACCTGGGTGCAGCGCTGCATACGCCCGTGCAACTGGCTGCGGTGGGCGCACAGCCGCCTGCGCCGCAGCCCTCACCGTTGCTCGACAAGGCCCATCCCAAGCGCGATGTCATGGTGGTGATTGATCCTGGTCACGGCGGCAAAGACCCAGGCGCGATTGGGGCCAAAGGCGAACGGGAAAAAGACGTGGTGCTGTCCATTGCCCAGCTGCTGGCCAAGCGGATCAAGCGCGAGAAAGGCTTCGACGTACGTCTGGTGCGCAACGAGGACTTCTTCGTGCCGCTGCGCAAACGCGTGGACGTCGCGCACAAATACAACGCCGATATCTTTATCTCGATCCACGCCGATGCCGCGCCACGGCTCACAGCGTCCGGCGCTTCGGTGTATGCGTTGTCGGAAGGCGGAGCGACGTCGGCGACGGCGCGCTTCATGGCGCAGCGGGAAAACGGCGCGGATCTGCTGGGCGCTACCAGCCTGCTGAACCTCAAGGACAAGGACCCGATGCTTGCGGGAGTGATTCTCGACATGTCGATGAATGCCACCATCGCCGCCAGCCTGCAACTGGGCAATACCATTCTCGGCAGCCTGGCTGACATCACCACGCTGCACCAAAAACGCGTCGAACAGGCCGGGTTTGCTGTGCTCAAGTCGCCGGATGTGCCGTCGATTCTGGTGGAAACCGGGTTTATCTCCAACGTGCGCGACAGCCAGCGTTTGGTCACGGCGCGTCATCAGCAGGCTGTGGCTGATGGATTGTTTGCAGGGCTGCAACGTTATTTCCAACGCAACCCGCCGGCTGATTCGTATGTGGCGTGGCAGCAGGGGCAGAAAGCAGGGCAGGTGTAGGGGCTAACTTGTTGGCGGGGCGTTGCTTCGCGGGCAAGCCTCGCGTCAACGGATCTTCACGTAATCGAAAGATTGGCATGTTTGTATTGTTATATTATAACATAAACATCCTGCAACCTGTCCCAAGCCGCCGATGAGAACCCTCATGCCCAATCGTCTTCCCGTTACTGTGCTGTCCGGCTTTCTTGGCGCGGGCAAAAGTACCTTGCTCAATTACGTGTTGCGCAACCGTGAAAACCTGCGGGTGGCGGTGATCGTCAACGATATGAGCGAGATCAACATCGATGGCAGCGAAGTTCAGCGTGATGTCAGCCTGAACCGTGCCGAAGAGAAACTGATCGAGATGAGCAACGGCTGCATTTGCTGCACCTTGCGCGAAGACCTGCTCGAAGAAGTCAGTCGCCTGGCTCAGGACGGGCGCTTCGATTATCTGTTGATCGAATCCACCGGGATTTCCGAACCGCTGCCCGTGGCGGAAACCTTTACCTTTCGCGACGAGGCGGGCAAAAGCCTGGCGGATATGGCCCGCCTGGACACCATGGTCACGGTGGTCGACGGGGTAAATTTCCTGCTCGATTACCAGGCCGCTGAAAGTCTGGCGAGTCGCGGGCAAACCCTGGGAGATGATGACGAACGCTCGATCACCGACCTGCTGATCGAGCAGATCGAATTCGCCGACGTGATCCTGATCAGCAAGATCGACTTGATCAGCTCCAGCGAACGCCAGGAGTTGATGGCGATTTTGCAGCGCCTCAATGCCCATGCGGAAATCATCGCCATGGTCATGGGCGAGGTTCCACTGGCGAAAATCCTCAACACCGGGCGTTTCGATTTTGAGCGCGCTTCCCTGGCGCCGGGATGGCTCAAAGAGCTGCGTGGCGAGCATGTGCCGGAAACCGAAGAATATGGCATCGCGTCCACGGCTTACCGCGCGCGTCGCCCGTTCCATCCCGAGCGGTTTTTCAGCTTCATTGATCGCGAATGGACCAACGGCAAGCTGCTGCGCTCCAAGGGTTTTTTCTGGCTGGCCAGCAAACCCAAAGACGCGGGCAGCTGGTCTCAGGCTGGCGGATTGATGCGTCACGGGTTCGCCGGTCGCTGGTGGCGTTTTGTGCCTGCTGTGCAATGGCCGGAGGACAAAGAAAGCAACGCGGCGATCATGCAGACCTGGAGCTCGCAAACTGGCGACTGTCGTCAGGAATTGGTCTTCATCGGCCAGAACATCGACTTCGCCCAGCTCGCGGCTGAGTTGGACGATTGTTTGCTGACCGACGCGGAAATGGCGCTCGGAATCGACGGCTGGGGTCAGCTGCCGGACCCATTCGGCCCTTGGCATGACGAGGAGGCCGCCTGATGCTGGCACCCGCATTGAAATGGCGTCCGCTGGTTCGCCAGGTTCAGGCCGACAAGCCGGAGATCCTTGGAAAAATCCTTGAGGAGGACGTCAATCTGGCTATCTGGCAACGTCAACTGCCAGCGCACATCGAAGACTTCGGCCAGTTGCTGCTGTCGCTGAACGAACCTCTGGCCGAATCCATGACCCTGGAAATGGCTGATGACGACGCCGAGCCTGAGCTGCGCGGCCTGGCCTCAGCCTATGCGGATCTCGAAGGGTATTCGGGGTTTATTGCCGACGTATCGTGGCTGGTCAGCGCTTACGCGTGTCTGCTGGGCGCGAAGTGCATTGGCCTGCGCCTGCGGGTATTGGACAAGGCGATGTGCCCACGCTTTCATGTTGATCACGTTCCGGTGCGGCTGATCACGACCTATGCCGGAATCGGCAGCCAATGGTTGAAAGAGGGCACCATGGATCGCAGCCAATTGGGCAGGGCGAAAGCCGAGCCGCAGGATGCGCTGAAGATCCAGCAGATCAATAGTGGCGACGTCGCGCTGCTCAAGGGCGAACGCTGGATCGGCAATGAAGGCTTCGGCCTGATCCACCGCTCGCCGCAACCGCGCAAGGACGGGCGCCGTTTGTTGTTGAGCCTGGATTGGCTGGATTGAAATGCTCGTTGGCGAGGCTTGCCCGCGAAGAGGCCGGGACAGGCTCCGGCTATCTCTCTGACTGAACCGACGCCTTCCCGGATAAATCCGGTCCCACGGTAATCCCGCTGTGATTCAGCGTCCTTACGGCACCAACCACTGCCCCTGACTTTGCCCTTCGCAAAACGGCTTGAGGTAATGCGCGTCGCTGGCGACGCCGTAATAGTGAATGTTCTCGCGATAGGGCATATTGGCGACTTGCGCGTTGCTGCACACGCCGAAAGCCCCCGCCGGGCATTGCTCGGAGTAGGTGACGTCGACTTTCTGTCCAGCCAGCTGCGGTTGGCAGAAACCTTCCTTGAAGAGCTTTTGCGGAATGGTGCGGTTTTCCTGGCAGACTTTCACGTCGAGTCGCTCGGCCTGGGTATGCACCAAACACGCCTCGGCCAGGACCTGATTCGACGTCATCGCCAACAGCACCAATGCCAGCCACAACGGCCGCTTGATCACGCGCATTATTGCCTTCCTGAATTTCATATCGATAGTTCGTTATTTCGCCATCTTCAGAAGCGATCCACATGCTGCAAAACATCCCGACCCACGTCATCAGCGGCCCTCTGGGCGCCGGCAAGACCAGCCTGATCAAGCATCTGCTGGCGCAAAAGCCCGTGCATGAACGCTGGGCGATCCTGATCAACGAGTTTGGTCAGATCGGGCTGGATGCCGCGCTCTTGGCCACGGCCGCCGATGGTATCTCACTTGGCGAAGTGGCTGGTGGCTGCCTTTGCTGCGTGAACGGCGCGCCATTCCAGATCGGCCTGGGCCGTTTGTTGCGCAAATCCAGGCCGGATCGTCTGTTGATCGAGCCTTCCGGTCTCGGCCATCCGGCGCAATTGCTCAAGCAGTTGCGTGAAGCGCCATGGCAAGGCGTGCTGGCGGTGCAGCCAAGTGTGATGGTGCTTGATTCAGTGTCATTGGCGAAGGGTCAGGCGCTGCCGCCCAGCCAGCAGGATGCCCTGGCGGACGCGGGTTTGCTGGTGCTGAATAAATCCGCGCAGCTGAGTGAAGATGAGCGAAAGCGCATCGTCGAGACATTGCCGAATCGACCTCTGATCTGGACGGAACTGGGTGCGCTGCCGCTGTCGGAGTTACCGGGAGTTAATCAGCAAGGGGCTGTGGATAACTCAGCTGTTGATAAGCTGATTCTGCCGAAAAGCCTGGCGCAGATGCCCGCGATCTGGACTGATCCACACCAGCCGATCTGCCTCAGTCAGGGTCAGGTGGAAGGCTGGAGCATCGGCTGGCGCTGGCATCCCGGCCAGCGTTTCGACCTGACGCGCATTCAGCAGTGGCTGGAAAACCTGTCCTGGCGAAGAGCGAAGCTGGTTATCCACAGCCCGGCTGGCTGGTTTTCGGCCAATGCTCTGGAAGGCGCTGCGATTGAGTGGCACATCAGCGAATGGCGCAAGGATTCCCGCCTGGAACTGATCTTCAGCGAGGCTCAGGACGAGGCCCGATTGCAGGCGCAGTTGGCGGCGTGCTTGCTCTAGCTCAAGTTATCCACAGCAAGTTTGTGCGTTACTGCTTCCACTTGTTGTGTTCCTGACGCCATTCACTCAATTGAATGATTTGCGCTGACGGCGGCGGCGTTTTGATTTCAAACGGGTAGGGCGCCAGCTCGATCTGCGCACTGTGGGCGCCGAACATGGTGATGGTGCCGGGATGCCGATGCTCGCCCGTGACCGTGAATTCGAAGTTATACACCCGCGCCAAGCGTTTACGGCCTTGGGCATCGCGGGCGAAGGTGAGGCGACGCAATGCCACGTTGCCGTCCAGCAGTTCCAGTTCCAGTCGGGCGCAATGTTGCTTGACCCGCTCCAGCGCGCGTTCGCGCAAGCCATGGGAATGCCACAACCAGGCAGCGCCGGTTGCAAGCAGCATCAAGACGAACATGTTTCCCAAGGTCAGCATGAAAAGGGCGCTCCAACGAAGAGTCTCCAGCTTAACCGTCTCTAATGATTTCCAGCCATACTGCGCGACTTAAATTTCTTCTTACTGCATTTGCATCGTGTTCAGGATCTTGTCATGAAACGTACACCCCATTTGCTCGCCATCCAGTCTCATGTTGTATTCGGCCATGCTGGCAACGGCGCTGCTGTGTTTCCGATGCAGCGTGTCGGGGTCAATGTCTGGCCGCTGAATACGGTGCAGTTCTCCAATCACACGCAATACGGGCAATGGACCGGCGAAGTGCTGGCGCCGCAGCAGATTCCTGCGTTGATCGACGGCATCGCCGCCATCGGCGAGCTGGGCAATTGCGATGCGGTGCTCTCGGGTTATCTGGGCAGTGCGGCGCAGGGGCGGGCGATTCTCACGGGCGTTGCGCGGATCAAGGCGGCCAACCCCAAGGCGTTGTATCTGTGCGACCCGGTAATGGGCCATCCGGAGAAGGGTTGCAGCGTGCCAGCCGAGGTCAGTGATTTTCTATTGGAAGAAGCGGCGGCGGTGGCGGATTTCATGTGCCCCAACCAGTTGGAGCTGGACAGCTTCTCTGGGCGCAAACCCGAATCGCTGCTCGATTGCCTGAGCATGGCCCGGGCTTTATTGGCGCGTGGGCCGAAAGCCATTGTGGTCAAACACCTGGATTACCCCGGCAAGGCCGCTGACGGCTTTGAGATGTTACTGGTGACTGCCGATGCCAGTTGGCACCTGCGCCGCCCGCTACTGGCCTTTCCGCGTCAGCCAGTGGGCGTTGGCGATCTGACCTCCGGGTTGTTCCTGGCGCGCATCCTGTTGGGGGACGCGCCGGTGGCTGCTTTCGAATTCGCCGCAGCGGCGGTTCATGAGGTGCTGCTGGAAACCCAGGCTTGCGGCAGCTACGAACTGGAACTGGTGCGCGCCCAGGACCGAATCGCTCATCCGCGGGTGAAGTTCGAGGCGGTGCGGTTGTAAGGGCAGCAGTAAACTTGTAAGGCACGAACCTGTGGGAGCGAGCTTGCTCGCGAAGGTGGTGGTTCAGCCACCAGAAACGCGTGGGTCGTATGACCTCTTCGCGAGCAAGCTCGCTCCCACCCAAACTCGTCCCTACAACAGATGGCTCTTCTGAATTACAGTGTTTCGTCCTTGATTTCCTGATAGCGCTTTTCCAGCTCCTGACGAATCTGCCGACGCTGCTGGGCCTGGATGTAGCGGCGTTTGCCGTCAGGGCTTTCCGGCTCCAGCGGCGGGACGCTGGCCGGTTTGCGCTGGTCGTCTACGGCGACCATGGTGAAGAAGCAGCTATTGGTGTGGCGCACCGAGCGCTCGCGGATGTTCTCCGTCACCACTTTGATGCCGACTTCCATCGATGTATTGCCGGTGTAGTTGACTGACGCCAGGAACGTTACCAGCTCGCCCACATGAATCGGTTCGCGGAAAATCACCTGATCCACCGACAAGGTCACGACGTAGCGGCCCGCATAGCGGCTGGCGCAGGCGTAGGCGACTTCATCGAGGTATTTCAGAAGGGTACCGCCGTGCACGTTGCCAGAGAAATTGGCCATGTCCGGGGTCATCAATACAGTCATCGACAGCTGGGCGTTTCCGGGTTCCATAGCGTACTCACGATCAAGGCGGTTCAGAGGTTTGCACCTTATGGCGGTGCTTTCGGGCTATTGATCAACAAAGAGCTAATCAACAAAGAACAGTTATCGGGACGCTTGCTGGCTCAGGGCCGTCACGCGCTCAAGCCGATCTGTTTCCATATATTGCACCGGCTTTCGCAATGAATGTGCGGTGTTAACCTGCAAAAGCCCGTGGATCGGGTTAATTCCTACATATTCATCAGAATTTTCGTCGCGACGGCCAGGCATTAACGGGCTCGCGCTGTCGATTTCTCAAGGAGCCGGAACCATGCATGCCATCAGTTTTATTCAGGATTTGGCAGTGATCATGCTGGTGGCCGGTGTCGTGACGATCGTCTTTCATCGCCTGAAACAACCGGTGGTCCTCGGGTATATCGTCGCCGGCTTCATCATCGGCCCGCACACGCCGCCGGTCGGGCTCATCCATGACGAGCAGACCATCAAGACCCTCGCCGAGCTGGGGGTGATTTTCCTGATGTTTTGCCTGGGCCTCGAATTCAGCCTGCGCAAGTTGTTCAAGGTCGGTGCCACGGCGTTTATCGCCGCGTTTCTCGAAATCACCCTGATGATCTGGATCGGCTATGAGATCGGCCAGTTCTTCGGTTGGAATTCCATGGATTCGCTGTTCCTCGGCGCGATCCTGGCGATTTCCTCGACCACCATCATCGTCAAGGCGCTCAACGACCTGAAGATGAAAAACCAGCACTTCGCGCAGCTGATTTTCGGCGTGCTGATCGTTGAAGACATTCTGGGTATTGGCATCATCGCGCTGTTGTCGGGGATTGCAGTGAGCGGCACGGTTAGTTCCGGGGAGGTTTTTTCCACGGTCGGCAAGCTGTCGCTGTTCATGATCGTGGCATTGGTCATCGGCATTCTGCTGGTGCCGCGATTGCTGGCTTACGTCGCCAAATTCGAAAGCAACGAGATGCTGTTGATTACCGTTCTGGGCCTGTGTTTTGGCTTCTGCCTGCTGGTGGTCAAGCTGGAATACAGCATGGTTCTCGGCGCGTTCCTGATCGGGGCGATCATGGCCGAGTCCCGGCAGTTGTTGAAAATCGAGCGCCTGATCGAGCCTATTCGCGACATGTTCAGCGCAATCTTCTTCGTCGCTATTGGCTTGATGATCGATCCGATGATCCTGCTGGATTACGCCTGGCCCATCGCCGTTATCACCGTCGCTGTGGTGCTGGGCAAAATGATTTCCTGCGGCCTTGGTGCGTTTATCGCCGGCAATGACGGCAAAACATCCCTGCGGGTCGGGATGGGGCTTTCGCAGATTGGCGAATTCTCCTTCATCATCGCGGCCCTGGGCATGACGTTGCAGGTCACCAGCGACTTCCTCTATCCGGTCGCGGTGGCGGTGTCTGCGATAACGACGCTGCTGACGCCTTATCTGATTCGCGGTGCAGATCCGCTGTCGCACAAGCTGGCCGGTATCGTGCCGCAGCGCGTGGCCCGGGTGTTCGGCATGTATGGCGAATGGCTGCGCAGCATTCAGCCACAAGGCGAAGGCGCGTTGCTGGCGTCGATGATCCGCAAGATCCTGCTACAAGTCGGGATCAATCTGGCATTGGTGATGGCGATTTTCTTCAGCGGCGGTTATTTCGCCGAGCGCATCGGTGTGTACATGAGCGAATGGATCGCCGATGAGAGCCTGCAGAAAGCCTGGATCTGCGGCGCAGCTTTGTTGCTGTCGCTGCCGTTCCTGATCGCTGCGTATCGCAAGCTCAAGGCCCTGTCGATGTTGCTGGCGGAAATGGGCGTGAAGCCGGAAATGGCCGGTCGCCACACTGCACGGGTGCGCAAGGTGATCGCCGAGGTGATTCCGTTGTTGTCGCTACTGGTGATTTTCCTGCTGCTGGCGGCGTTGTCGGCGAGCATTCTGCCGACCAGCGAACTGCTGATCTTGATCGCAGTCATCGCGGCGATTGTGGCTGCCGTCGCCTGGCGCTGGTTCATCCGGGTGCATACGCGCATGCAGATCGCGTTGCTGGAAACCCTGGGCAATCATCAGGAGCCGTCCGAGCATTAGGATTGCCCTGGCTCGGTCGGCTCCCGATTAACGCGGACTCAGCTTTCCAGCCAGACGTCCCGCGCCCAGTGCCAGACCGATTCCCAGCTTTCTTCGGTAACCAGCTCTTCTTCGCCGGACCACAGCACGACGGTGCCGTCTTCTTCGACGCAGTAGTAGTCTTCGCCATCCTGACAGATCGGGATCAGCTCGCGCGGCACGCCGATGTCCCACGCGTTCGCGGCAACTTCAGGCAAGTACGTGTGCGATTGCGGATCGGTGATCGTCACCGGCTCAAGGCTGCCGTACACCACATCACTGACCGTCAGCAAAAACTCTTTGAAGACGAACGGGATGTTGATGAACAGCTGTTCCTCGACTTCTACCAGCTGGTCTTCGTCGGGCAATTCAAGCGGAACCGGGACTGGTTCATTCGCTTCACGTAATTGTTCAATGACTTCTTCCACGGCCTGGCTCCTCTAAACTGATGGCGCGGGTTATACAGTAGCCTAAAGCCTTTCTCAAAATAACTATTCGAACAGATAAGACAAAACCCCGGACGAGTCCGGGGTTTTGGATGCAGCTTTCATGACGCAGCGGATCAGCCGTTCTGGCGGATACCGGCAACCAGCCAAGGCTGGTTGTCGCCTTGAGGGCGTTCCATGTTCCAGCTTTCACTGAACACTTCACCCTGGTCAAAGCGCGAAGTCTTGGAGACGCCGCTGAACGTCAGGGTCGCGATGGTCTTGTCTGCACGATCATCCAGGCCGTCGAGTTGCACGTTCAGGTTGTCGATGAACGTCGACTGGAAGCCTTCGCCCAGATCGGCACGTTCCTTTTTCAGGAACTCCAGCATTTGCGGGGTCACGAACTCGGAGATCTTGTCCATCTCGTTGGCATCCCAGTGCTGTTGCAGCGACTGGAAGTGGCTACGAGCGGCTTCGAGGAAGCGGGTTTCGTTGAACCATGCTGGCGCGTTGATCACTGGCGCTGCAGCGGAAGAACCGCCACCGAAGATCGAGTTCTGCGCAGGCTGTTCAACGCTTTCACGCTGAAACGCAGCAGGACCGGCAGCAGTGGCCATTTGCGGGCCTTGTTGCTTGCGACGACGGGCCGCGATGAAGCGGAAGATCAGGAAGGCAATGACCGCCATGATCAGGATGTCGAAGATTTGCATCCCCTGGAAGCCGTCGCCCATGAACATGGAAGCGAGCAGGCCGCCGGCAGCGATACCGGCCAACGGGCCGAGCCAGCGCGAAGCACCGCTTGCAGCAGGTGCAGGACGACCGGCAGCGTTAGGCGCAGCGGCAGGGGTGGACGGAGCAGTTTGGCGCGCCTGGTGAGTCGGCGCCGAGCCCATGCTCTTGCCGCCACCGAAACGCGCGGCGCTGGCGTCAAGGCTCATGGTGAGCCCGATGCACAGCGCCAGAGCGATGCTTAGAAAACGTTGCATAAGGGTATTCCCGTTTTATGGATTGCACGCGCGCCATATTGCATAGGGCATAGGTGTATAGCTAGTGGCCAAATGTTTCCGGCTTTTGCGTAAGAGCCCGAAGACCCTATAAAGGTTGGTCTGTAGGGCTTCGGTAAAAGTTCTGTAGGACACCGCCGTTGGGCGTAGTCATCTATATGGAGCTGACGGGTGGGAGATTCAAGCTGTGATCCTCGTGGGACCGGCTTTAGCCGGGAAGGAGGCATTTCTGACGCTGAAGATGCGGCGGATGTATAACCCTCTTCCCGGCTAAAGCCGGTCCCACTAAGCCGGTCGCACAAAGTTTCGAATCAAATCGCTTCGAGCTTCGCATACCCCATCATCAGCCACTTGCTGCCTTCTTCGAAATTGACCTGCACCCGCGCCTGGGCGCCGGCGCCTTCGAAGTTGAGGATCACGCCTTCGCCAAACACGGCGTGCTGCACGCGCTGGCCCAGGCTGAACGCGGTTTCCGGGATTCCGGTGCCGTTGAACAGACTGCTGGTGCTGACTTTTTGCGTACCACCAAAAGGCCGACTCACGCTATTGGACAGGCGCACTTCCTGAATCAGCAATGGCGGAATCTCGCGTACGAAGCGTGAGACCTTGTTGTAGGTCTCACTGCCATACAGACGTCGGGTTTCGGCGTAGGTCATCACCAGCTGTTGCATGGCGCGGGTGATGCCGACGTACGCCAGACGACGCTCTTCCTCAAGACGGCCCGGTTCTTCAAGGCTCATCTTGTGCGGGAACAGGCCTTCTTCCATGCCCACCAGGAACACATAGGGGAATTCCAGGCCCTTGGCGCTGTGCAGCGTCATCAACTGAATGCTGTCTTCGTGCTCTTCAGCCTGAGTGTCGCCCGATTCCAGCGACGCATGACCAAGGAACGCCGCCAGTGGTGTCAGCTCAGCGTCTTCTTCAGCGTTCTCGAAGTTGCGCGCGGCGCTGACCAATTCCTCAAGGTTTTCCACCCGAGCCTGGCCTTTTTCGCCTTTCTCTTCCTTGTGATAGTTGATCAGGCCGGACTGCTCGATGACGGTTTGCGTCATCAGGTGCAGCGGCATTTCCATGACCTTGGCTGCAAGATTTTCGATCAGCTCGACGAACAGCCCCAAAGCGCCAGCAGCGCGCCCAGTGAGGCCTTTATTGGCGATCAGCTGGCGCGTGGCTTCCCACATGGACACATCGGCGTGGCGCGCGTGCTGACGAATGGCTTCGACGGTTTTTTCGCCGATTCCACGCGCTGGCACGTTGATCACGCGCTCAAGGGCCGCATCGTTGCCACGACCTTCCAGCAAACGCAGGTACGCCATGGCGTTCTTGATTTCGGCGCGTTCGAAGAAGCGCTGGCCGCCATAGATGCGATACGGAATCCGCTCGCGCAGCAACGCTTCTTCGAGAACCCGCGACTGGGCGTTGGAACGGTAAAGAATGGCGATGTCGCTACGCGCCAGGCCGGTCTTGAGCGCGCTTTCGATGGTTTCCACCACGTAGCGGGCCTCATCGTGCTCGTTGAAGGCGGCATACAGATTGATCAGCTCGCCATCGCCGACATCAGTCCACAGCTCTTTGCCCATGCGGCCGCTGTTATTGACGATCAGGCCGTTAGCCGCCTTGAGGATGCTGGCGGTGGAGCGATAGTTCTGTTCCAGACGGATGACTTCGGTGTCAGGAAAATCATCGGAATACTGGTGAATGTTCTCGATTTTCGCGCCGCGCCAGCCGTAGATCGACTGGTCGTCATCGCCGACCACCATCAGGCTGTCGCCACCCTGGGCGAGCAGGCGCAACCAGGCGTACTGCACGGCGTTGGTGTCCTGGAATTCGTCCACCAGAACGTGCCGGAAGCGCCGCTGGTAGTGGGCGAGCAGACCGGGATTGTCGCGCCACAGGTCAAGGGCGCGCAGCAGCAATTCGGAAAAGTCGATGACCCCGGCGCGCTGGCAGGCGACTTCGTAGGCTTCGTAGATCGACTTCATGGTCGCCAGGAACAAATCGCCGCTGGCCTGAATGTGTTTCGGGCGCAGGCCTTCGTCTTTCTGGCCATTGATGAACCACTGGGCCTGTTTGACCGGCCAGCGCTGTTCGTCCAGGCCCAGCTCACGGATCACCCGCTTGACCAGCCGGGTCTGATCATCGCTGTCCAGGATCTGGAACGTCTGCGCCAGACCGGCTTCCTGCCAGTGCGCACGCAGCAGGCGGTGCGCCAGGCCGTGGAAGGTGCCGACCCACATGCCCGCCGGGTTGATCCCCATCAGCTGCTCGATGCGGTGGCGCATCTCCGCAGCCGCCTTGTTGGTGAACGTCACCGACAGGACAGAGTGTGGCGAGGCTTGCTCGACCTGGATCAACCAGGCGATGCGATGCACCAGCACACGGGTTTTGCCGGAACCAGCGCCGGCCAGGACCAACTGACGACCCACGGAGGCAGCTACGGCCTGGCGTTGGGCATCGTTGAGGGAATTAAGCAGAAGGGAGAGGTCATCGCGCATCGGCGCATTCTAGGGTGCCGAGCGAAGCCGGGCAAACCATGCTTTGCACCAGGCGATAAACGCAGGGTTCCGGACGACCGGTAAGTCAGTCCCCACAAGCGTGCATCGGCACCGAAAAGATCAAGCATCTACGACCAAAGTAACCGACTAACCGCTATTTATATGAGCTCGGACAGTTTGGTCTGTGACATCGCTTGTGTATGCTCCGTGCACGCTCAAGGCCCTATCATTATAAGAATCTGCCATGACATTCAGCTCCAGTGCCCAGGACGCGACAGCTGCTGACCGGCGCAACATTAGCAAGCAGTTCGCCACCCAGTTGGCGGTCGAGCGCACACGCCTGCTGTACCAGGGTTCGCTACTGCCAACCCTGCTCATGTTTATCAATGGCCTGGTCTGCGCCTGGCTGTTGTGGAGCCCGCAACGCTATTTGCTGGTGGGTATCTGGCTTGGCTGGCTTTCGGCCTTGATTTGCTTGCGGGTCATTCAGGCGACCGCTTTTCGCAGTGCTTCTGCCGAGCGCCAGGCTCAGCCGATCTGGGGACGAATGTTCTTGCTCGGGGCTGGGGTCAGCGGGCTGACCCTGGCCAGCGCCGCGCTGGTGTTGGTGCCCGCGGAAAACTTCCAGCAACAAGCCTGGGTGTTTGGCCTGATCGGCGCGGCGACCTTATCTGCCAGCATTGCTTACGCCGCGAGCATCACGGCATTCCTGACCTTTACCGTACCGTGCCTGCTGCCGCCGATCATTTACCTGTTCTGGGGTGGTGACGTGCCGTTGCGCGGTTGGGGTTGGCTGGGCCTGATCCTGTTGTTCGCCCTGATCGTGGTCGCCTGGCAGGTCAATCGGCTGATCCAGCGCGGTCTGATCCGGCGTTTTCAGAATCAGGCCCTGATCGAGAACCTGCAGCAAGCGCAAGCCCGAAGCGACCAGCTCAATCAGGAGCTGGCCCGGGAAATCGAGCAGCGGCGCAATGCCGAGCGCGATTTGCGTGATGCGCAGGCGGGCCTCGAAGAACGTGTTGCGCAACGCACCCTTGAGCTGGAAGAGGCTAATCAGACGCTCAGCCAAAGCCCGCCGCGTCTGGCCGCGACGGTATTTGAAGCCGCCAGTGAAGGCATTGTGATCTTCGATCCGGAGTACAACATTCTGACGGTCAATCAGGCGTTCAGTCGGGTCAGTGGCTATCAGCCGGAGGATCTGGTCGGACGTAAAGTGACCGACGTTGCCAGCAGTCGCGATGCGCGGCGGCATTTTTCGGCCATTCATCAGGCGCTTGAGCAAATCGGCAGCTGGCAAGGCGAGCTGGTTGAAACCCGCAAGAACGGCGAGCTGTATCCGCAGTGGCTGCAACTGAGCGTAGTGCGCGATGGTGCAGGCAAGATGAGTCATATTGTCGGCTTCTTCGCCGATCTTTCCGCGCGCCGCGAATCTGAAGAGCGCATGCGATATCTGACCCACTTCGATGAGCTGACCGGGCTGGCCAATCGCTCGCTGTTCACCGAGCGCCTGCGTGAAGCCAACAAACGCGTGCGCCAGGGCGGAAGAAGCCTGGCGTTGCTGCACATCAATCTGGACCGTTTCAAGCTGCTCAACGACAGCCTCGGGCATGAAGTCGCCGACCAGTTGCTCAAGCAGGTTGCGCGACGGCTGAGCAGCGCGCTGCCAGAAGCCGACACCATCGCCCGCTTGTCCGGCGACGAGTTTGCGGTGTTATTCGATGCCTACGCCAATCTGTCCAGCCTTGCACGGGTAACCAGCCGGTTGCTGGCCAAACTGCGCACGCCCATTTCGGTGGGCGGGCATGAACTGGTGGTCAGCGCGTCGGTGGGTATCAGCCTGCTGCCTGATTCGGCCCGGGAAATCCCGGCGCTGGTCAGCCAGGCCAACATGGCCATGCAGCATGCCAAGCACTTGGGCGGCAACAATTTCCAGTTCTATACCGAAAGCCTGCAAGCCAGCACGCTGGAGCGTTTGCAGCTGGAAATTCAGCTGCGCAAGGCCATCGAAGAGAAGCAGCTGGAAGTCTTCTATCAGCCCAAACTGTGCCTGGCCACAGGTCGGCTGGATGCTGTCGAGGCGTTGGTGCGCTGGCGGCATCCAGTCATGGGCATGGTGCCGCCGGGGGATTTTATCGGGCTGGCCGAAGAGACCGGTTTGATCGGTGCCATCGGCGAATTCGTGCTGCGCGAATCCTGTCGCCAGGCCTGCGAATGGCAGCGTCAGGGGCTCGCCCCGATTCGCGTGTCGGTCAACCTGTCGGTGCACCAGTTGCGTCAGGGCAAGCTGGTCAGCCTGGTGCGCCAGGTCCTCGAAGAAACCGGTCTGGCGCCGCAATGGCTGGAGCTTGAACTGACCGAAAGCCAGCTGCTGGACAGCGTCGAACACATCATTGCGACCTTTCATCAGTTGCGCGAGCTGGGCGTAAAACTCGCTATCGACGATTTTGGCACCGGCTATTCTTCCTTGAGTTATCTGAAACGCTTCCCGGTGGACTACGTAAAAATCGATCAGGCCTTTATTCGCGGGCTTGGCGAAGGAACCGAAGACGCAGCGATCACCCGCGCGATCATCGCCATGGCCCACAGCCTCGGGCTGAAAGTCGTGGCCGAAGGTGTCGAGAATCAGGTGCAGCTGGATTTCCTCAAGGTCAACGAGTGCGACGAAGTGCAGGGTTACCTGATCAGCCGGCCGATTGAGGCGGGGGCGTTGGCGGGGGTTTTGAATGAATATGCCGCCAGGGACGGCAGTTGACGTCGGATTGATCCCACGCAATTGCTGGATAGGTCATTCAATCTCTGGTGTAAGACCGGGTAAGCTCGTTTAACTGGGCGTCCCGCAGGTCATGTAGTATAACTACAAGAAAGCTACATCCCGGCCAACGCACCATTATCGAGTCTGCCCCTTGAATCTGCTGCAACACATTGCCCAGTCGCGCCATCTGCTACGCAAATCGGAACTCAAGGTCGCCGATCACGTGCTGCTTGACCCTGCGGCTGTGATGCACAGTTCCATGGCGGATCTGGCGCACAGCGTTGGCATCAGCGAACCGACCATCGTGCGTTTTTGCCGCGCCATTGGTTGCACTGGCTTTCAGGATCTGAAGCTCAAGCTGGCGCAAAGCCTGGCGGCGGGGGCGAGTTTTGGTCAGTTCGCGATTCATGAAGATGATTCGGTCGCTGATTACAGCCTGAAGATCTTCGACACCACGTTGCACACCTTGATGGAAGTGCGCGAGAACCTCGATCCCCATGCTTTGCAACTGGCGGTCAGCGCCATGGCAGCGGCCAAGCGGGTTGAGTTCTACGGTTTTGGCGCGTCCGGCGCAGTGGCGGCGGATGCCCAGCACAAGTTTTTCCGGCTGTTGCTCAGCGCGGCGGCTTATTCCGATCCGCACATGCAGGCCATGTCCGCCGTGACCCTGAAGCCTACGGATGTTGCGGTGTGCATCTCGCAGTCCGGACGCTCCAAGGATCTGCTGATTACCGCGAATCTGGTGCGCGAAAGCGGCGCGACCTTGATTACCCTGTGCCCGAGCCAGACGCCGTTGGCCGAGTTGTCGTCGGTCAACCTGGCCATCGACGTGCATGAAGACACGGAAATCTACACCCCGCTGACCTCGCGTATCGCCCACCTGGTGGTGATCGACGTATTGGCGATGGGCGTCGCCATGGCGCGCGGCCCGAGCCTGGTCAACCACCTGAAAAGCGTCAAACGCAGCCTGCGCAGCCTTCGTCTGTCGCCCAAGTCAGTCAAATCCCACGAGGATTGATAACACGCCGTTTTGATTTTGTGGGAGCGACCGGGGTGGCGATCCACCTTGCTCGCGAAGAGGTCCGCACACCCAGCCATTTTTCATGGTTTGCAAAATTGTCTTCGCGAGCAAGCTCGCCCCCACGGTTTCATCGTTTTGTCACCATTCCCGCCCATTCTGTATTCCCACACACGCATTGGGAGACAGGATATGGCTCGGCATCATGATGACTCGAACAGCACCGTCAAAACCCGTCGTCAGCAGGAAGACCAGCGTCGGATGGAATTTCGCCGTGCAATCGAAAGCTATTCGGAAGAGCGCAAGCTAAATCAAGCGCTCTCGGATTTCGACGACAGTATTTCCGGTCGTTTCTGGCAAGCTTCCGGTGCTAGCGAAGGCGTCCGTCGAAACGCTCGACAAGCTGGCTGATCTGCGCGCGTTCGGTGCGGATGAAACCAAGGAAGGCATGAGCCACCGGCGATAGACGTCTGTCCCTGGCTTGCACCACGCACCAGCTGCGATACAGCGGCAGCTCCGCCACGGGCAGCTCGACGAGCATGCCGGTGGCGAGTTCGAGGCTGACCGCATGGCGCGTGAGCAGCGCAATGCCCAGCCCGGCCACGACGCATTCGCGCTGCGCCTCGTGGGACGCAACCTCCAGCGTCTGTGTGAAATGCACGCGCTTGTCCTTGAAGTATTCCTCACACGCCTTGCGCGTCCCCGAGCCGCTTTCCCGAATCAATAGCGGATAGGGTTCCAGATCTTTAAGCGCCAAAGCTTGCCCGTTGCACAGCGGATGGTCCGGCGGCGCGACCGCGACAATCGGATTGTTGAGGAAGGGCAGGAATTCGAGGCCCATGTCCTGGGGCACCATGGACATCACCACAAGATCGTCGCGATTGTCGGAAAGCCGTCTGATGACCTGGGCACGATTGACGACCGTCAGGTTAAGGATGACTTCCGGATAGTTGCGCTTGAAGGCGGCAAAAAGGTGCGGAACGAAATATTTGCAGCTCGACTCGACCGCCAGCTTGAGTTGACCTTGCAGCGAGCCCTGCAAATCGGTGAGCTGCATATCCAGGCTTTCCAGGCGCCCGAAAATGTCGCGGCTGGCCAGTTGCAGCGCCTCGGCGGCCTCGGTCAGGTAGAGCTTTTTGCCGATGTATTCGAACAGCGGCTGGCCGATCAGCTCTTCCAGCTGCCGTATCTGCAAGCTGACAGCCGGTTGCGTGAGGGCCATTTCATCCGCCGCGCGGCTGTAAGAACGCAGATCACAGACTTCGTTGAAAATCCGTAACTGACGTAATGTCATACGCATCAATGACTTACGCATTCTTAACGGCTCCTTCGAATAGCTGAAGTGCCAACTATAAGCTTTTACTTATAGTCATCCCAATATTTACTCATTTTTGTTTATCGCTGATCCGGCATAGGGTTGTCGTGCGACAAGAAACCACATGTGCAGTTACAAAAAAGCAGCGACCGAAGCGATATCCGGTCCTGCGCCGAGCGGCTTTGTCGCTTCGTCTGTTCAATGGTCGAGGAAATACTCGTGATAACAAAAATCCTGATCGCCAACCGCGGTGAGATCGCTGTCCGTATCGTGCGCGCTTGCGCCGAAATGGGCATCCGCTCCGTAGCGATCTTTTCCGACGCCGACCGCCATGCGCTGCACGTCAAACGCGCTGACGAGGCCCACAGTATTGGTGCCGAACCGCTGGCCGGTTACCTGAACCCGCGCAAGCTGGTCAACCTGGCCGTGGAAACCGGTTGTGATGCGCTGCACCCCGGTTATGGCTTCCTCTCGGAAAACGCCGAACTTGCTGATATCTGCGCCGAACGTGGAATCAAATTCATCGGACCTTCGGCAGAAGTCATCCGTCGCATGGGTGACAAAACCGAAGCCCGACGCAGCATGATCAAGGCAGGCGTACCGGTTACGCCTGGCACCGAAGGCAATGTCGCGGACATCGCCGAAGCGCTGGTCGAAGGCGACCGCATCGGCTATCCGGTGATGCTCAAGGCCACTTCCGGTGGCGGTGGGCGTGGCATTCGTCGCTGCAACAGCCGTGAAGAACTGGAGCAGGCATTCCCACGGGTGATCTCGGAAGCGACCAAGGCGTTTGGCTCGGCCGAAGTCTTCCTCGAAAAATGCATCGTCAATCCCAAGCACATCGAAGCGCAGATTCTGGGCGACAGTTTTGGCAATGTGGTGCATCTGTTCGAGCGCGACTGCTCGATCCAGCGCCGCAACCAGAAGCTCATCGAAATCGCGCCAAGCCCGCAGCTCACGCCGGAACAACGCGCCTACATCGGCGATCTGTCGGTGCGTGCGGCCAAGGCGGTGGGTTACGAGAACGCCGGCACCGTGGAATTCCTGCTCGCCGAGGGCGAGGTGTATTTCATGGAGATGAACACCCGGGTGCAGGTGGAACACACCATCACCGAAGAAATCACCGGCATCGATATCGTTCGTGAGCAGATCCGCATCGCCTCCGGCCTGCCATTGTCGGTCAAGCAGGAAGACATCATCCATCGCGGTTTTGCCCTGCAATTCCGGATCAACGCCGAAGACCCGAAGAACAATTTCCTGCCCAGCTTCGGCAAGATCACCCGTTATTACGCGCCCGGCGGCCCCGGCGTGCGGACCGACACGGCGATCTATACCGGCTACACGATTCCGCCGTATTACGACTCCATGTGCCTGAAGCTGATTGTCTGGGCGCTGACCTGGGAAGAGGCGATGGATCGCGGTCTGCGCGCCCTGGACGACATGCGTCTGCAAGGCGTGAAGACCACCGCCGCGTACTACCAGGAAATCCTGCGTAACCCGGAATTTCGTAGCGGTCAGTTCAACACCAGCTTCGTCGAAGCTCACCCGGAACTGACCAACTACTCGATCAAGCGCAAACCCGAAGAGCTGGCCCTGGCCATCGCCGCCGCCATTGCCGCCCATGCGGGCTTATGAATAAGCCAGCGGCAAGCCTCAAGCCGCAAGCTTCAAGTAAAAGCAGATTTGCTCTTACTTGCCGCTTGTAGCCTGGAGCTTGCCGCTACGAGGAGATCCGAATATGAGCAAACAAATTTTCGTAACCGACACCATCCTGCGCGACGCTCATCAGTCGCTGCTGGCGACCCGCATGCGCACCGAAGACATGCTGCCGATCTGCGACAAGCTCGACAAGGTCGGCTACTGGTCTCTGGAATGCTGGGGCGGCGCGACGTTCGACGCCTGTGTGCGCTTCCTCAAAGAAGATCCGTGGGAACGCCTGCGTCAACTGCGCGCGGCGTTGCCCAACACGCGTCTGCAAATGCTGCTGCGCGGCCAAAACCTGCTGGGCTATCGCCATTACAGCGACGACGTGGTCAAGGCTTTCGTTGCCAAGGCCGCCGAAAATGGCATCGACGTGTTTCGCATTTTCGACGCCATGAATGACGTGCGTAACCTGCGCGTGGCTATCGAAGCGGTGAAGGAATCCGGCAAACACGCCCAGGGCACCATCGCTTACACCACGAGTCCGGTGCATACCATCGACGCCTTCGTGGTTCAGGCCAAACAGATGGAAGCCATGGGTTGCGACTCCATCGCCATCAAGGACATGGCCGGCTTGCTGACGCCCTACGCGACGGGCGAACTGGTCAAGGCGCTGAAGGCCGAGCAATCGCTGCCGGTGTTCATCCACTCCCACGACACCGCAGGCCTGGCCGCCATGTGCCAGCTCAAGGCTATCGAGAACGGCGCCGATCATATCGACACCGCCATCTCCAGTTTCGCCTGGGGCACCAGCCATCCGGGCACCGAATCGATGGTCGCTGCGCTCAAGGGCAGCGAGTTCGATACCGGGTTGAATCTGGAATTGCTGCAAGAAATCGGTTTGTACTTCTACGCAGTGCGTAAGAAATATCACCAGTTCGAAAGCGAATTCACCGCTGTCGATACCCGTGTGCAGATCAATCAGGTGCCGGGCGGGATGATTTCCAACCTCGCCAATCAGCTGAAAGAGCAGGGCGCACTCAATCGCATGAGCGAAGTGCTGGCCGAAATTCCACGGGTTCGCAAAGACCTCGGTTACCCGCCGCTGGTGACGCCGACCTCGCAGATCGTTGGCACCCAGGCGTTCTTCAATGTGCTGGCTGGCGAGCGTTACAAAACCATCACCAACGAAGTGAAGCTCTATCTGCAAGGCGGCTACGGCAAAGCGCCAGGCGAGGTGGATGAGAAGCTGCGTCGCCAGGCCATCGGCAACGAAGAGCTGATCGACGTGCGCCCGGCAGATTTGCTCAAGCCGGAAATGACCAAGCTGCGCGGGGAAATCGGCGACGTCGCCAAGTCGGAAGAAGACGTGCTGACCTACGCCATGTTCCCGGACATTGGCCGCAAGTTCCTCGAAGAGCGTTCGGCGGGCACCCTGAAGCCAGAAGTGCTGTTGCCGATTCCGGAAGCTGGCGGCGTGAGCAAGGTGGGCGGCGAAGGCGTACCGACCGAGTTCGTCATCGATGTGCACGGCGAAAGTTATCGCGTCGACATCACCGGCGTGGGCGTCAAGGCCGAAGGCAAGCGCCACTTCTATCTGTCCATCGACGGCATGCCTGAAGAGGTGGTGTTCGAACCGCTCAATGAATTCGTCAGCGGCGGCGCCAGCAAACGCGCCCAGGCCAACGCGCCGGGCCACGTCAGCACCACCATGCCGGGCAACATCGTCGATGTATTGGTCAAGGAAGGCGACATGGTCAAGGCCGGCCAGGCGGTGCTCATCACCGAAGCCATGAAAATGGAAACCGAAGTTCAGGCGTCCATTGCCGGCAAGGTCGTGGCAATCCACGTGGCCAAGGGCGATCGCGTGAATCCGGGCGAAATCCTGATCGAGATCGAAGGCTGATCGCAGCCTTCGACACACAGCTTTAACGATTAACCTCTGGGGGAGCGTAATGCTCCCTTTTTTTTCGCCTGGTTATCGTAAGTTTCATTTGTTGCGAGGCTTGCCCGCGAACATAGAATCTCCAACGGATCTGCACGTACAGCCGATGCATTTGCGTCTACTGGAATGCCGTCTTCCCGGCTAAAGCCGGTCCCACAGTGGGACCGGCTTTAGCCGGGAAGACGTCGGTTCAGACAATACATCTGGCGCCTGGCGGTTGCCCCCAACATAGAATCTCCAACGGAGTTATGGAAACTGCATTAAATTGCGTTTACGGCGAGGCTTTTACGTGAAAAATGCACTATAGTGCAGATCATGTAACTGTTAATGCTCCTGAAGTGCAATAAAATGCAGGTGCCTAAAATTGAATCTCACCCTCCAGGTCTACGGCAACGGAATTTGGCAAGACGCCATGACCTTATCTTTTGCCGAGCCTGCCGTAGGGTTTCTTGGCCCTTGTCGCTTTGCGTATAAGTCAGCCTACGTCCACGCCAATCTCGGCGCCTACCAAAGCCCTTTCGCCCAAGCGGTGAGCGCGCGTCTGCCGCTGGATTTTGATTCCATTTCATTGCCTGCCGCGCCAGCGTTCCTCTATGACATCGTGCCATCAGGTGCAGCCAAACGCTTTCTCATCGCGCACATGGGCCGGGAAAAGCCTGACGGCATGAGCGATGACCTGTATTTGTTGGGCCGCAGCACGCCAGCCCCGGTCGGCAACCTTCGGATTAAAGAGTCGGTCGAAGCGCTGGAGCAAGACGACCCGCTGGGATTCAGCCGCGAGGATGTGGTCAGTCGCGATCAGCGCTTTCTGGAATACGCCTACGAGCAAGGCGCAGCCATTGGCGGTGCTACTGGCGCGGGCGGTGAAGCGCCGAAATTATTGATGACCCAGGGAGCCGACGGCCTGCTTTATCCAGATGCGATCCTTCCCGACGCGCAGGCGCGCGAGCATTGGTTTATCAAGTTCGCGCGCAATCAGGCGCTGACCAACGATCAGGACATTCTTCGCAGCGAGCATTTGTATTACAAGGCCCTGCAAGCGCTCGGCATCGAGACCGTTGCGACTGCGGATCTGGCCCTGGAAGAAGCCAACAAACCGAGCCTGTGGATGCAACGCTTTGATCGTCGCGTGACAGCGCAAGACGTCGAGCGGCTGGCGGTGGAATCGGTTTATTCGCTGGCCGGTGTGACGCTGCCGGGTAGTCCAATGAGTCATCTGGAAGTCATCACGTTGTTGGCGGGGCTCTGGTCGCAGGCCGGGCAGCAAGCCGAAGTGCCGGATCTGGTGGCTGAATACCTGCGCCGCGACCTGATCAATCAGATCCTGGGCAACCCGGATAATCATGGCCGCAACACCGCCGTCATTCGCGGTCATGACAGCTATCGTCTGGCGCCGATTTTTGACCTGGCACCGATGGTCATGGATGTGGAAGGCATAACCCGAAGCACCAAGTGGCCGAGGACAATCGAGCGGGCAGGTGAAGTCGATTGGCGCGCGGCCTGCGATGCGCTAGCCGACATTCTCAATCCGCAGGACGCATTCGAGCGCTTGCGGCATGACGCCCGGCAACTGCGCGCCTTGCCGGACCTGCTGCGCGACAGCGGCTTGCCCCAAGCGACGTTCAACCATCCCGCCATCGCCTTGAAAAACCTCGACCAGCGTCTGCTTGCCTGGGGGCTGCAATGACATTGTCCATGGATGCGCGCGCGCTGCTGATCGACAGCGTTCAGCAGGGAATTGCCGACGGCAGCCTGGAGATCGGCGCGGCCGTCAAACGCCTGCGCGTCGAAGGGGCGAGTCTGCATCAGAGTCAGTTCGCCAAGATGTGCAAGATCTCGGTCCGCACGCTGATTCAAATCGAGCAAGGCGAAGGCAATCCAACCCTGAAATCGCTGAATGCCGTCTTGCGACCGTTCGGTTTGCAGATGGGCGTGGTGCGGCGGCATCGGCAGATTAGTTGATGGGTCTACGCAACATTCACGATAGGACGTACAGCCGCTGTATTTGCGTCTACTGGAATGCCGTCTTCCCGGATAAATCCGGTCCCACACAATCAGCGCGATCCAGTGGGACCGGCTTTAGCCGGGAAGGCGTCGGTTCAGACAAGTACATCTGCGGCGCCTGGCGGTTGACCCCAGACATAGAATCTCCAACGGACTACGGCTGAAGCAGCAGTGACTACCCGCGAAACGCCTCCAGACCTTTCACCTGCTGCCCCGCCTCGAAATTACCCTCGGCCAGCCAACCTTCGAACGCGTTTTGCAGTTCAGGCCATTCGCTGTCGAGTATCGAATACCAGGCGGTGTTGCGGTTCTGCCCTTTCACCACCATGTGCTGGCGGAAAGTGCCTTCGTAACTGAAGCCGAAACGCTCGGCGGCGCGTTTGGAGCGGGCGTTGTCGCCGTTGCATTTCCATTCCAGGCGACGATTGCCCAGCGCGAAGGATTCCTTGGCCAGCAGGTAAATCGCTTCGGTGCCTTTGGGCGTGCGCTGCATGGCGGCGCCGAAGGTGACGTGGCCGATTTCGATGCGGCCGTGGGCTGGAACGATAGACATCAGGCTCAGGATGCCATCCACCGCGCCAGTGGCCTGATCGACGATGGCGTAGAACCAAGGATCGGTGTCTGCGGCGTGGCGCGCCAGCCAGGCGTTGAATTCTTCACGCTGATCAAACGGACCGTAAGGCAGGTAATCCCAGAGTTTCGGGTCTGAGTTCGGGCCTTCCAGTGCCGTCCACAACGCATCGCCGTGGCGCGCGGTGTCGAGTTTCTCCAGGCGAATGAAGCGCCCTTCGAGGGTCGTGCTGTTCGGTAGATTGGCCGGTTGCCAGTGCAGTTGATCGGTGGACATGGGCAGACTTCCTAAAGCATTTTGCGAAATTGAATGTAGCCGGGGCGCTCAGCGATGCGTTCGTACAGTTGAATCCCGGTGGCGTTGGTTTCGTGGGTCAGCCAATGAACCTTGTCGCAACCAGCGGCTTTTGCCGTCGCGTACACATGCTCGATAAGCAACCGGCCGACTCCCGTGCCGCGTTGTTCCGGGGCGACGATCAGGTCTTGAAGGTAACACGCGTTGGCAATGCTCCAGTTCGAGCGGTGGTAGATGAAATGCACCATGCCGACGGCCTTGCCGTCTTTCCAGGCCAGCGCAGCGTTGGTCGGCTCGTTGGCGTCGAGCAGACGTTGCCATGTGGACTCGCTGACGCTGTCCGGCAGTTGCGTCTTATAGAACTGCAAATACGCCTGCCAGAGCGGCAGCCAGGCGGCGTGATCTTGCGCAGTGACAGGACGGATCTGAGTATCGGTCACAACATTCTCCTTCAGCTCATCAAGTGAGCAAGTTCCTGGTCTTTGAGATCAGCGCTGGCAGCCAGCCCGTCGCGAACACCCGCGACGTCAGCGGCTGAGCGGTTCTGGCCAAGCTTGCGTTTGCCTTCCAGACGCTCGACGGGCAGCGTGAAACCGACAATGGCGCCGAGCATTTTTTCGATGTAATCAGCGGGCGCGTCGGCTACTGCCCAAGGGCTGGCGCGGCCGGCTTCATGTTTGTCGGTCAAGCCGCTGACCACTTCCAGCAAACGCGCAGCATCGGTGAACGCCTCGGCAACCCCGTAAGCGTGGATGGCGATGTAATTCCAGGTGGGCACCACTTTGCCGTGTTCGGCTTTGGCCGGGTAAAACGACGGGCTGACGTAAGCGTCTGCGCCGGGGAAAATCACCATGACCTGCGCGCCCTTGGCCAGCGCCTGACATTGCGGATTGGCCTTGGCCAAATGCCCATAAAGCGTGCCGTATGCGCCTTGTTCACGGCGCAGCAGCAACGGCAGATGGCTGGCCTGGATTCCGTCGTCGTCGCTGGTGACCAGAATCGCCAGGCGCGTGTGGTCCATCAACCCGTGCAAACGGTTGAGGTCGTCATCTTTGAAGGCGGCTGGCGTGTACATGAAATTCTCCTTGGCGAATGGAGTAATCCTAGGCAGCCTATTGGTTCTATGTAAGAGCCATTACTGGCAAATTTGATAGGACCAATTCATGTCTGAGCGTCCGTTGTCTTTCCCCTTCAATCTGGCGGGCATTGAACTGGACCGCCGCCACGGTTTGAGTCGCCAGCTGTACGAAGCATTACGTCAGCGGATTCTTGATGGGCGTCTGAGCAGCGGCACGCGTTTGCCTGCCAGCCGGGATCTGGCTGAGTCGCTGTCCATTTCGCGAAACAGCGTGATGCGCGCCTACGATCAGCTCTACGCGGAGGGTTTCACCGACGGGCGAATCGGCGACGGCACTTATGTGGCCTTGTTACCCGACAAGACCATCCCGCTGAAAAAATTATCCACAAAACCATCCACAGGCTTATCAACAAGGTTACCCACAGCCTTATCCACAAATTCACTCGAAACTGATGATATTTCCTCTGAAGAAGTTATCCACAGCCCGGCGCTGGAATTGCTCAAGCGTCATCATCTGAATAAGCCGTCAACGGGCGCGCCACGGGCTTTTCGGGTAGGTATTCCTGCGTTCGATCTGTTCCCGTTTGCCGTTTGGGGCAAGCTGCACGCGGCTTTTTGGCGCAAGCCGGACTTGCGCACCCTGGGTTACGGCGAGGCTGCGGGGGATTGGCGCTTGCGGGAATTGATCGCCGTGTATTTGCGCACTTCACGAGGCTTGCATTGCGCGGCTGAGCAAATAGTAATCACCAGCGGCGCGCAGCAAGCGATTAGCCTTTGTGCACAGCTGCTGATCGAGGCGGGCGATGGCGTCGCAATAGAGAATCCCGGCTATCGCGCGGCGGGTCATGCGTTTGCCATTGCCGGGGCAAAACTGCAGGGCATTTCAGTGGACGGCGAGGGCATGTGCAGCGCGCAACTGCAGCACAGCGCCTGCAAACTGGCCTACGTCACGCCGTCGCATCAGTATCCAACCGGTGTGGTCATGAGTCTGGCGCGACGCCTCGATTTATTGGCCTGGGCGGAGAAAAATCAAAGCTGGATCGTCGAGGATGACTACGACGGCGAGTACCGCTACAGCGGCGCGCCCTTGGCTCCGCTGGCGGCGCTGGATCGTTTTGGTCGGGTCTTGTATGTCGGCACGTTCGGCAAAATCGCCTATCCGGCACTGCGTCTGGGTTATCTGGTTTTGCCGGTTGGCCTGGTGGAGCCGTTCAGCCAGCGGCGTGCCGTGGACATGCGCCATTCGGAGGTCAGCACGCAGGCGGTGATGGCTGAATTTATTGCTTCCGGGCACTTTCAGCGGCATATCCGCCGCATGCGCCGCGCCGCCTTGAACCGACGCGACGCGTTACTGGCCGGTTGGCCCGAAGGCCTGCGCGGTTGCAGCCCGATGCCCAAGGTCGTTGCCGGGCTGCACGTTGCGGTGCGAGTGGACAGCCTCGCCAGGGAACAGGAGCTGATCGAGAAAGCCGAAAGCGTCGGCGTCGAAATCACTCCGCTCAGCGATTATTGGCTGCCGGAGTCCAGCGAGCCTGTGGATAACCGCGCCGGATTGGTGCTGGGATTCGCGGCGGTGCCGGAGGCGGATATTGAAGTGGCGCTGGAGAAGTTGCGGGAGGTTTGGCGGGATTGAAAGGGCACCGGAGCCTCGCTCCAACCGACCTCTGCAACACTCGCGATAGGATGTACAGCCGATGCATTTGCGTCTACTGGAATGCCGTCTTCCCGGATAAATCCGGTCCCACAATCAGCGCGATCCAGTGGGACCGGCTTTAGCCGGGAGGAGGCCAGTCCATTCACATTAACTGCGTCGTCAGAACCCTCGCCTTCCCGGCTAAAGCCGGTCCCACGGAACATAGAGGGAGTTAGCGCGATATACTCGCCGCCATCACCTTTCAACCGAGACTTCTCATGACTACTTCTCTTGCTGCGGCTCCCGCGCGCAAGCCGGGTGCAGCGTTGATTGCTGCGTTTTTGTTGTTGTTCGCGGCGATGTTTCTGCTCAGCAGCGTCGGCGTTCGCCAGGTGCTGTTGCTGATTGTCGGCGCGGCGCTGGGTTTGACGCTGTATCACGCGGCCTTTGGTTTCACGTCAGCGTGGCGGGTGTTCATCCGCGAGCGGCGTGGCGCGGGGCTGCGGGCGCAGATGGTGATGTTGGCCATCGCCGTGGTGCTGTTCTTCCCGGCGTTGGGCGCAGGCACGTTGTTTGGTCAGCCGGTCACCGGACTGGTCGCGCCAGCTGGCGTGTCCGTGGTGTTTGGCGCGTTCATCTTCGGCATCGGCATGCAGATGGGCGGCGGTTGTGCGTCGGGCACGCTGTTCACCGCCGGCGGCGGTAACGCGCGGATGCTGGTGACATTGCTGTTCTTCATCATCGGTTCACTGATCGCCACGCATCACGTCGACTGGTGGTTCTCGCTGCCGTCGTTCCCGGCGACCTCTATCGTGAAAAGCTTTGGCGTGCTTCCGGCGCTGGTACTGAGTCTGGCGGTATTTGCCTTGATCGCCTTTGTCACCCAGCGCCTGGAAAAGCGCCGTCACGGCCAGCTGGAAGCTGCGGTCACCAGCGAACACGTCGGGCTGCGGCGTTTCCTGCACGGTCCGTGGCCGCTGGTGTGGGGCGCGATAGGTTTGGCGTTGCTCAACTATGCGACTCTGGCATTGGCCGGACGTCCTTGGGGGATCACCTCGGCCTTCGCCTTGTGGGGCGCAAAGGTCGCGGGCTCGCTGGGCGTTGATGTTGGCAGCTGGGCGTTCTGGCAGATGCCGGCAAACGCCAAGGCGCTGGCTGCTCCGGTGTGGCAGGACATTACCAGCGTGATGGACATCGGCATCATGATCGGCGCGCTGCTGGCAGCCGGACTGGCGGGACGTTTCGCCCCGAACCTGAAGATTCCGGCGCGCTCGCTGGTGGCAGCGGTGATCGGCGGTTTGCTGCTGGGTTACGGCTCGCGTCTGGCTTACGGTTGCAACATCGGCGCGTACTTCAGCGGCATCGCCTCCGGCAGCCTGCATGGCTGGCTGTGGTTGGTGGCGGCGTATGTCGGGAACGTGGTCGGCGTGAAATTCCGGCCGTTCTTCTTTGTTGGCGAACGGCCGCAGGTTGGGTTGACCGGTTGCTGAAAAGCCCCACACGTTATTTGCTGATCTGCTCCTTCGCCAGCTTCACGATGTTCTCAACGGTGAAGCCAAACCTGGCCTGCAGTTTCTCGATGGGTGCTGAGGCGCCGAAGGTGTTCATGACCACTTTCGCGCCAGTGTTGCCCACGTAGCGATCCCAGCCCATCGGGCCCGCCTGTTCCACGGCAACCCGCGCAGTCACACTGGGCGGGAACACGCTGTCGCGGTAGTTCTGGTCCTGATCCTCGAACAATTCCCAGCTCGGCATCGACACCACGCGTGCGGCGATGCCTTCGGCTTTCAGCTGCTCGTAAGCCTGCACCGTCATGCCGACTTCACTGCCGGTGGCGATCAGAATCACCTGCGGTTCACCGTCCTGCGCATCCGCCAGCACATAGGCGCCTTGCGCGAGACCTTCGGCCGAGGCGTACTGGTTGCGATCCAGCGTGGGCATCGGCTGCCGCGAAAGGATGATGCATGATGGCCGGTTGGTCTGGGCGAGGGCGGTTTTCCAGGCCTGCACGGTTTCGTTGGCATCGCCGGGCCGCAAGGTCAGCACGCCCGGCGTGGCACGCAATTGGGTGAGTTGTTCGATAGGCTGATGCGTCGGGCCGTCTTCGCCAACGCCGATGGAGTCGTGGGTGAAAACGAAAATCACCGGCAATTCCATGATCGACGCCAGACGGATCGGCGGTTTCATGTAGTCGCTGAACACCAGGAATGTCGAGGTGTAAGGCCGCATGTAGGACAGCGCCATGCCGTTGGCAATGGAGCCCATAGCGTGTTCGCGGATGCCGAAGTGCAGGTTGCGTCCGCTGTAGTCCTTGGCCGAATAACTGCCCGCGCCATCGAAGGTCAGGTTGGTTTTGGTCGACGGCGAGAGGTCTGCCGAGCCGCCCAACAGCCACGGGATTTTCGCCGCGAATGCATTGAGCACCTTGCCCCCGGCAGCCCGGGTCGCGATGCCTTTGGCGTCGGTGTCGAAGGTTTCCAGCTCATCCTGCCATTGCTCTGGCATCTCGCCAGCGCGCATGCGGCGCAATTGCTCAGCCAGCTGCGGATCGCTGCGTTTCAGTTCGTTGAGCGTGCCCTCCCAGGCCTCGTAAGTGCCGGCGTTGCGGCGGATCAAACTCTCGCGCAGGCAATCGCGGGCTTCTTCCGGGACGAGGAAGCTGGAATTCTCATCCCAGCCATAGAATTTTTTGGTCAGCTTGATTTCGTCGGCGCCCAGGGGTTCGCCGTGGGCCGCAGCCGTGTTGTGTTTGTGCGGCGAGCCGTAGCCGATCACGCTGTCGACCACGATCAGGGTCGGCGCATCGTCGGTCTGCTTGAAGACTTCGATGGCTCGGGCCAGCGCTGCGGTGTTATTGGCATCGGTGACATGCAGGGTATTCCAGCCGTAGCCTTCGAAGCGGGTCTGCACGTCTTCGCTGAACGCCAGCTCGGTGTGGCCTTCGATGCTGATGGTGTTGTTGTCGTAGATCCAGCACAGGTTGGACAGTTTCAAGTGCCCGGCCATGGACGCGGCCTCGGCGGTCACGCCTTCCATCATGTCGCCGTCGCCGCACAGCACGTAGACGCTGTAATCGAACAAGGTTTTTTGCGGACGATTGAAACGCTCAGCCAGCCACCGTTCGGCCATGGCCATGCCGACGCTGTTGGCACAGCCCTGACCGAGCGGGCCGGTGGTGGTTTCCACGCCAGTAGTCATGCGGTATTCCGGATGGCCGGGCGTCTTGGAGTCGAGCTGACGGAACTGCTCGATGTCTTCCAGGCTCACTGCCGGTTTGCCGGACGAATTGCCGTGTTCATCGATTTCGATAACGCCTGCCAGGTGCAGCAGCGAATACAGCAGCATTGACGCATGGCCGACAGACAGCACAAAACGGTCGCGATTGGGCCAGTCGGGATGTTCAGGGTGATAGCGCAGAAACCGGTTCCACAGCGTGTAACCCACGGGGGCCAGCGCCATCGGCGTGCCTGGGTGGCCGGAGTTGGCCTTCTGCACGGCATCCATGGCCAGTGTGCGAATGGTGTTGATACAGAGTTGGTCGCGTGCGGCGTGTTGTTCGCTGGAGATTGACGTTGAAGACGAGCCCATTGAATTTACCCTCGGTGACGTGCTGCTGAACATCCAGATAAGTGTGGAGCACATCCGGGGGCGGTTTGTTCCTTGAAGTTTTGGTTTCCCGAAGCTGGGCGGCGAGTGGTCGTGTGTCACAGATTCACGCGAAACTTAAACGATTCAGCGATTTCTTCCCCCGCGTGCGAACCATATGCCGCAAACACATTCGAAGCAGGGTATCGGCGTGTACTACGCAGTAGCCATGAGGTAGCCCCATTGCAGCAAGCGATCATCGAGAAATACCGATTTCTGATTAAAACCATTGGCTACGTCGGCTGGTCGTTGTTCTGGCTGTTGATCTGGGACGTGATCGTCACGGTCGACTTCATGCTGTTCCTGGATCGCAAGATCAGCCTGCCCGCCTTGCCGCTGACGTTGCTGGGTTCGGCGCTGGTGGTGCTGACCAGTTTTCGTAACTCCAGTGCGTACAACCGCTGGTGGGAAGCGCGCACGTTGTGGGGCGCACTGGTCAACAATTCCCGCAGCTTCGCCAGACAAGTGCTGACGCTGATCGAGGATGACGGCGACATCAATCCGGCCAAGGCCGTACTGCTGCGTCGGCATGTGGCCTACGTGAAATGCCTGTCCGCGCATTTGAAAGGCGGCTCATGCGGTGAAGAAGTGCAGTCGCTGATCACCCGCGAGGAATATTCGCGGCGCCACGACACCAATAACTTCCCCAACGACGTGCTCAACGCGTCCGCCGCGCTGCTCGCCAAGGAATACGACGCCGGTCGCCTGGACAGCATTCGCCTGGCGCGCATCGAGACGACGCTGGTGGAAATTTCCAACTGCCAGGGCGGCATGGAACGGATCGCCAACACGCCGTTACCTTACCCGTACGTGGCGTTTCCGCGGCTGTTCATCAGCCTGTTCTGCGTGATCGTGCCGATCGGTCTGGTCGACACCCTCGGCTGGTTCACCCCGCTGGCGTCCACCGTAGTTGGCTTCATGCTGCTGGCCATCGAGAAAATCGGCACCGACCTGCAAAGCCCGTTCAGCGCCAGCGAGCACGAAATCCAGATGACCGCGCTGTGCGACAACATCGAACGTAACCTGGATTCAATGCTCAGGGATGCGCGGGTGGAAAGTACAGTTTGAGTCGCGCCACGCGCCCTTGACGTAGGACGGGACTTGTCCCCGAAAGCGATAGCTCCAGTGGCGTTAACCTTCCGGATTTTCGTCGTCAGGACGGTCGCATTCGGGGACAAGTCCCCTCTCATCAAACAACACATATCCATATGGCGTGACGAGGAACCGTGGGACCGGATTTATCCGGGAAAGCGGCATTTCTGACGAGGAAGACGCAGCGGATGTACCGACCTCTTCCCGGATGAATCCGGTCCCACTGAACTGTTTGCTGCGCGACAGCGCGGCGTCTGGACGACGGGGAATCTCCTACCGACCTAATAGCCTGGCCAAGAACTATTGGAGAGTTCTAGATCCCCATGCCAGCCATTGCAACCCTGCTTTTATAGTTCAACAACACCCTCCCTCCACAGGCTTTGAAGATTTTCGAATCATCATTCAGTCGCTTTATGAAGCGTGTTATCGCGGACTTGGCCAGTTGTGATAGCGCATTTCCAAATGTGACTGGCTCCGGGACAAGAATCATGGCGGCAGTACAGCTTCGCATCTCCCTCATCATTTCCATCACCAGATTCAGTAACTCCGTAGTCATTTCCCAGTTTTCAGCTTGAGGCCCGTACCAGGCGACGAGCACTTCTTTCAACTCTCTTTTATCTTTTTCATCCATGATTAAAAACTCCGCTTTTTAATGCTTTTCAGAATCTCCTTGGCTCGCTCTAGTGTCCCTTTGACACTAATGAGATGAGTCGACTTACCCGAAAAAACCAGGATGCGATATTCAGCGTCTGAGGCAGATTTTTCCTGGAATATGGCTTCTAATTCTGGGCCAATGCTGTATTTTGTCAGTTGGGTCTGACAGTTAATTTTCAAATCTGAACGCATGTTGTCGATGAGCTTTTGATCGGCTTTGTTAAGATCGGAAATATTATCGAGGCCGTATAAATAACTATCGAGTTTGGCGGCAGAAATGCGGCGGGTTGTGAACTTTGAAAGTGTTTCACTTATGCTGTTGTCTGTTATTAGTTGGTAGCTGATATATTCCTTTTCCGGATAGGTTGCCATGACGCCATCAAAGGCTAGAAGTGCGTCTGGTCTTTCAGTTAAGTCAAACTGGTACGGACCTGCAATAACACGCAGGCCTTTGCCTTGGTGATAATCAAGAAACTTTGAGTCTGGTGGCTTTAAAACACAACTGTCAGCCCAGGCTGCCGAGCTAAAAATTAAAACGGCTATAGTAAACAGCGGATCTTTTCGCATCGATATCAAGCCTCTCACAGGAGTGGTGAGAGTTTCTTTCTATATTGTGATTCATTTCTATAAGCTGATTCTGGATATAACGTAGGAAATATCGCCTCATGGTGAAAATCCTAAGTTATTGATTAGGCGGCCGTAAATATCGGAAGCCGCAACGGCAGCGAACCAAACCGATGCCATAGGATCTCAGGAAATTCTCTGCCAGAACGCATCTGCCTCGGGATTACGGTTGCCGCGCCAGCGGACCAGGATGACTTCGAGGTGATCGGACTGCATGTCTGGATACAGGCGGACCAATTCCTGGCGTTCGATCAAGGGCGCGACCATCGTGTGTGGCATGCAGGCGACGCCATGGCCGCTGGCCGCCATTGGCTTGAGCGCTTCGGAAACGGTGGCTTCGAACACCCGTCGCAAGCGATGCGGTTCGGGATGGCGCTCGATTTGAACGCGGGATAGATCGTGCAACTGCGCGCTGCGGGCGTAAGTCAGCCAGGGAATGGGTTCGTCCGACGCCGCACAGCGTGCCGCCAGCTCGGGCGTTGCCACCCAATAAAGCTCGTCATGTCCCAGGGATAACACTTCAAACTCACTCTGCCGCGAATACGGCTCGGTCTGCGCATCGCCATAAAACAGAATGAAGTCGCAACGTCCCGACATCAGCGCCATGTAGTAATCGTCGGTGCTGCGGTAGCCGGTATCGATTCGGGTGAACATCGGGATTTGCGGCGACGAGAATTGGCTGATCCAGTCCGGGAAGAAGTTACACGCCAGGGTATGCAGCGACGCAAAGGTCAGCGGCCTATCGAGGATCTTCACGCTTTGCTCGCAATCGCGGGCCAGGCGCACCAGTTCCAGCGCATTGGGCAGCAGCGCTTCACCGGCGGCGGTCAGGCGGATCGGGTTCTTGCTCCGATCAATCAGGGTCGCGCCCAGATACGCTTCCAGCAGTTGAATACGCCGGCTGAGCGCCGATTGTGACGAGCCGCGCATGCTGGCCGCTGCCGTGAATTTACCGGTGTCGGCCAGCGCAAGAAAATCCTGATACCAATCGATGTCCATGGTGTTATTCCGAAATTCGATAGCCTGTTCAGCATAGTGGATCAACAGTTACTAACACATGCCTGTTTTCTGTCGTTATTGTGCAGGCAGTCGCCACCTGCCGATACGTCGTGGTTCATCCCAATAAGAATTAGAACGCTGTAGAAGGAGCATGTTATGCAAAAACGGAATGGCCTAAAGAATTTTCTGACTTCATCAATGCTGCTGGCCAGCCTTCTGGGCGCTGCCGCTGCGCAGGCAGGTGTGCTGGATAAAGTGAAGGCCCACGACGCGGTGCGCTGTGGTGTTGCCAGTGACAAGCCAGGGTTTTCGTTGATCGACGACAAAGGCCAATGGACGGGCATGGATGTAGATCTATGCCGTGCCGTAGCCGCTGCGGTGTTGGGCGACGCCAATAAGGTCGAGTACATCGCGACTACCGCGAAGAATCGTTTCACGGCCCTGGCGTCCGGTGAAATCGACGTGCTGTCGCGCGCCACGTCCTGGACTGCTGATCGTGTTGCCAGCCTTGGTGTGGACTTCACCACCGTGTGGTTCTACGACGGCCAGGGTTTCATGACTCACGCCAAGGACGGTATCGCGAAACTCACAGATCTGGATGGTGCAACGTTCTGCCTGTCACCGGGCACCACCTCAGAGCAGAACCTGGAAGACTATTTCGGCCAGCGCGGCCTGACGTACAAAACCGTGATCATTGAAAAGAGCCCCGAGCTGTTTGCGGCCTTTCAAAGCGGGCGTTGCAATGCCATCTCCAACGACCTGTCCGGTCTGGCTTCGCGCCGTGCAATCATGAACAACCCGCAAGACTACGCGCTGCTGCCTGAAGTGATTTCCAAAGAGCCTTTGGGCGCATTCGTGGCGCAGGGCGATACGGTCTGGCGCAACGTGGTGACCTGGACCGCCTATGCATTGATGACTGCCGAAGAGTTCGGCATCAGCTCGACAAACGTCGATGAGATGCGCGACAAGAAGGGTGGATCAGCTGACGTTGCACGTTTGCTGGGCAAGGAAGGGACTGTCGGCAAATCCTTCGGCCTCGATAACGACTGGGCGTATCGGGCGATCAAGCAAGTGGGCAACTACGCGCAAATCTATGAGCGCAATCTGGGCGAAAAAACCGTCCTCAACTTTCCCCGTGGCCTGAACCGCTCGTGGAAAGACCAAGGCTTGCTCTACGCGCCGCCTATTCGCTGATCGAATCACCACCGAACGGAATTACTGTCATGTGGACCCAACGCCTGCAGAGCGCTCGAGTGCTGAGCGTGTTGCAACAAGGGCTTGTGCTGGCCGTTGTTGCAGCTGTGTTTTACCTGTTGGCGCACAACGCCAGCCTCAATTTGAAAGCGCTGAATATCGCCTCTGGGTTTGGCTTTCTGGATGAGCGTGCCGGTTACGACATCAGCTTCAAATTGATCGATTACACCCCTAACGATACCTACGCTCGTGCGTATCTGGTGGGGCTGCTCAACACCTTGCTGGTGTCGGTGATGAGCATCGTGATGGCAACGGTGCTCGGCGTGGCGTTGGGCCTGTGTAAGGTTTCGGAGAACTGGTTGATCAGTCGCCTGGCCGGTGCCTGTATCGAATTTCTGCGCAACGTGCCGTTGGTGGTGCATCTGGTCTGGTGGTACGGGCTGGCGCTGGCATTGCCCGGCGTGCGGCAGGCGATTTCGTTGTTCGATGTGGCTTATTTGAGCAACAGCGGCTTGATGTTGCCGTGGCTGGCCCAGGGTTCGCTGGTCGGTTGGGGCGTGCTGTTGATGGTGATCGGCGCATTGCTGGCTTATGTCAGCTGCCGTGTGCGGGAAGCCAAAGCGCCGTGGCATGGTTTTGCCGGGCGGCGTTGGCCCTGGCTGCTGGCGGGCGCTGTGCTGTTGCCGCTGCTGGTCTATGCGCTGAGCGATGCGCAGTTGACCTGGGAAGTCCCGGCCCGCAAAGGCTTCGGTTTCCACGGCGGCGTAGCGTTGGTGCCGGAGATGCTCGCCTTGTGGTTGGCCTTGTCGTTCTACAGCGCCAGTTACATCGCTGAAACCGTGCGCGGCGCCATTCAATCGGTACAGCGCGGCCAGTACGAAGCGGCCAGGGCGCTGGGTTTCGAATACGGGTCGACCATGCGCCAGCTCATCGTGCCGCAAGCGGTTTACCCGATGATTCCGCAGATCACCAACACCTACCTGAACATCGTCAAGAACTCCTCGCTGGGCGTCGTGGTGGGTTTCATGGAACTGGTGTCGTCAACCGGCGGCACTACCTTGAACCAGACCGGACAGGCCATTGAATGCATCGCCTTGGTCATGGGCACGTATTGCGTGATCAGCCTGCTGATTTCCATTGCGATGAATATCTACAACCACCGTATCAGCCTGCGGGGTCATTGAGGATGAACGCGATCAATCAAGCTGCCGCCTTACGCTTGCCGCCGCGCCAGCCATTGCTGGTACGCGCTCAGACGTGGACCCATAAACATTTATTTCCCAGCATCGGCCACGGCCTGCTGACTGTGCTGGTGCTCGGCCTGTTGTTCTGGCTGGTGCCAAAAGCGATGAGCTGGCTGATTTTTGATGCCACGTTCGTCGGCACCAGCCGCACAGAATGCAATCCCCACGGGGCGTGCTGGTTGCCGATTACCCAACGCTGGAATCTGTTCGTCTACGGCTTCTATCCCGAAGCCGAGCGTTGGCGGGTGACGCTGGCGCTGGTGTTGGCCGTCGCCGCGTTTGTGCTGCTGTTTTTCCGGCGTCTGGATCGTCGCCTGCTGATCGGCTATCTGGCCTTGCTGCCAGTGGTCATGTGGTGGCTGCTCAAGGGCGGCGCTGGCCTGCCGGAAATTTCATCGACCAAGTTCGCCGGGATGATGGTCACGGTGTTCCTCGGCACCGTGGGCATGATCTTCGCCTTGCCGCTGGGCATCCTGCTGGCGTTGGGGCGGCGGTCGAAGAAACCGGTGATTCGCATCCTTAGCGTGATGTATATCGAGCTGGTGCGCTCGGTGCCGGTCATTTCGTTGCTGTTCATGGCGTCGCTGATGATCCAGCTGTTCCTGCCACCGGGTTCGATGTTCGACATCCTGCTGCGGGTGCAGTTGGTCCTGATCCTGTTCACGGCGGCGTACATGGCGGAAACCCTGCGCGGCGGCTTGCAGAACCTGCCCAAGGGCCAATACGAAGCGGCGCTGGCGTTGGGCTTCGGCTACTGGAAAACCATGGGCCAGATTGTTCTGCCGCAAGTCCTGAAGCAGTCGATTGCACCGCTGCTGACGCAGTTCATCGGCCTGTTCAAGGAAACCACGCTGGTGATGATCGTGGGTGTGCTGGATATCGTCGGCATCGCCATGAGTACGGCGGCCGCACCGGAATGGGTGGGCTATGGCCATGAGATCTACATATTCCTGGCGATTTATTTCTTCGTCGTCTGCTTCGCACTGTCGCGCTATGCCCGGCACCTTGAAAAGAAACTGGAACAGAACCGCTCATGACTGATCATCGCGAGACTGACGCAGCGCCCATCGTGCGCATCGAAAACCTGAACAAATGGTACGGCAACGCGCATGTGCTCCGGGACATCTCCCTTTCGGTAAAGCCAGGCGAAAAGGTCGTGATCTGCGGGCCTTCGGGTTCGGGAAAATCGACCCTGATCCGCTGCATCAATCAGCTGGAACACCACCAGCAGGGCGTTATCGAGGTGCTGGGCGAAGTGCTGGACGACAACGTGAAGCGGCTGGAGCGGATTCGTCGCCAGGTCGGCATGTGCTTCCAGCATTTTAATCTGTTCCCTCACCTGACCGTGCTGAAAAACTGCACCTTGCCGCAAACCTCCAACCTCGGTGTGCCGCAGGATGAAGCGATTGAGCGCGCGCTGACGTTGCTGGACAAAGTCCAGATGCGCGCCCACGCCAATAAGTTTCCTTCCCAGCTGTCCGGCGGCCAGCAGCAACGCATCGCCATCGCCCGGGCGCTGTGCATGCAGCCCAAAGTCATGTTGTTCGACGAACCGACCTCGGCCCTGGACCCGGAAATGATCGCCGAAGTGCTGGAGGTCATGACCGGTCTTGCCCAGGACGGCATGACCATGATCTGCGTGACCCACGAAATGGGCTTCGCCCGCAAAGTCGCGGATCGCGTGGTGTTCATGGATCAGGGGGAAATTGTCGAGCAAGCCACGCCGGAACGCTTTTTCTCGGCGCCCGAATCAGAGCGCACCCGACGCTTTCTCAATCAGATTCTCGATCACGGAGTCCATGCATGATGGCCAATCCAATCGCTATCGCGCTGCATGGCGGCGCAGGCGTACTGACCCCCGGTTTGTTGACCGTGGACGATGAAAACGCAATTCACGACGCGTTGTTGCGTGCCCTCAAAGCCGGGCTGGCATTGCTGGAGCAGGATGGCAGCAGTCTGGATGCCGTGCAGGCAGCGGTCGTCGAGCTAGAAGAGTGTCCCTGGTTCAATGCGGGCAAAGGCGCGGTGTTCACCCATGCGGGCGATCACGAGCTGGATGCGGCGATCATGACCGGCGGCAATCGCCAAGCTGGCGCTGTGGCCGGTATTCACAACGTGCGCAATCCGATTCTGGCGGCGCGAGCGGTACTGGAACACAGCGAGCACGTCTTGCTTGCTGGCGTTGGCGCGGACAGCTTTCTTGCCGAGCAGAATCTGGAGCGGGTCGATAACGACTGGTACGACACTGACCTGCGCCGTCGGCAATGGGAAATGCAACGCCAACAACCGGATAGCGTCTCTCTGGAGCCGGGCGGCATCGACAAGAAGTTCGGAACCGTTGGTGCGGTTGCCCTGGATCGCCACGGCCATGTCGCAGCGGCCACCTCCACGGGCGGCATCACCAACAAGCGTTACGGACGAATCGGCGACTCACCGTTGATTGGTTCCGGCACCTGGGCCGATAACCGCAGCGCAGCCATTTCGGCGACCGGGCACGGCGAGTTTTTCATTCGCACAGTGGTCGCGCACAACATCGCGTCCCGCGTGCTATTGGTCGGCGAAGACCTTCACACTGCTTGCGATACCGTTGTCTGTGGCGAACTGAAAACCATGGGCGGCAATGGCGGGGTGATCGCAGTCTCTCCCTCAGGTGAGACGGTGCTGAGCTTCAATACGCCTGGCATGTATCGGGCATGGCGTGATGCGGAAGGTGATCTGCATACGGCGATTTATGCCGAGGATGATCGCTGTCACCGCGCTTGAGTTGTAGGCGGTGGGTAAGCGCGGAGCCAGGGACAAGTCCTACATCCCTGGCTGCCGGCAATCTGCTGTTTAACGCAGTTCCCCACACAAATCCCGCTCAACCAACTGCCGCACCTGTTCGGTATCCAGCCCTGAACCCAGCAATGCATGCAGTTTGCCCAGCGCCGCTTCGCGGGTCATGCCGCCGCCGGACAGCACGCCGACTCCACGCAAAAGGCTGCCTGCTTCGTAGACGTCCAGCTCGACACCACCTTCATGGCATTGAGTGATCGCCACGACGCAGATCCCGCGACGGTAGGCCCGGTCGAGGCTTGCAAGGAACTGGGCGTCATGACTCGGCCCGGTGCCGCTGCCGAAGCATTCCAGCACCAGCCCCTGAATACCGCTTTCGATGATGGCATCCACCTGAGCGGCGCCGATACCGGGGAACAGCGGCAGGACGGCAACGCTGGCCAGGGTTTTTGGCTGACGGTAATCCAGCTGTGCAGGGCGCGGATAGGCGGACTCGCCGCCATGGGAGCGATTCAGCGCAGCGAAAGGATGGCGTCCGAAGCTGCGGATTTTCGCGCAGCGTGTCGGTGCCAGCAGTTCGCCGTGGAAGTACAGATGCACTCCCGGCGCGAGACCTTTACCCAGGGCGAGCAAGGCACAGTTGACGTTTTCCCAGGCATCGCTGCCGGGCGCGCCCGCTGGCAGCATGGACCCGGTGAATACCACCGGCGCGTCGAGTCCCAACAACTGGAAACCCAGCGCCGCCGCGCTGTAGGCCAGGGTATCGGTGCCATGCAGCACCAGCACCGCATCGCAGCCATCGACATCAACGGCTTCGACCACCGCTTCGCGCAGGCGCAGCCAGTAGGACGGCGTCATGTTGGCGCTGTCGATCAGCGGCGACATCTCGCGAAAGCGCCACTGCGGAACGACCAGCTCGGGCTGATCAGCCAATTGCTCGGCCATTCGCGCATCAAAGCCCGATGCCGGAGCCAGGCCATTGGCAGTGGCTTGCATGCCAATCGTGCCGCCGGTGTAGAGGACCATGACGTTTCGAGCTTCGCGATGCATACGCTTTTCCTCTGAGTGATCAAACAAACGGCAGGCCGGCAAAGCCTGCCGGATGATTAACGGGCGTCGGTGACGGGCTTGCCGGCAACCGCCGTTTCGGCTTCAGCCTGAACGGTCGGGTTTTTCGGCCAGGCCTTGAGGTCCAGATCCAGATCCGGGAACTTGCTCGAATCGAACACTGGCGTCTTGATCCCCGCCTTACGCTGGTCGTCGTAGTCCCGCAGGATACGCATCCCCACTTTAAACAGCATCGCCAACGCAATCAGGTTAACGAAGGCCAGCAAGGTCATGGTGATGTCGGCGAACGCAAACACAGTACCGAGGTTTTCCACAGCGCCCCACATGATCAGCACCAACACCAGCGCACGATAGCCGATCAATGCCTTGCGGCTCTCGCCGATCAGGAAGCGCAGGCTGTTTTCGCCCAGATAGTAGTTGTAGAGGATCGAGGTGAACACGAACAACGCCAGCGCGACGCTGATGAACATCCGGCCCCAGTCGCCGACCACTGCCGCCAGGGAGTTCTGGGTCAAAGCGATGCCGTTGCCTTCGAAGCCGGGCGTGTAGAAACCCGAGAGCAGAATCAGCAAGGCGGTACAGGTGCAGATCACGAAGGTATCGAGGAACACGCTGAATGCCTGGACCACACCTTGTGCAACCGGGTGCTCGACTTGTGCTACCGCCGCCACATTGGGCGCGCTGCCCAGACCCGCTTCGTTGGCGAATACGCCGCGCTTCACGCCCATCACGATGGCGCTGCCGATCAGGCCGCCGAATACCGGGTCCAGACCGAAGGCGCTCTTGACGATGGTTTCCAGCATGGCCGGAACATGGTCGAACTGCAGCACGATGACGTAAATGGTGACGGCGATGTAAACCAGCGTCTTGACCGGAACCAGCAAGTCAGCGATGGCCGCGATACGCTTGATCCCGCCGACGAACACCAGACCCAGCAACGCCGCCAGGGCAATCCCGGTCTTGAGCGGGTCAATGCCGAATGCAGCGTTCAGCGAGTCGGTCACGGCGTGGGATTGCAGGCCGTTGAACGCGAAGCCGAAGGTCACCAGCAGCAAAACCGCCATGACCATGCCCAGCCAGCGTTTGCCCAGACCGTGCTGGATGTAATACGACGGACCGCCGCGATACTGGCCTTCGGAGTCGCAACGTTTGTACAGCTGACCCAGCGAGCATTCGAAGAAGCTGCTGGCCATGCCGACCAGTGCGGTGACCCACATCCAGAACACGGCCCCCGGGCCGCCCATGGTGACGGCTATGCCGACACCGGCAATGTTCCCCGCGCCGACGCGGCCGGCAAGGCTGAGCATCAATGCCTGGAATGAACTGAGCTGGCCCGAGCTGCTGCGCAGGCTGTCCCGAAAAACGGCAAACATATGGAAAAAGTGGCGGAACTGCACGAATCGCGAACGAATCGTGAAATAGCTGCCTAGCCCTACGATCAGTACGATCAGCACTTTGCCCGAGAGGAAGTCGTTGATGACTTCAAGCATTGGTAAATCCTCGCTGTTGTTTTTAGGGGGCGCGCACTATACCGGTGCGCTGGTGTTGCGTCTGCAATCGGTTTCCTTTTTGTAACGCACTGACTTCCTTGAGGTTTGTAGCCGCTTTCGGTTTTGCGGGTAAAAAAAAGGGTCCGAGAGAATGATCTCTGGACCCTCAAAAGGGAGAGGGGTGTCTAGGCCCTCAGCCTGGTGAGCGTGGTGCGTAAAACGGATTGCGTTATGCCTTCAGCGGCACAAGGCGTGGAGCGATCATGTTTTCCGGGCGCAGGATGTCGGCCAGCATGGCGTCATCGAGCAAGCCTTCTTCGCGCACCAGTTCCAGAACGCCCCGACCGCTTTCCAGGGCAATTCGGGCGATACGCGTGGCGTTTTCGTACCCGATGTATGGGTTCAGCGCAGTGACAAGTCCGATGGAGTGTTCCACCAGTTCACGGCAGCGTGCTTCGTTGGCGGTGATGCCGACGATGCAGTGCTCGCGCAGCATGTCCATGGCGCGTTGCAGCAAGCGGATCGAGTCGAAAATCTTGTAGGCAATCAGCGGCTCCATCACGTTGAGCTGCAATTGGCCGCCTTCAGCCGCCATGGTCAGCGCCAGGTCGTTGCCGATGATTTCGAAGGCCACCTGATTGACCGCTTCCGGGATAACCGGGTTGACCTTGCCGGGCATGATCGAGCTGCCGGGTTGACGCGCTGGCAGGTTGATTTCGTTGATACCGGTGCGTGGGCCGCTGGACAGCAGGCGCAAGTCGTTGCAGATCTTCGACAGCTTGACCGCAGTGCGCTTGAGCATGCCGGAGAACAGCACGAAGGCGCCCATGTCGGACGTGGCTTCGATCAAGTCGGCCGCCGGAACCAACGGTTGACCGCTGATGGTCGCCAGGCGCGAAACAGCCAGGTGCTGATAGCCCGGATCGGCGTTGATGCCGGTGCCGATGGCGGTGCCGCCCAGGTTCACTTCGGTGAGCAGCTCCGGCGCGAGGCTGCGCAGGCGGTTCAGGTCTTCGTTGAGTGTGGTGGCGAAGGCGCGGAATTCCTGGCCGAGGGTCATCGGCACAGCGTCCTGCAACTGGGTACGACCCATTTTCAGCACGTGGTTGAATTCCTGGCCCTTGGCCGCGAACGCCTGGATCAGGCTGTCGAGGCTGGCGAGCAGGGCGTCGTGACCCAGCAGCAGACCCAGGCGAATGGCCGTCGGGTAAGCATCGTTGGTCGACTGCGCCATGTTCACGTCGTTATTCGGGTGCAACTGGTTGTAATCGCCTTTCTCAAGGCCCATCGCTTCAAGGGCGATGTTGGCGATCACTTCGTTGGCATTCATGTTGGTCGAAGTGCCAGCGCCGCCTTGAATCATGTCCACCACGAATTGATCGTGGAAATCGCCACGGATCAAACGCGCACACGCCTCGCTGATCGCTGCATGCTTGGTCGCATTGAGGTGGCCCAGCTGATGGTTGGCATCGGCGGCTGCCTGCTTGACCATCGCCAGCGCTACAACCAGCTTCGGGTAGTGGGAAAGCGGAACGCCGGAGAGGTGAAAATTGTTCACCGCTCGCAGGGTCTGAATACCGTAATACGCGTCAGCGGGTACTTCGAGAACACCAAGCAGGTCTTTTTCGATGCGCGATGATGCAGGCGAGGACATGATAGAGATAATCTCAAAAAGGGCATGGGACATGCCGGAGCGCTTCGAATACTGGGCTTTCAGGCTAAACTTGACCAATGCTGTTAACCGCTGGCCCATGCACAATCGGCATAATGTGGTTGTGACGCGCAAGATGTGACGAACGTGTGAAGCGTTGCGATGTTTATTTGTGGGAGCGAGCTTGCTCGCGAAGGCAATGGTTCAGATTGGTAGATTTGCCAGCTGTATAAGCCCTTTCGCGAGCAAGCTCGCTCCCACGGTTTCTCAAAAACTTTTTGACAAGCAATGGCCCCGGAGAACCCGATGAATCTGGAAAGCAAATGGCTTGAGGACTTCAGTGCCCTGGCCGCCACTCGCAGCTTTTCACAGGCTGCCGAGCGGCGCTTCGTCACGCAGCCGGCGTTCAGTCGGCGCATTCGCAGCCTGGAAGCCGCGTTGGGGCTGACGCTGGTCAATCGCTCGCGCACGCCCATTGAGCTGACCGCCGCCGGCCAGCTGTTTCTGGTTACGGCGCGCACCGTGGTCGAACAATTGGGCGAGGTGCTGCGGCATTTGCATCACCTGGAAGGCGGGCAGGGTGAAGTCATGCAGGTTGCTGCCGCGCACTCGCTGGCGCTGGGTTTCTTCCCGCGCTGGATTGCCCAATTGCGCAACGAAGGCTTGAACATCGCCACGCGACTGGTGGCGACCAACGTCGGTGATGCGGTGCATGCCTTGCGTGAAGGCGGCTGCGATCTGATGCTGGCGTTCTACGACCCGGACGCTGCTTTGCAAATGGACGCCGAAATTTTCCCGTGGCTGCACCTTGGCGATACGCAAATGCTGCCGGTCTGCGCGGCGGACGCTGAGGGCAAGCCGCTGTTTGATCTGGAAGGCGAAGGCAGCGTGCCGTTATTGGCCTACAGCGCCGGCGCTTTTCTGGGCCGTTCGGTGAATCTGCTGTTGCGTCAACGCAGCCTGCGCTTCACGACGGTCTATGAAACCGCCATGGCCGACAGCCTGAAAAGCATGGCTCTGGAAGGTCTGGGCATCGCATGGGTGCCGCAGTTAAGCGTGCGTGCCGAGCTGGCGCGGGGCGAACTGGTGGTCTGCGGCGGCGCGCAATGGCAGGTGCCGCTGGAGATTCGGCTTTATCGTTGCGCACTGGTGCGCAAGGCCAACGTGCGCCTGCTTTGGCGCAAGCTGGAAGGCGGGGCGGCGCAGGAGCAGAGTTGAAGTGGGCCGCTCGATTGCTTGTGTAATCGAGCGGCCCAGGCGTCACTTCAAGGTGCCTTGTTTAAATAGCCGAGCATGATCTTTCTGTTTTGATCACTGTAGAGGTAGCAATTGGCTCTAAGGTTCAGGCGCGTTGGCGTGATGTTTGTTTCGCACCACCAGCCGTCCTTGTAGATGACTTCCGACGCTTCGTGGCTGCCGCCGAACATATGACCTATTTCATGGGCTGGCGCTGTGTAGGTTGCCATCGATGCGATTGCCGCAAAATGGCCGGACCGGGTAAGACCCAAGGTGGATTCATTGATTCTGTTGCGGGTTAGAAGCAAGTATTTCTGAGTGCTCACCCTTGGGCGATTATTCTCATCAATGTATTGATCGACCAACCGTGTCCAATTGCCAAGCGCTCTTGCATCGTCTTCACCCTGATAAGAAAAGGCCGTGAGCGCCCCTCGGCGCTCGACAAAATCCAGGTAAACCGTGCGTCCGCTGACGCTTTCAAGGTCTTTGAGCAGCCAGACAAAATAATCGCGGCGAATAGTCTGGCGCTCGGCCTGGGGGATATCGTCGTGCAGGAACACAGTAAGAAAAATCGGGTGCCTCTCCCGTGGATTATCTGCAACAGCGGGTTGCCAGAGCAGGGCAAAAAGTACAAGAAGCAGCATCATCGGTTTCTGAAAATCCATTTTCATTTGAGTGGGTCCATTAACTGGTTTGTGTTTTTAAAAGTGGGAATCCGTCAATCCATAACGGAATAAGCAAAGTTAAATACAACCAGCCCCGGTTATAAAGTTCACGGGTTCGACAGCTACAGTCATAAGCTCAGGATCGGGTACGTAGGATGTTGGTTGCAATGTGTGTCGGCCAGCCGTGCACCTGAACGAGCCCGAAAACCGCCTGCATGCAGATGGTCGTGAAGGGGGCTGTCATCTGTCAGCTTTACGGTATACTGCGCGGCCTTTGGCCGGTTCGATCGGTCATTATTCGTACAGCAAGCCACGCCGGTCTCCCGCGTGGCTTGTTTGTTTTTTGACGCGCCTGCGGGCGCCCGATGAAGAGGCACGACGATGAGCGCACTGGTTGGCGTGATCATGGGCTCCAAGTCCGATTGGTCCACCCTTAGCCACACCGCCGACATGCTGGAAAAGCTCGGCATTCCATTTGAAGTCAAAGTGGTTTCGGCCCACCGGACACCGGATTTGCTGTTCCAGTACGCCGAGCAGGCCGAAGGCCGTGGCATTGAAGTCATCATCGCGGGCGCGGGCGGCGCGGCGCATTTGCCGGGCATGTGTGCGGCCAAGACGCACCTGCCGGTACTCGGCGTTCCGGTGCAGTCTTCGATGCTGTCCGGTGTCGATTCCCTGTTGTCCATCGTGCAGATGCCTGCGGGTATTCCGGTTGCGACCCTGGCCATCGGCAAGGCTGGCGCGATCAACGCCGCATTGTTGTCGGCGAGCATCCTGGGCGCCAAGCATCCTCAATTCCACGCAGTGCTGAAGAAATTCCGCGCTGAGCAGACAGACAGCGTCCTGGACAATCCAGACCCGCGCGACGCCTGAGGTTTTTCCATGAAGATCGGTGTAATCGGTGGCGGCCAGTTGGGTCGCATGTTGGCGTTGGCAGGCACCCCGCTGGGGATGAATTTCGCATTCCTGGACCCGGCGCCAGACGCTTGCGCGGCTGCGCTGGGCGAACATTTACGCGCCGATTACGGCGATCAGGATCACCTGCGCCAGTTGGCCGATGAAGTGGATCTGGTCACCTTCGAGTTCGAAAGCGTGCCCGCCGAAACCGTGGCGTTCCTGTCGCAGTTCGTGCCGGTCTACCCGAGCGCCGAAGCCTTGCGCATCGCCCGTGATCGCTGGTTCGAGAAGAGCATGTTCAAGGACCTGGGCATTCCCACGCCTGAGTTCGCCGACATCCAGTCCCAGGCGGATCTGGACGCAGCAGTCGCCAGCATTGGCCTGCCTGCGGTGCTGAAAACCCGCACCTTGGGTTACGACGGCAAGGGCCAGAAAGTACTGCGCACCCAGGCCGATGTCGCCGGAACCTTCGCCGAGCTGGGCAGCGTTGCCTGCCTGCTGGAAGGCTTCGTGCCGTTCACTGGCGAAGTCTCGCTGATCGCGGTACGTGCTCGCGATGGCGAAACACGCTTCTATCCACTGGTGCACAACACCCACGACAACGGCATCCTGCGCATTTCCATCGCCAGCACCGATCACCCGTTGCAGGCGCTGGCTGAAGATTACGCCGGTCGCGTGCTCAAGCAGCTGGATTACGTTGGTGTGCTGGCATTCGAGTTCTTCGAAGTCGACGGCGGCCTGAAAGCCAATGAAATCGCACCGCGCGTGCATAACTCCGGGCACTGGACCACCGAAGGCGCCGAATGCAGCCAGTTCGAGAACCATCTTCGGGCAGTAGCGGGTTTGCCGTTGGGCTCAACCGCCAAGATAGGCGAGAGCGCGATGCTCAACTTCATCGGTGAAGTGCCAGCGGTGGATAAAGTCATCGCCATCGACGATTGCCATTTGCACCACTACGGCAAGGCTTTCAAGGTCGGTCGCAAAGTGGGTCATGCGACTGTGCGCAGCGCCGACCGTGCAACCCTGGATCGTCAGGTGAAGTTGGTCGAAGCGCTGATCAAAGGCTGATTGCTGGTCACCAATACCTGGCCTCCTGCAACGGGAGGTCGGGCTGATTCATCTGCACGCTGCTTCCTCCGCCGATTTACGCCCCATCAAATTGCAATGCAACGCCTATAGTGTGGAACCATTCTGGGCTGTACGTTCTCAGATGGCAGGACACCAAGCGTCTTATCTGCACTTTGGTGTGTCCAATTCATACAGAGGGAATGACATGGGTATTATTGGAACCATCTTCATTGGCTTGATCGTGGGCCTGCTGGCTCGCTTCCTTAAGCCAGGTGATGACAGCATGGGTTGGATCATGACCATTCTGTTGGGTATCGGTGGCTCTCTGGCAGCAACTTACGGTGGCCAGGCTTTGGGTATCTATCAGGCAGGCGAGGGCGCAGGTTTCCTCGGCGCGCTGGTTGGCGCAGTTGTGCTGCTGGTGCTGTACGGCCTGATCAGAAAGAACTGACAGTCAGTAGCTGGCCCTCTGCGCACTCGGCGCGTAGAGGGCTAGAATGCCGGGCTTGTTTCAACTTCCCCTAGCCGAGCTTGCCAATGCGACGTCTTCTTTTTATTGCTGTGCTGCTGACCTGCGGCCTGGCACACGCTGAAATTCCCGAAACCGACTGGCTGGAACTGATGCCCAAGTCGGATCAAAAAGCCCTTGAGGCCATGCCCGAAATCGACCACAACTCGCCCGAAGCGCAGGGAACGTTCGACAGCAAGGGCGGCTTGAAGCAGAGCAAAGGTCTGCCCGCGGTGATGTATTCGGCCAAGACTGTGCCGACCATGAATGGCAGAGAGATTCGTCTGGGTGGTTATCCGGTTCCGCTGGAAACCGACGCGAAAGGCCGCAGCACGTTATTTTTCCTGGTGCCATATCCAGGCGCCTGCATCCACGTGCCACCACCGCCGCCGAACCAGCTCGTCCTGGTGCGTTACCCGAAAGGCCTGAAAATCGACGACATCTACACACCGCTTTGGGTGATCGGCACGCTGAAAGTCGAGAAGGTCAGTAATGATCTGGCGGATGCGGCTTACGCAATGGAAGCGGCGAAGGTGCGGGTTGTGGTTGAGGCGGATCTTTAGCCCGAATTCTGTGGGACCGGCTTTAGCCGGGAAGAGATTGGGACATTCACGGCATTTTTTTGCCAGATATTCCGTCTTCCCGGCTGATTACTTATTTCAGGCTTCGATCGCCTCAGCCCACACGCTAAGCGCCAACACATGCATCTCATCCGGCGCGAGCGTCACGATGTCGTCCAGCACGTTGGCGGTTTCGACGCAGACCATGCCTTGCCAGCCATCAGCGGCCATGTCGTCAAACTTTTTGGTTTTTTCCGTCCACGGGTTCCACACCACGGCTGACTTCGAGCCGCTGGTGCAAATGTGGATTTTGCGCTGCCATTGCGGGTCGACGATGCTCAGCATGTCGGGAGTGTCGAGGTAGATGCGGTCGGTCTCGCCAGCAAATTGCAGTTCGCCGGATTGCTCGCGCGCTTCCCAGTTTTCCAGGGTTTCGATATAGCGCAGGCCGTCGAGGCCTTTGATGCTGATCTCGCGGACATCGCTGACAGCGAAGTAGCTGTGCAATGCCTGGCTGAAGCTCACGGTTTCGCTGCCGCTGTTGTAACTGACGAGGCTGACGTTCAGCGCTTCATCCAGGCGAATGCTCAGCTTGAGCGCCACGTTATGCGGCCAACCCGGCAACTGACCTTCGGCCAGGGGCTGGATGAACTCGACGAGCAGCGCGTCGCCATCTTCGCCAACCCCCAGCAATTCCCAATCAATGGCCCGCACTTCACCGTGGGCTTTGGCCGGTTCGTCGCTGTGGCGCATGGCCTGGACACTTTGCGGATTGCGCTCAAGGTTGCCAAACCAGGGCCAGCAAACCGGCATGCCGCCGCGAATCGCTTTGCCTTTTTTGAACGCGGCTTGCTCGTTGGGCCAGATCAGCGGCGGTTGGCCGTCAACCTGATAACTGACGATGTGCGCGCCTTGCTGGGCAACAACCAGCTCGGCGTCGCCGTGACGGATGCGCCAGCAATTCAGCTCATCGATAGTGACGGTTTCAACCTGGGGCGTTGGCATAGGTAAGTTCTCGCTCAAGGACGGTGACAGTAGTAGACCGTGCAAAAGTCGTCGAGTTTACCGTGAAGCGGCCACTGCATGCCTCAGGTGCGGCAAATTACCGCCGCGCGGGGACTGAACGCGTGCGACCGCTGCCGTCGATGGCAACGAACACGAACACTGCTTCAGTAACCTTGCGCCATTCGCTGGACAGCGGGTCATCGCTCCACACTTCAACCATCATCTGGATGGAGCTGCGGCCGATTTCCAGGGCCTGGGTGTAGAAGGACAACTGCGCGCCAACGGCAACCGGCACCAGAAACGCCATGCGGTCGATAGCGACTGTCGCAACGCGCCCGCCCGCGACCTTGCTGGCCATTGCGGTGCCAGCCAGGTCCATCTGGGACACCAGCCAGCCGCCGAAAATATCGCCGAAACCATTTGTTTCACGGGGCAATGCGGTGATTTGCAAGGCCAGGTCGCCTTGTGGAATTGGATCTTCTTGTTCGAGCTCGATCATGCATAGGGTGCCTCTGACCCATGACGCTTAAGTCTTTGCCGCGGTGGACAGACGCTCGACACGACCCGGTTGATGGGGCGAGGCGTCTGAAGGGAAACTCTGCGAAAGCGGCTGTCGGACAGTTGATTTCGCACAGTACCCCGATACGTTTTCACACAAGATGTAGCAATTCGCGGTCTGCGAGTATATCGGGCGACGCGTCAGGCTACGACCCGTTGACTGGCGATTTAGACCACTTGCAGCTTCTATCTGTGTGCTTTTTGAAACAATTTGCTATCGTGCCGGACCCGATCAGGCGGCATGACTGCTTGTATCACGCAATTTTGGTGCCTATCTGCACCTCTTGCCTGAGAGAATCGCTTCTGCACGCCACCCCGCCGCAGTCAGCATTGCTATCGCTTACCCATAAAAGAGATGTTCACAAGAGAAGAAGCCTTGCCATGTCAACAGTGCCCTCAAGTACCGCGCAGCCCTCGCGCCCGCTGACCCGTAACGACTACAAGACGTTGTCGCTGTCCGCATTGGGCGGCGCGCTGGAATTCTACGATTTCATCATTTTCGTGTTTTTCGCGACCGTGGTCGGCAAGCTGTTCTTCCCCGTGGACATGCCCGAATGGCTGCGCATGATGCAGACCTTCGGCATCTTTGCTGCCGGTTATCTGGCTCGACCGCTGGGCGGCATCATCATGGCGCACTTCGGCGACCTGCTGGGGCGCAAGAAAATGTTCACCCTGAGCATTTTCATGATGGCGGTCCCTACCCTGATCATGGGTTTGTTACCGACTTACGCACAAATCGGCATGTGGGCACCCATCCTGCTGTTGCTGATGCGCGTTATTCAAGGTGCGGCGATTGGCGGCGAAGTGCCAGGCGCCTGGGTGTTCGTCTCCGAACACGTTCCTGCGCGGCATATCGGTTACGCCTGCGGCACGCTGACCTGCGGCCTGACCGCCGGGATTTTGCTGGGCTCGCTGGTCGCTACCTTTATCAACAGCATCTACACCCCGATTGAAGTCGCCGACTTCGCCTGGCGTATCCCGTTCCTGCTCGGCGGCGTATTTGGCCTGTTGTCGGTTTACCTGCGTCGCTGGCTGCACGAAACGCCGGTGTTTGCCGAGCTGCAACTGCGCAAGGCCTTGGCCGACGAAGTGCCGCTCAAGGCTGTGTTGCGTGATCATCGCGGCGCCGTCGCCATTTCGATGCTGCTGACCTGGCTGCTGTCGGCGGGCATCATTGTGGTCATTCTGATGACCCCGACCATTCTGCAAAGCGCGACCTTCGGCTTCCCGGCTGCTGTTGCGTTGAAAGCCAACAGCCTGGCGATTGTCTTCCTGAGCCTGGGTTGCGTGGCGGCCGGTGCGCTGGCCGACCGTTTCGGCGCGGGTTGGGTGTTCCTGTTGGGCAGCCTCGGTTTGCTGATCAGTTCCTGGACGCTGTATCACAGCCTCGGCGCGCATCCGGACTGGTTGTTCCCGCTGTACGCGGTAACCGGTCTGTTCGTCGGCACCATCGGCGCGGTGCCATACGTGATGGTCAAGGCATTCCCGGCAGCGGTGCGCTTCTCGGGTCTGTCGTTCTCCTACAACCTGTCCTACGCCATCTTCGGCGGTCTGACACCGATGGTCGTGACCTTCATGCTCAAGTCCAGCCCGATGGGGCCGGCGTGGTATGTCGCGGCGCTGTGCTGCATGGGTATGGCGCTGGGTGTGTATTTGTTGAGCAAAAAACGCTAAGCGGCATTACGCACTTCGCATCGCTGCAGATAAAAGGCCGCCACTTGGAAACGAGTGGCGGCCTTTCATTTAATTGTCACAATCTTTTCATAAAGTCGTCACGCGGCCCGCCAATACTGACGGTCACGGATTTTTTGACTCACCTCGCTCGGAGCAAGGTATGAAACTCAAGCGTTTGATGACTGCACTGACCTTCGTAGCCGCTGGCGTGGCGACTGCCCATTCCTTTGCCGCTGTTGATCCTGCGATCAAGCCTTATGTGAAGACCTCCGGCGTGTCGGGCAATCTGTCCAGTGTGGGTTCCGATACCCTGGCGAATCTCATGACCTTGTGGGCCGAGGCCTACAAAAAAGAATATCCCAGCGTGAACATTCAGATTCAGGCGGCGGGTTCTTCCACTGCGCCTCCTGCCTTGACCGAAGGCACCGCCAACCTTGGGCCGATGAGCCGCAAGATGAAGGACGGTGAACTGTCGGCCTTCGAGCAACGGCACGGCTACAAACCTACGGCGATCCCGGTTGCGGTCGATGCGCTGGCGGTTTTCGTACACAAGGACAACCCGATCAAAGGCCTGACCATGGCGCAAGTGGACGCGATTTTCTCCGTCACGCGTCTGTGCGGTGCCAAGACTGATGCCAAGACCTGGGCCGACGTCGGAGTTACCGGCGACCTGGCAGGCAAGCCGATTCAATTGTTTGGTCGCAACTCGGTGTCCGGCACTTATGGCTACTTCAAGGAAGAAGCGCTCTGCAAAGGTGACTTCAAGGCCAACGTCAATGAACAACCCGGCTCGGCTTCGGTGGTCAGCTCCATCAGCAGTTCGCTGAACGGCATCGGTTATTCGGGCATCGGTTATAAAACGTCCAGTGTGCGCACAGTGCCGCTGGCCAAGAAAGAAGGCGCCGAGTTTGTCGAAGACAACGAGGCCAACGCGCTCAACGGCACCTATCCGCTGGCGCGCTTCCTTTATGTCTATGTTAATAAGGCACCGAACAAGCCATTGGCGCCGCTGGAAGCCGAATTCATCAAGCTGGTGTTGTCTCGCCAAGGTCAGGAAGTGGTCATGAAAGACGGCTATATTCCGCTGCCATCGAAGGTCGTAGCCAAGGCATTGGCGGATCTGGGCTTGCAGGAAGGTGCAGTCGCGGCGAAATAAGCGTGAACCCGACGAGGCTTGCTTGAATCAGGCTTCGCTATTAACTGTACAGTCCGCTGCCAGGATCGTGGGTGGCGGGCTTTTTTGCGTCACCTCGCTGTAATGTTTTTGTCATACAGGACCGCTAGGGTGTGCGCATGAATGATTTGGCCAAGCCTTCGATGAATCAGAATTCACCCGCCAAGCGCATTGATTTCAATACGCCGCAGATGCAGCGCAAGCGCCGCGTGCGTGCTTTCAAGGACCGCTTGACCCGTTGGTACGTGGCCATCGGCGGCCTTGCCGTGCTTGCGGCAATTACCCTGATCTTCTTTTATCTGGCCTACGTCGTGGCACCGCTGTTTCAAGGCGCGAGCCTGACTCAGGAAACCCCGGTCAAACCCGCCTGGCTGAACGACGCCGGCAAGCCGCTGATGCTGTCCATCGAGGAACAGAATCAGGTCGGCATGCGGATTTCCGATAAGGGCGAAGCGGTGTTCTTCAGCATTCAGGACGGGGCTGAACTCAAGCGCATCCGCTTGCCGCTGGCCGAAGGGGTCAGCGTTGCCTCGCTTGGCGAAGATCAGCCTGGTACGCCGCTGATTGCTCTTGGGTTGTCCAACGGACAGGTGCTGGTGTTCAAGCACAACTATCCGGTTACTTACCCGGACAACAAGAAAACCATCTCGCCGACCATCAGCTGGCCCTACGGCGAAGCGCCGCTGGTGCTGGATGGACAGGGGCGTGCGCTGGAGCATGTCAGCCTCAACGCCAACGGGGAAAGCCTGTTGATAGCCGGTTCGACGGGATCCGAGCTGCACGTGCTGTCCCTTGAGCGCAAACAAAACATGATGACCGGCGAGCTCAGCAGCGAGTTGAGCCGTATTGAATTGCCGCAGATGTCGGCCGCCGTCAAAGCGATCTACATCGATCCGCGCCAGCAATGGCTCTATGTGATCAACGGCCGCGCACAAGCGGACGTGTTCAGCCTGCGCGACCGCACGCTCAATGGCCGCTACAAACTGCTTGAAGACGGCAACGCCGAAATCACCGCCAGCACGCAACTGGTGGGCGGTATCTCGCTGGTTATCGGCAACTCCAAAGGCAGCATGGCCCAGTGGTTCATGGCCCGCGACGTCGATGGCGAACAACGTTTCATGCACATCCGCGATTTCCGGATGGGCACCACGCCCATCGTGAAAATCACCGCTGAACAACGGCGCAAGGGCTTCATCGCGCTGGATGCCTCCGGCAAGCTCGGCGTGTTCCACAGCACGGCGCATCGCACCTTGCTGGTCGATCAGGTGGCCGACGGCGCCGGAATCTTTGCCATGTCGCCGCGCGCGGATCGCATCGTGGTCGAGCAGGGCGGTGCGTTATTGCCGATGATCCTGAAAAATCCGCACCCGGAAGTGTCCTGGAGTTCACTGTGGGGCAAGGTCTGGTACGAAAACTACGACGAGCCCAAATACGTCTGGCAGTCCACGGCTTCCAACAGCGACTTCGAACCCAAGCTGAGCCTCGCGCCACTGACGTATGGCACGCTGAAAGCTGCGTTCTACGCCATGTTGCTCGCCGCGCCGCTGGCCATTGCGGCAGCAATCTATACCGCTTACTTCATGGCACCGGGGATGCGCCGCAAGGTCAAGCCGGTGATCGAACTGATGGAAGCCATGCCGACGGTGATTCTCGGCTTCTTCGCCGGGCTGTTCCTGGCACCGTATCTGGAAGGGCATTTGCCGGGGATTTTCAGCCTGTTGCTGCTGACCCCGATTGGCATTCTGGTGGCCGGTTTCGCCTGGAGCCGCTTGCCTGATTCGATTCGTCTGCGCGTCCCCGATGGCTGGGAAAGCGCGATTCTGCTGCCGGTAGTGCTGCTGATTGGCTGGGCGTCGCTGGGCATGAGTCCGCATCTGGAGAACTGGTTCTTCGGCGGCGACATGCGTATGTGGATCTCCAATGACCTGGGCATTACCTACGATCAGCGCAACGCGCTGGTGGTCGGCATCGCCATGGGTTTCGCGGTCATCCCCAATATTTATTCGATTGCCGAGGACGCGGTGTTCAGCGTGCCGCGCGGCCTGACGCTTGGCTCGCTGGCGCTGGGCGCCACGCCGTGGCAAACCCTGACCCGCGTGGTCATCCTCACCGCCAGCCCGGGGATGTTCTCGGCGCTGATGATCGGTATGGGCCGTGCAGTGGGCGAAACCATGATTGTCCTGATGGCCACCGGCAACACGCCGATCATGGACATGAACCTGTTTGAAGGCATGCGCACGCTGGCGGCGAACGTCGCGGTGGAGATGCCGGAGTCGGAAGTGGGAGGCAGTCATTATCGAGTGTTGTTCCTCGCAGCCCTGGTGCTGCTGACGTTCACGTTCGTGATGAACACCTTGGCGGAGCTGATTCGTCAGCGTCTGCGCAAGCAATACTCGTCTCTCTAAGGAAGGTAGAAGTTCGTGAAAAAGAACTCCCTCAAGAGCTGGTTCAAAAGCGGCGCCCCCGGCGTCTGGATGAGTGCGGGTGCCGTCTCCATTGCCGTGATCATGACCATCGGCCTGCTGGCGGTCATCGCCGTGCGCGGCCTCGGGCATTTCTGGCCGGCGGACCTGACCTACGCGCAGTACGACGTACCCAATCAGGAAAAGCATGTTCTGATCGGTGAAGTGGTCGAGCAGGAACAAGTGCCGCGCGCACGCTTGAAAGGCTCAGGCTTGCCGGTGCCCGATGCAGGCCCGGAATTCATGACCCGCGAGCTGGTCAAGGTCGGCAATCGCGACCTCAACCCCAGTGATTTCACCTGGGTGGTGGGCGAATGGTTGACCGAGCAGAGCAAACCGCCGGAACTGATGACCCTGGAACGCCGCGAGTGGGGCAACTTCTACGGTTATCTGGTCAACGTGAAGGAAAACGGCAAAGTCGTTGCTGAAGGCGAAGCGGCCTGGCCGACCTTGCAGGAACGCATCCAGCGCATCAATGGTCTGGCTCGTGAATTGAACGGGCTGGAAAAGAAAGACATCGGCGCCATCAACCACGGCATTGAACGCTTGCGCCTGCAGGCTCGCAAACTGGAGCTGGAAGGCAAGCTGGACCCGCAAGCCCAGGCCGACATGGCCAGCGAGCGCGCGGAGCTGGACCATCGCTATAAAGACATCGAAGCGCAACTGGGTGCGCTGCACACCGCCTTCGACCGCGACAGCCTGACCGCGCGGGATGCCAACGGCAAAGAAGTCGAAATCAGCCTTGGCAAAGTGGTGCATGCGTACCAGCCCAATGCGATGGGTACGTTTACCAAGCTCGGCTTCTACTTCAAGAAACTCTGGGAATTCCTCAGCGAAGACCCGCGTGAAGCCAATACCGAAGGCGGGATCTTCCCGGCGATTTTCGGCACCGTGATGATGACTTTGATCATGGCGGTGATCGTTACCCCATTTGGCGTGTTGGCGGCGGTTTATCTGCGCGAATACGCCCGGCAAGGCCCGGTGACGCGCCTGATCAGAATCGCCGTGAACAATCTGGCCGGCGTTCCGGCGATTGTCTATGGCGTGTTCGGCCTGGGTTTCTTCGTTTATGTGCTGGGTGGTTCGCTGGATCGGCTGTTCTTCCCCGAAGCCTTGCCTGCGCCGACCTTCGGCACGCCGGGCTTGCTCTGGGCGTCCTTGACGCTGGCGCTGCTGGCCGTGCCGGTGGTGATCGTCGCCACCGAAGAAGGCCTGGCGCGCATACCGCGTACGTTGCGCGAAGGCTCGCTGGCGCTGGGCGCAACCAAGGCTGAAACCCTGTGGAAGATCGTTTTGCCCATGGCCAGCCCGGCGATGATGACTGGCCTGATTCTCGCCGTGGCCCGCGCCGCTGGTGAAGTGGCGCCGCTGATGCTGGTGGGTGTGGTCAAGCTGGCACCGTCGCTGCCGGTGGATGGCAACTACCCTTATCTGCATCTGGACCAGAAGATCATGCACCTGGGTTTCCATATTTACGACGTCGGCTTCCAAAGCCCGAATGTCGAGGCCGCGCGTCCGCTGGTGTACGCCACGGCGTTGCTGCTGGTATTGGTGATCGCCTTGCTCAACCTGTCTGCGGTGGCGATTCGTAACCACCTGCGCGAGAAATACAAAGCGCTGGACAGCTGATTTGCAACAGCACCGCTCCCTCACAGAAGGAGGGCGGTTCGATGAACAGAATGGTTAGCGTAGGGAGCAATCCATGCAGCAAGACAACCCGACCCACGGTGTCAACATGACGACACTGGGACGCAAGCGACAAAGCCTGCATCTGGCCGACGAAACCGTGGCCATCGAAGTGCCGGGGCTGAATCTGTTTTACGACGGCAAACAGGCGCTGTTCGATATCAGCCTGAATATTCCCAAGCAACGCGTGACGGCGTTCATCGGTCCGTCCGGTTGTGGCAAGTCAACGCTGCTGCGCACGTTCAATCGCATGAATGATCTGGTGGATGGCTGCCGTGTGGACGGTGAAATCAACTTGTGGGGCCATGACATCTATCGCAAGGGCGAAGATGTTGCCGAACTGCGCCGCCGCGTCGGCATGGTGTTCCAGAAGCCCAATCCGTTCCCCAAGACCATCTACGAAAACGTGGTCTACGGCTTGCGGATTCAGGGCATCAACAAGAAACGCGTGCTCGATGAGGCCGTGGAATGGGCGCTCAAGGGTGCAGCGTTGTGGGACGAGGTCAAGGATCGCCTGCACGAGTCCGCTTTGGGCTTGTCCGGCGGTCAGCAGCAACGTCTGGTCATCGCTCGCACTATTGCGGTCGAGCCTGAAGTGTTGCTGCTGGACGAACCCTGTTCGGCGCTTGATCCGATTTCGACGCTAAAAGTCGAAGAACTGATCTACGAACTGAAATCCAAATACACCATTGTGATCGTTACCCACAACATGCAGCAGGCGGCGCGGGTCTCGGATTACACCGCATTCATGTACATGGGCAAACTCGTCGAGTTCGGTGATACAGACACACTGTTCACCAATCCGGCGAAAAAACAGACGGAAGACTACATCACCGGTCGTTATGGCTAGGTGAGATGTGCTTCGTCAGCCCCTGAACCACCGCTGCGTTTTTGCACTCAATCGGACGTTCCAAGGACACCAAGCATGATCCATAAAGACAGCCTCACGCATCACATCTCACAACAGTTCAACGCCGAGCTCGAAGAAGTGCGTAGCCATTTGCTCGAAATGGGCGGATTGGTCGAGAAGCAGGTCAATGATGCGGTGACCGCCTTGATCGAAGCCGATTCGGGGCTGGCCCAGCGGGTTCGTGAGGTTGACGACCGCATCAATCAGATGGAGCGCAATATCGACGAGGAATGCCTGCGCATTCTTGCCCGTCGGCAGCCCGCGGCCTCGGACCTGCGCCTGATCATCAGCATCTCCAAGTCGGTGATCGACCTGGAGCGCATCGGTGACGAAGCCACCAAGATCGCCCGTCGCGCCATCCAGCTGTGCGAAGAAGGCGAATCGCCGCGCGGTTACGTCGAAGTGCGGCACATCGGCGATCAGGTCCGCAACATGGTCCGTGATGCGCTGGACTCCTTTGCGCGCTTCGACGCCGAGCTGGCCTTGTCGGTTGCCCAATACGACAAGATCATCGACCGCGAATACAAGACCGCGCTACGTGAGCTGGCGACGTACATGATGGAAGACCCGCGCTCCATTTCCCGGGTTCTCAACGTGATCTGGGTGCTGCGCTCGCTGGAACGCATCGGCGACCATGCGCGCAATATTTCCGAGCTGGTCATCTATCTGGTGCGCGGCACCGACGTGCGCCACATGGGCCTCAAGCGCATGAAAGAAGAAGTGCAGGGTATATCGACCGAAACTCCTAATGTTCCGGCCCAACCTGACGATAAATAAGACTGCCTGCGAAAAAAAACGCCCAGCATGCTGGGCGTTTTGCATTCTCCGGCTTTGAATTTTTCAGCCGCCCGCGAATTAAATGTCCTGGCGTCGTCAACAGTTTGGCCGCTGGCCATCAGCCAGCGCTATGCTTGCCGAAATAAAGGGCGTGTCAGCATCACCGCGGTTCGCCAGTCATGGCGGACACGCCCGCAGGAGCGTCGATGAGTAAAGTCAGTGTATTGATTGTGGATGACGCGACTTTCATTCGCGATCTGGTAAAGAAAGGCCTACGCAATTATTTTCCCGGGATTCATACCGAAGACGCCGTCAATGGTCGCAAGGCCCAGACGATGTTGACCCGGGAGAGCTTCGACCTGATTCTGTGCGACTGGGAAATGCCGGAAATGTCAGGCCTTGAGCTGCTGACCTGGTGTCGCCAGCAGGACGGCTATCTGAAGACTGTGCCGTTCATCATGGTGACCAGCCGTGGCGACAAGGAAAACGTCGTACAGGCCATCCAGGCAGGCGTTACCGATTTCGTCGGTAAGCCGTTCACCAATGAACAGCTGCTGAGCAAGGTCAAGAAGGCGTTGGCCAGGGTCGGCAAACTCGATGCCGTGATGACCAGCGCCCCAAGCCGGATGGCATCGCCCATCAATGAGTCGCTCAGCGCGCTCACGGGTGGCAGAGCCGAAGTCATCAGGCCGGCAGCAAGCGCCTCGGCCGGCATCGCCAAGCCGCCTCCAGTGGTCGCGGCAGCGCCTGCACAAGCGCCAACGGGTCGTGGGCAAGGCCAGTTGCGTCTGTCCAGCGGCATTCAGCAGTGTGTGATCAAGGCCCTGACACTCAAGGAAGCTTTGCTGATCGTGCGCCGCACCGACAGCCTGCCGCAGATCCTTGAACAGGCAGTGCTTGATCTGGAGCAGGGCGAAAACGCTGAAGTTGCACGCCTTAACGGCTATCTGCACGCCATTGTGGCCTTTGAGCAGAAGCCCGACAGCGACTGGCTGCAATTGACCTTCCGCTTTACTGACCAGGATGCGCAAAAGCTGGACTACGTGTCCCGCCTGATTGCGCGTGGCACCGCTCAGAAGCACTTTGTGCCGGGCGGCTGAAACCTGTTGGAGATTCTATGTCTGGGGGCAACCGCCAGGCGCCAGACGTATTGTCTGAACTGACGTCTTCCCGGCTAAAGCCGGTCCCACTGTGGGACCGGCTTTAGCCGGGAAGACGGCATTCCAGTAGACGCAAATGCATCGGCTGTACGTGCAGATCCGTTGGCGAGGCTTGCCTGCGAACGAGGCCTTCGCGGGCGAGCCTCGCGCCAAAACGCTCCACTCAGCATCTGGCGCGATTTCCTTGACGCTCCTTCTATTACCGATTGAAACAGCTAAGTCCTCATCTGCACGGATCACTGGTAGGCTGGCCCAACTTCTTTACAACCCAGACTGAATCCCATGCTTGAGCGCTTATTGATCTTGTGTGCTCTGTTGCTGGCCGCCCAATCGGCCGGGGCCGTCACTATCTATAAATTCACCGATGCCAATGGCGTCGTGTCGTTTACCGACCGGCCGACACCGGGCGCGTCGGTGATGGTGTTTCGCGATCGCATGGTTGAGCACATCGAGCGTCAGGTACGTCTGACCACCAAGAAAGAAAAGGGCGTGGACAGCCTGTACGTGCGCAACGATCTGTACGCGCCGGTTGAAGTCGAACTCAAGCTTTCCGGTGTGAAGAATGTGCTCGGCGTGTCGGACCGATCCATCCGGCGCACCATTGCCCCGCGCAGTAACGAGCGGCTGGTGGTGTTGAGTCCGCAGGTGGCCAGTCGGGCCATGAGTTACAAGACCAGCCTGCGCTCCATCGTGGGGGATCCCCAGCGTTCGAGCCTGGCTTACCGCTATCCACTGCCGTGGATTGGTGGACCGTTTCGACTGAGTCAGGGGCCGAACGGCAAATACAGCCATTTCGGTGCCAAGGGCCGGTACGCCATGGACATTGCCATGCCCGAAGGCACGCCCATTGTCGCGGCGCGGGGCGGCGTGGTGATCAAGACCGAGAATGAGCAGAGTGGCAAGGGATCAAACGCTTCAGGCAACTTCGTGCGCATCCTGCACGACGACGGCACGATGGGCGTCTATCTGCACTTGATGAAAGGTTCGGTGAGCGTCAAGGAAGGTCAGCATGTCAGTGTCGGCAGCGCACTGGCGCGCTCCGGCAACACCGGCAACAGCACCGGCCCGCACCTCCATTTCGTGATCCAGCGCAACGTCGGTCTGGCGCTGGAATCCATCCCCTACGAATTCGCCCAACCGGTACAAAGCCTGCCCAACTTTGCGGTGGGCGGGAATTGAGGGTTGAAGAACCTGTGGGAGACTCTATGTTTGAGGGCAACCCACAGACGCCGCAGATGTGGTGTCTGCACCGACGCCTTCCCGGATAAATCCGGTCCCACAGGATGGCCGCATTTCACCTGTGGGAGCGAGCTTGCTCGCGAATAGATACATCAGGCTGACCCTATGCCTTCGCGAGCAAGCTCGCTCCCACGGTTGAATTGAGTCAGGCCATCAATCGATCTTGACCACTTTGGCCAGCACGATTTTCGGGCCTTTCATCTTCTTGATGATGATGCGCAGCCCTTCGACTTCCATGACTTCCTCGACTTCCGGCACCCGTTTGAGGCTTTCGTAGATCAGGCCAGCCAGGGTTTCGGCTTCCACGTGGTCCAGATCGATGCCCAGCAGGCGCTCGACCTTGAACAGTGGCGTGTCACCACGCACCAGCAGCTTGCCCGGTTGATACGCGAGGATGCCGCGCTCGACCTTGCGGTGTTCGTCCTGAATGTCGCCGACCAGCACTTCCAGCACGTCCTCCATGGTCAGGTAACCGATGATCTTGCCGTCGGCTTCCTCCACCAGCGCAAAATGCGCGCCGCCCTGACGGAACTGTTCCAGCAGACGCGAGAGCGGCATGTGCTTGGAGACGCGCTCCAGCGGGCGCGTCAGCTCGGCCAGATTGAACGATTCGGGAATGTGATCCAGCGCGGCCAGCTCCAGCAGCAGATCCTTGATGTGCAACAGACCGACGAATTCGCCACGTACCGCGTCGTAGACCGGATAGCGGCTGAACTTGTGGCGACGAAACAGCGCGAGAATTTCCTTGAGTGGCGCGTTGAAATCCAGGGTCACCAGGTCTTCACGGGAGTTGGCCCAGTCGACCACTTCCAGCTCGCCCATTTCCACCGCCGACGCCAGCACGCGCATGCCTTGGTCGCTCGGGTCCTGGCCACGGCTGGAATGCAGGATCAGCTTCAATTCTTCGCGGCTATAGCTGTGCTCGTGATGCGGGCCGGGTTCGCCCTGGCCTGCAATGCGCAAAATGCCGTTGGCGCTGGCGTTGAGCAGATAGATCGCCGGGTACATGGCCCAGTAAAACAGGTACAGCGGCACGGCCGTCCAAAGCGACAGCAGCTCGGGTTTGCGAATGGCCCAGGATTTGGGGGCCAGTTCGCCGACCACAATGTGCAGGTAAGAAATGATGAAGAAGGCGGAGAAGAACGACACGCCTTTGACCACTTCCGGCGAGTCCACGCCCACGGCGCTCAGCAGCGGCGCCAGCAGGTGCGCGAACGCCGGTTCGCCGACCCAGCCCAGGCCGAGGGAAGCGAGGGTGATACCGAGCTGGCAAGCCGACAGATAAGCGTCCAGCTGGCTGTGTACGGTGCGCAGGATATGTCCGCGCCAGCCGTTTTTTTCAGCAATGGCTTCGACCCGGGTCGAACGAAGTTTGACCATGGCGAATTCTGCCGCAACGAAAAAGCCGTTGAGCAAGACCAGAACCATTGCGAAGAGAATCATGCCGAAGTCGGCGAAAAGTGACGCGAAGTTAAAACTAGGGGATGGGTCCATGGTGGAGGTTTACAGGTTCCGTTATGACTGAAGAAGAAGGCTGCCGCATCAGGATCGAGGGCATAAGAACGGCAATGTAGCGGCTAGAAGCCAGCTTGCCTAGTCGCGCTTCAGGGATTGATCAGCTGGATGGCCGGAAAATGGCAGATAAAAACGCTGCCCTTGCCCGGTACGCTGTTGATTTCCAGTGTGCCGCGATGGCGCAGCAGCACATGCTTGACGATTGCCAGGCCCAGCCCGGTGCCGCCGGTATTCGACGCACGGCTGGAATCCACGCGATAGAAGCGTTCGGTGAGGCGGGGCAGATGCTTGGTTTCGATGCCGATCCCCGAATCCTGCACGCTCAAATGCGCGCCATGCTCGTCGGCCCACCAGCGAATGTGGATCGTGCCTTCGGCCGGCGTATATTTCACCGCATTGAAGATCAGATTGGAGAATGCACTGCGCAGCTCGGTTTCGCTGCCCTTGAGCTGCACTTCGCTTTCGATGTTAAGGCTGATCTGCTGATTCTTGTTGGCCGACAGCGCCTGCGCATCACCCTTGATCGTCTTGAGCAGCGTGTCCACTTCGATGGGATAGCTGTCTGACGGATAGTCAGTGGCTTCAAGTTTGGCCAGCAACAGCAAATCATTGAGCAGCGTTTGCATACGGCCGCCTTGTTGATGCATCTGTTGCAGGGCGCGGACCCAGCGCGGATTCACCTCTTCGACGTTGTCGAGCAGGGTTTCCAGATAGCCGAAAATCACCGTCAGCGGCGTGCGCAACTCATGGGAAACGTTGGCGACGAAATCTTTGCGCATCTGCTCCAGTTGATGAATCCGCGTGACGTCACGGACCAGCATCAAATGCTCGTTATTGCCGTAGCGGGTAATCAATAGCTGAATGCGCATCCGATCGTTGGTCGGCGAGGGGATTTCCAGCGGTTCGGCATAGTTGCCCTGCTCGAAATACTCCTTGAAGCGCGGATGGCGCACCAGGTTGCTCACCGACTGGCCGCTGTCCTGCGGAGTCTTGAGCCCGAGCAGTGTCTCGGCGGCGCGGTTCCACCACTCAAGATTGCCTTCGCTGTCGAGCATGATCACGGCATCTCTGAGGGCCGCCGTGGATTCCTGAACGCGGTCGATCACCGCTTGCAGCCGCCCGCGCACCCGTTGGTCGCGGCGTTGCAGATGATAGATGCTGTCGAAGACCTCGCCCCACAAACCGTAGCCATCCGGCGGCGGCTCATCGGCTTTATGACTGCTCAGCCAGTCATGCAGGCGCAATAGCTGCTTGAGGGTCCAGGCCAGATAAAGCCCCAGTCCGATTGCCAGGCTCCAGCCATATTGATTGCTGATCAGGCCGGCCACGAGAGCGGCCGTAACCAGCATCAACATGTGGCGGATCAGGGTGCCATACCAGTTTTGATTCAATTGAAAGCACATCCTTGTCGAGCGCGGGCTTCGCGGTTGCGCTGTCTGCTAACAAAACGGCAATCAATTCTTGGTGGAAAACCGATAACCCGTGCCGCGCACGGTTTGTACCAGATTTTCGTAGGCATCGCCGAGGGCTTTGCGCAGGCGACGGATATGAACATCAACGGTGCGTTCTTCGACATAGACATTGCCACCCCAGACCTGGTCCAGCAGTTGGCCGCGCGTGTAGGCGCGTTCCTGATGGGTCATGAAGAATTGCAGCAAACGGTATTCGGTCGGCCCCATTTCCGCAGGCTTGCCGTCGATGGTGACCCGATGACTGATTGGATCAAGCAACAGACCACCCACTTCAATCGGCGATTCGCCATCCGTCGGACCGGCGCGACGCAGCACGGCTTTCAAGCGTGCGACCAGTTCGCGTGGCGAAAAGGGTTTGGTGATGTAGTCATCGGCACCGACTTCCAGGCCCTGGATCTTGTTGTCTTCCTCGCCCTTGGCCGTGAGCATGATGATTGGAATGTCGCAGGTCAGCTCGTCACGCTTGAGGCGGCGAGCCAGCTCGATGCCTGATGTGCCGGGCAGCATCCAGTCGAGCAGAATAAGGTCCGGCTTGCGGTCGACAATGATTGCATGGGCTTGCTGAGAGTTCTCTGCTTCCATGCAGTCATAGCCGGCCATTTCCAATGCAACGGCGATCATTTCGCGAATAGGCGCTTCGTCGTCAACGATCAGAATGCTCCTGCCAACCATGCTCGAACCTCTTGTCATTTAACTGTCTTGGGGCGCATTAGATAACGGAATTATTGCAGTCGTGTGACAGCTGTGGACAGGGCTAGCATGCCACGTTGTTACAGGTCTAAGCTTGCGGGTCTGTCCTGGAATAATTTTTACAACAATAGAGGATTACGAAATGGCTAAATTTTCATCCACTTTGCTGGGCCTGCTGGCCGCCGCTGCACTGGCATCCTCCGGCCTGGCGTTTGCTGCCGAGCCTGCGATGACCAAGGATGGCATCCTGGTCGATCACAAAGGCGTGACGCTTTATACCTTTGATAAAGATGCTGCTGGAAAATCGGTCTGCAACGACAAATGCGCAGTCAACTGGCCGCCTTTGACTGCCTCGGCGGCTGACAAAGCCTCGGGCAAATGGACCGTCATCAAGCGTGACGACGGCACCATGCAGTGGGCCTATGACGGCAAACCCCTGTACTTCTATAAGGATGACAAGAAAGAAGGCGACGATACCGGTGATGGCAAAGGTGATGTCTGGCACGTAGCCAAGCCATAACCGCCAGCATCAGCGCTGACTGCCGGCCACGAACCTGTCAGTCAGCGCAGCGCGTAATCGGCAACAATCCCGACAAAGATCGCCAGCCCCGCCCAATGATTATGCAGAAACGCCTTGAAGCACGCCTGTCGATCACGACTGCGGGTTGACCAGAACTCCCAGGCGAAACACCCGGCCGCCACCAGCAGGCCCAGGTAGAAACAAATTCCCATCTCGAAGCGCCCGCCCGCCAGCAGCAAGCAGCCCAGCGCCAGACCTTGCAGGGTCACAATGATCACCCGATCAGCATCGCCGAACAGCACCGCCGTAGATTTCACACCGATTTTCAGATCGTCTTCACGATCCACCATCGCGTAGTACGTGTCATAGGCGACGGTCCACAGCAGATTGGCGATATACAGCAGCCATGCTGCGGCAGGCAGATCCCCGGTTTGCGCGGTGAACGCCATCGGCATGCCCCACGAAAACGCCGCGCCCAGCACCACTTGCGGGTAATAGGTGTAACGCTTCATGAACGGATAGCACGCGGCCAGCGCCAGGCCACCGAACGACAGCCAGATCGTTGTGGGATTAGTCAGCAGGACCAGCAGGAAACTGACGATCACCAGCAGCGCAAACAGCATCAACGCCTCTTTCGAGCTGACTTTGCCGCTGACCAGCGGTCGCTGTTCCGTACGTTTGACGTGGCCGTCGACTCTGCGGTCGGCGAAATCATTGATCACGCAACCGGCGGCGCGCATCAGGAACACACCGACGACGAAAATGAGGATGTTGGCCAGCGACGGCGCACCTTTACCAGCAATCCACAATGCCCACAGCGTCGGCCACAGCAGCAGGTAAATGCCGATGGGTTTATCCACGCGCATCAACTGGATGAAATCCCAGGCGCGTGGATTCAGGTGATTCAGGGATTTGAGCAGCGTCAGGTACATCAGCAGGGTTCCCCGGATTGAATCGCCTGCCAGAGCGTTGGCAAGAACACTTCGGCGACCAGTATTTGCAAAGGGCCGCGACTGAAGCACGAGCGGCGTCCCCATAAATTGTCGGCGGCGTCCGGCGTTGGCAGCCAGGCCGCAGGGTAATGACAGATCTGCAACGGGCCGCGCAGAAAGGCCTCGTCGCAGAACAGCAATTCGCCCAGTGAGCGCGTGCCCAGCTCATCCATATTCAAGCCGCCTTCGTGCAAGGCACTGCGCGCCGCGACACTGCGGGCGAACACCCACTTTTCGTCATGGCCGCGCAGGTACACCTCGCGGGCCCAGCCGATGCTCTGTTCAGGCAGATCCAGCGCCGCACACTCGTCGTCGCGAAGCGGTTGCCAGCCCTCGAAAAGCGGCGTGACACTAAAGCGCTTGCCCGACAGCGCGGTCAGGCGGCGAGTCAGAGAATCCTCATGGAACAGCCACTCAAGGACCACCGGCGCAGGCGTCTCGATGAGAGACTCGCGCTCCAGCCAGATCGGGGTGGGAAATGCAGGTTTTAGCTGGGTCACAATGAGCAGTTATTGGCATTTATAAAGGCGGCGAGCTTAGCATGATTGACCGTCGCAACCGATGACCCACAACGTCTCGCGACAATCCCGGGCTTGCATCTCGGCGCCCCGATCAGTACAAAACGCCCTGAGCACGGTGGCAAGCGCGATACCATCGACCGCCATGCCGGCGACACCCTGAAAACCTGAGAGAAATTCTGATGAAAAAGTGGCAATGCATTGTCTGTGGCCTGATCTACAACGAAGCTGATGGCTGGCCGGATGACGGCATCGCGCCGGGCACGCAGTGGCAAGACGTTCCAGAAGACTGGCTGTGCCCGGACTGCGGCGTTGGCAAAATCGATTTCGAAATGATCGAAATCAACTGATTCAGGCCTCAACTGTCCTTAACTTCCTGGAAAACCGAATGAACGCACCTGTCGTGATAATTGGCACTGGCCTGGCGGGCTACAACCTGGCCCGGGAATTTCGCAAGCTCGATGGCGAAACGCCGCTGCTGCTAATCACGGCCGATGACGGTCGCTCCTATTCCAAGCCGATGCTCTCCACGGGCTTCGGCAAAAACAAACCCGCTGACGGCCTGAGCATGGCCGAGGCAGGCGCCATGGCCGTGCAACTCAACGCCGAAGTGCGCACCCACACCCGCATCAGCGGGATTGATGCGGGGCACAAACGCCTGTGGATCGGCGAAGAAGCGGTGTACTACCGCGACCTGATCCTGGCCTGGGGCGCGGAAACCATTCGCGTGCCCATCGAAGGCGATGCAGCCGATGCTGTCTTCCCGATCAACGATCTGGAAGATTACGCGTTGTTTCGTGACGCGGCGGCGGGCAAGCGGCGCGTATTGATCCTCGGTGCCGGCCTGATCGGTTGTGAATTCGCCAATGACCTGATCCTCGGCGGTTACGAAGTCGATCTGGTCGCGCCTTGTGAGCAAGTCATGCCCACCTTGCTGCACCCGGCCGCAGCGGCGGCGGTGCGCGCAGGCCTCGAAAGCCTCGGCGCGCGCTTCCACCTCGGACCGGTACTGACCCGCTTGCTGCGCACCAACAGCGGGCTCGAAGCGCATCTGTCCGATGGCGAAGTGATTGCCTGCGATCTGGTGGTGTCGGCCATCGGCCTGCGCCCACGTGTTGATCTCGCTGCAGCGGCAGGCTTGCAGACCAGCCGGGGCATCCTCGTCGACCGCGAACTGAAAACCTCCCACGCCAACATTTATGCCCTGGGCGATTGTGCGGAAGTCGATGGCCTGAACCTGCTTTACGTCATGCCGCTGATGAGCTGCGCCCGTGCGCTGGCGCAAACCCTGGCGGGCACGCCGACTGCCGTTAAATACGGGCCGATGCCGATCACGGTCAAAACCCCGGTGTGCCCGTTGGTGGTTTCCCCGCCGCCGCGCGGGACCAACGGCGTGTGGAGCGTCGAAGGGCAGGGCGCCGACATCAAAGCGCTGTGCCACGACGCGGATGGCAACCTGCTGGGCTATGCGCTGACCGGCACCGCCGTGATGGAAAAGCTCGCCCTCAACAAGACGCTCCCGGCTTTGCTGGCCTGAATACGGGTCGTTCTGTCGGATAAGCCGCGATTTTGTTCACATAAACCTCAAGCCCGCACTGGCGCGGGCCTGTACGGCGTGCCATCCTCATTCTTGACTGCCGCAACGTAGAGCCGTTGCGGCGCCTTGGGCTGCTCCGGATGGGCAGCACGGGACATAAAAACAAAAAACCGTAAAAGAGGCTTCATATGCGTAAACCAGAACTTGCAGCCGCCATTGCTGAAAAGGCGGACCTCACCAAAGAACAAGCCAACCGCGTTCTTAATGCCGTCCTCGAAGAAATTACCGGCGCCCTGCACCGCAAGGACAGCGTCACGCTCGTCGGCTTCGGCACCTTCCTGCAACGCCATCGCGGCGCCCGCACCGGCAAAAACCCGCAAACGGGCGAGCCTGTGAAAATCAAGGCCAGCAACACGGTAGCCTTCAAACCCGGCAAGTCACTCAAGGACAGCGTGAATCCATAGATACCAGCTGTACGCCTTGACGCAAGGCGAGCAGTGAAAGAGCGGGCACACCAACGAGGTTGGGTGCCCGTTTTTTGTGGGCGCTTTTTTATACGCACCTAGGCCGGGCTACGTTCCCACAGCCTTTTTTCAATTACGCGATTCATATCGCAGGCTTCCTGCATCAATAAATGAGCCGTACCTGCCATGGCGCTCAGATCGTAATCGTCGGCGCTCCCCGGCTTCTTGCTTGACACGGCGTCGAGGAACTCCGTGGCCAGACGCACCCGCAATTCGACGCAGGCGTGCAGGTCTTTGAGCGGCGCCTGGCTGTCGAGCAGCAGAACGGCGCCGTCGAGGCCGTGATGGGTTAGGGGGATGTAGCGGGGGTTGTGGGTCATAGATTGAACCTCCTTTACTAAATGAAACCGCCTCTAATGTCGTCAAGCAAATAAGGCGGCGGCTGAACGCGGGTTGACGAACCGGTAGGAGGTACATGAACCCGGTAGACCCGAAGGTCTCCCGCGTGCAGCCGCCATAACATGGTTTCTGCAGTACCGTCCCTTGTCGGATCGTCAAATCCGGTCGTTGACTAACAACGACGATGCAAAGGTTAAAGGTCCAGCAGAGCGCAAGTGCGGTATTTATAACTATTGTTCGAAATATTTGAAGTGGCGAAGTGCAACAAGGCGTGGCGAGTGCGTACTGCAAACGCGCCCGTTGGCGCGAGGCTTTCCTGCGAAGGGGGATTTGAAATGTGTAGCACAAGAAAGGGCACGCCAACATTAAGTTGGGTGCCCTTTCTATCAGCAGTAGTTGCGTTGGCTTTAACCTGCTACAGGTTCGCGCCAGTCATCGGAGCCAGAAGTGCCGGATACTTCGTGGGTCCAGATGATTTTACGGTATGTGAAATAGACGTCTTCCAGATGGGTGAAGTGAGACTGACCAGGATCTTGACAGTTCGGCATATATGAACGCACATCTACAATGATTGCGTCCACCAGCTCAGTCGAGAAATAGTGCTCCTGAGTCCCTTTTGATGATGTTCGATACCATTTTAGTAGTACTTTAGTAAGCTGTTCGCCGGTTGTAAGTGCGCCGAGTATCAGAGGTGAAGATTTATCGAAGACTTTGGTAATCATCAGCGGTTTGTGAACGCGTTGGCCTGTCGGTTGGCCAGACTGTGGATCGCGTGGGATAATGACTTGATGGTCAAAAGCTTGCTCGAGAATCTCGTCCGTATGCCCCTCTTGATAGATGTTACCTACAGAGTCTGCAGTAAACGTATCCTTAGTGATATTCCCATTTTTCTCTGATTCGATGTAAAGATACGCTGGTGTTGGCATCTATGAGCTCCTGACGGCTTATAACGATAATGGAGTAACTCTTCATGGCGACTGACTTGTAATTGGACGCGATCGTAAGAAGCAGGCATCCGTGGTGAGGGTGATCTTCAGCACGCTCGCGCACTTTACGAGTTTTAAATGGGCAACTCTGTAGTCCTTGTTTGTACGATGCTGTAGGAAAAATCATTAAAGAGAGTGAGATGTTGTTCGATGTGTTAATTATCTAATTTCCCGGATTTTTTTCTTGCGCGCTTTGGCTTTTGCTGGCTAGTATTGCCGCACTTACTCCGGCCCGCTCTTGAGTCGTGATGTGCCAGGTTCGCGGGTTTTAAACATGTTTAAACACTTTCTATAGTTTGTTTATGGCATCGTGCTCGTTGTTATGCATATTTGATGTTTCTCCATACCTGTTTTAGCGAAGTCTAAAAGCTATGTCCCCAACTAACGCTGCTGCCCGCTATCTGAAAATCGCCCAGACTCCAATTTCCAAAGGCAATTATTCAGGGCTGGATGTTCGCTATTCGCCAGAGTATGAGGCGCTTGAAGTCGAGTTGTCGAAAGTGTTGTCGTTGCATGAAAACGGCAGAGTCGACTGGCAAAAGGTACAGGAGCACAGCGAGGCTATTCTCACGACCCTTTCCAAGGATTTACGCGTCGTCTGCTGGTTGAGTTGGGCGCTTTACCAGCTCCAGTCGTTTGCGGGGCTGGTTGCCGGTTTCGGCATGCTTTGCCATTTCTGCACACACCACTGGGCGCTAATTCATCCAGCCAAATCGAGTACGCGTTCGGCTGCAATCAGCTGGTTGATCATGAGGCTCGAAAAGGCGCTGGACTCCAATGTTCCCGTTAAGGATCAACTGGAATTATTCCGCCAGTTGGTAAAACTGCTTGAGGAGCTGGATGCGGTTCTTACGCAGTATCTGAAGGCCGACGCCCCGCTGATATTGCCGTTGCGCAGGCGCCTGGCGAGCATGGTCCAGCGTGCCTCGGATAACCGGCCTGAACCGGGTCCAGTGGAAGCCGCGATAGCGCAGGTCAAGCAGACCGCCACGCAGTGGTTTGCTGGCGACTCTGTGATCGAAAATGAAAAGGATGCGCAGAAGGCATTGCGTGGCCAGCAGGAAAATGGCCTTGCGTTGTGTGCGTGGTGGCTACGCCAGAACGCGACCGACCCTCGTGCTTTGCGGCTCAATCGGACCCTGACCTGGCTATCGATAACTTCAGTACCCCAGCAGAGCGCGGAGCGAGTTACCGATCTTCGAGCGCCACCGACGGACAAGCTCAAAAGCTATCGCAGCCTGTTCGAGCAGGGGCAGTACGCGGACCTGCTCGTCCAGCTCGAAGCCAGCATAGCCCGAGCGCCGTTCTGGCTTGATGGTCAGCGCATGGTCTGGGAGTGTCTGGATGCTCTTGATGCCGAGGTTGCCAAACAAGAGCTGGAGATTCATTTCGCGCTATTCCTGCAGCGACTGCCGGGAGTCGTCGAGCTGCGGTTTCACGATGGCGTGGAGTTCGCGAACGTCGAGACGCGGGACTGGATAGCTGTGCATGTGATGCCGCGTGTCCAGCCAATCGCGGCGCCCCGTAAGGTAGAAGACGCCGGTATTGCACCTGCCTGGCAAATCGCCCTGGAGAAAAGCATCCCCATGTTGCGCAAGGGCGGTTTGAAGGCTGCGGTTCAGGAAATGAAGCAAGGTTTGCAGAGCGCTCAAGGCGGCCGTGAGCGGTTTTTCTGGCAGTTCAGCCTCGCTCGCCTGTGTCACCGGGCCAAGAAATACGACCTGGCAAGGGCGCAGCTGGAAACCCTTGATCAACAGCTGCAGCAATCAGGTTTGCATCTTTGGGAACCGGATCTGGCACTGGAAGTCCTGCACCTGCTCCACGGCTGTTACGGATTGCTGTCCCAAGGTCACGAGGTACGGGAGCGCAAGGACGAGATTTATCGCAGGTTGTGCCACCTGGATCTTGAAGTGGTACTCGAATAGGCCCTCGGGTCATAACAGTGAAGGAGAAAAACTGTGGCCAAAGAAGGCTCGGTAGCCCCAAAGGAACGCATCAATATTACTTTCAAGCCCGCAATCGGCGGTGCCCAGGAAGAAATTGAGCTGCCGCTGAAATTGCTGGTTTTGGGTGACTTCACCCAGCAGGCCGATGAGCGCAAGTTGGAAGATCGCAAGCCCATCAGTATCGACAAGAATAACTTCGACGAAGTGCTCGCCAACCAGAAGCTAGGCCTGACCTTGAGTGTGCCGAACCGTCTGCAGGACGAGGACGACTCTCAGGAAATGGCGATGGATCTGCGTATCAATTCGATGAAGGATTTCAATCCGGCAAGCCTTGTGGAGCAAGTGCCGGAGATGAAGAAGCTGATGGAACTGCGCGACGCATTGATGGCCCTCAAAGGACCCCTCGGCAATGCTCCAGCATTCCGCAAGGCTATTGAAAGCGTTCTGGAAGACGAGGATTCGCGCAGCCGAGTGCTGGGTGAGATCGGTCTGGATGCGCCCGCCCTGAAGGACGCTTGAGTCTGTAACAGATAAGGAAGCCAACACCATGAGCACCCGTGCAGCACAGCAGAAAAACAGCGAAGCCACCGAGTTCGGCATACTTGACCAGATCATTGCCCAAACCAGTCTGACACCGACTGACGATGCCTATGGCATCGCCAAGCGCGGCGTCGCGGCATTCATCGAAGAATTGCTCAAGCCTCATAACAGTGAAGAGCCTGTCAAAAAGGCCTTGGTCGATCGCATGATTGCCGAGATCGACAGCAAGCTCAGTCGGCAAATGGACGAGATCCTGCACCATCCGGAATTCCAGGCGCTGGAGTCTTCATGGCGTGGCCTGTCGCTGTTGGTTGAGCGCACGAATTTCCGCGAAAACATCAAAATCGAGGTGCTGAACGTCTCCAAGCAGGACCTGCTGGACGACTTCGAAGACTCGCCCGAAGTGATGCAGGCTGGCCTGTACAAGCATATCTACACCGCCGAGTACGGTCAGTTTGGTGGCCAGCCAGTAGGCGCAATCATCGCCAACTATTTCTTCTCTCCAAGCTCACCTGACGTGAAGACCATGCAGTACGTTTCCAGCGTCGCTTGCATGTCCCACGCGCCATTTATCGCGGCAGCAGGTCCGAAATTCTTTGGCCTGGAAAGTTTCACCGGCCTGCCGGACATGAAAGATCTCAAGGATCATTTCGAAGGCCCGCAGTTTGCCAAATGGCAAAGTTTCCGCCAGCAGGAAGATGCGCGTTACGTCGGCCTGACCATGCCACGCTTCCTGCTGCGCAACCCCTACGACCCTGAAGAAAACCCGGTGAAGACGTTCGTTTATCGGGAAAACGTTGCCAATAGCCACGAGCATTATCTGTGGGGCAATACCGCCTATGCATTCGGTACGCGGTTGACCGACAGCTTTGCCAAATTCCGCTGGTGCCCGAATATCATCGGCCCGCAAAGCGGTGGTGCAGTTGAAGATTTGCCCCTGCATCACTTCCAGAGCATGGGTGAGATCGAAACCAAGATTCCGACCGAAGTGCTGGTTTCCGACCGCCGTGAGTACGAGTTGGCCGAAGAAGGTTTTATCGCCCTGACCATGCGCAAAGGCAGCGATAACGCAGCGTTCTTCTCAGCCAGTTCGGCCCAGAAGCCGAAATTCTTCGGTATCAGTGAAGAAGGCAAAAATGCGGAGTTCAACTACAAACTCGGTACTCAGCTGCCGTACCTGATGATCGTTAATCGTCTGGCTCATTACTTGAAAGTGCTGCAGCGTGAACAGCTCGGTTCCTGGAAAGAGCGCACGGATCTTGAGCAGGAGCTGAACAAGTGGATTCGTCAGTACGTAGCGGATCAGGAAAATCCCAGCGCTGAGGTACGTGGTCGCCGTCCATTGCGCGCCGCCAAAATTGTCGTCAGCGATGTTGAAGGTGAGCCGGGCTGGTATCGCGTCAATCTAAACGTGCGACCGCATTTCAAGTACATGGGTGCCGACTTCACCTTGTCGCTGGTTGGCAAACTCGACAAAGAGTAAGCGGAGCTGAGCGATGTCCGGGTATGGCAGCCTTTTTGAGCGTCTTGCTGGCGAAGCCGACAAGCGCGCCAGTTGGAAACACGAAGATAGTGCCGTTGCCTCAGTGGCTGCTCACTTGGCGAAAATGCTCAGTACCCGCGCGGGCAGTGTGCAGACGCTGCCCGCTTATGGCCTACCGGACCTGAATGACATGCGCCTGAGTCTGCATGACTCGCTGATGCAAGCGCGTCAGGCCATTGAAAGTTTCATCGGGTTGTATGAGCCGCGTCTTACACAAGTGGAGGTTATTTCCCTTCCCCAAGATGGCGATCCGTTTCGTCTCGCCTTCGCGATTCATGGGTTGCTTGAAGTTGCCGGAGTCAAACGGCAAGTCAGCTTTTCCGCGCGCCTGGATGCTTCCGGGAACGTGAAGGTTACTTGAGGCATCAGGCACTAAGAAGTTTTGTTGTTTCAAGAGTTTCGAGATTACCCGTTTCAGCCATTGCATCCAGTTGACCAACCAAGTGCTGCCAGTTTTGTCAGTGCGTTTTTCCGTGCTTCCAGGGAACAGGACGCTCCATGTCTTTTAATGATTACTATCAAAGCGAGTTGACTGCTTTACGGCAGATGGGTCGCACCTTTTCTGAGCGTAATCCCGCACTGGCGCCTTTCCTTGGACAAAGTGGTCGCGATCCGGATGTCGAGCGTCTGCTGGAAGGCGTTGCGTTCCTCACCGGGCGCCTGCGTCAGAAGCTCGACGATGAATGGCCAGAGCTGACGCATTCCCTGATGCAGTTGCTGTGGCCCAACTACATGCGGCCATTGCCATCATTCAGCATTGTGCAGTTTCAGCCTTTGGATCAGGCAGGGCCGGCAGTCCATGTAGAGCGCGAAACGCCGGTCAGCAGCGAAGAAGTTGAAGGCGTCGGTTGTCGTTTTCGCACCTGTTTCGCTACCGAGGTTCAGCCTCTTGAACTGAGTGACTTGAATTACTCGGCGCAGGGTGAAGGCGCTTTGCTGAGCGTGCAACTCACCCTCAAAGGCAGCGGCCATCTCGGCCAGCTAACGCTTGATCGCCTGCGGCTGCATTTCGCCGGAGAGCGTTACATCAGCCAAACGCTTTATCTGAACATGCTGCGCAATCTCGGCAGCATTGAAGTCGTGTTGCTTGATTCGGATCACAAACCACTCAAGCCCGATGGCGGCAGTGTGGTGTCATTCAAACTTGGAGTTACAGATGTTCAGCCGGTGGGTTTCGCCGACGATCAGGCACTGATTCCCTATCCGCTGAACACCTTCCGGGGTTATCGATACCTCCAGGAATATTTTGCGTTGCAGGACAAGTTTCTTTTCGTCGACGTTAATGGCCTGGAGAAGATTGGTGCAGTGCCGGAAGACATTCTCAAGCAGGCGGTCGGTTTTGAATTGCGTTTCACGGTTCAGAAAAACGCCATCCAGCGGGCGCGCCCTACCAGGGACAACATCAGGCTGTATTGCACGCCTGTGGTGAACCTTTTCAATGAAGATGCCCTGCCTATTCGCCTTGATGGCAAGCAGGATGAGTATTTGTTGTTGCCTTCCAGACTTGAGCAGAAACATTGCGGCGTCTACTCGATTGAAAGTGTCATTGGCCGCGAGCAAACGGGCGGCGGCGAGAGGCATTACGTGCCTTTCGAATCGTTCAAGCATGACCCCAGTTTCGACGTGCTGCAGGCGGCCCCGTATTACAGCGTTCGGCATCGGACGTCGCTGTCCCACAGCGGATTGGATACCTATCTTGGTTTCGATATTCGTCACTGCGACAGGCAGGAGGCGCTGTCCATTGATATTGTCTGCACCAACCAGAATCTGCCGCTACGGCTCAAGGATGGGGACATACGCTTAGGCGGCGAGGGCGCGCCCAAGACCGCTGGTTTTCGGAATATTACGGCTTGCACTCCCCACTACGCACCGCCGCTAACGCAGGACTTTCTCTGGAAGTTGATCAGCAATATGTCGCTGAACTACCTCTCTCTGGAGAACGTCGATGCGCTGAAAGTCATTCTCGAAACCTACGACTTCGCACAGTACTACGACCGCAATGCGGCAAGCGTCACCCGCAAGATGCTTGGCGGACTCAAGTCGATTCGTCATGTAGCGACCGATCGCTTGTTCGAGGGATTGCCGCTGCGTGGGGTGCGCACCGAATTGTTGATCGATTCGGAACAGTTCATCTGCGAAGGGGATGTGTTCGTCTTCGCCTCGGTGCTCAACGAGTTCTTTGCGCTGTACGCCAGCCTCAATTCGTTTCACGAGCTTCGCGTCAAAACCATTAAAGGAGAGGTGTATTCATGGACGCCACGAATGGGGCAACAACCCCTGCTCTGAATGGGCTGACGCGGACGATCCGCGAGTATTCGCTGTTCCAGGCCGTGCTGCTGGCGCTGGACACTGTGCGCGAAGCCTGTCCGGATCTGAGCGAAGAACAGCTTTACGATCAGCTCGAGTTTCAGGCCAATCCGAGCCTTGGATTTCCGGGGAGCGATGTCGACCGTGTGCAGTTTTTCAGGGAGGACGGGAAGCTTCGCGCACGCATGCGGCTCAACCTGCTCGGCCTCTCTGGCGCTGGATCGCCGTTGCCGGTGTTCTACGCGGAACAGTCATTGGGCGATGGTGATGATGCCAATACGACTCGGATGTTTCTTGATCTGATCAATCATCGGCTGCACCGTTTGATGACGCCAATCTGGTGCAAGTATCGCTATCGAGCAAGTTTTCAGAAAGGCGCGGTCGATCCCTTTTCACAACGCTTGTTCGCCTTGGTCGGACTGGGTGGCGACAAGATTCGCCTGGCCAAGGAGATCAACTGGAAACGTCTGCTGCCATACCTCGGTTTGCTCAGCCTGCGCGCCCACTCCGCCGCGTTGATCGAGGCGGTGCTGCGTTACTACTTCAAGCACGCCGACTTGGATATCGAGCAATGCGTACCGCGTGTTGTGGACATTCTCAAGGATCAGCAAAACAGCCTCGGCCAGAAGAACAGCCATCTGAACCACAACCTGGTGCTTGGCGAGCGTGTGCGTGACCGCAGCGGCAAATTCCGGGTTCACATTCGTGAGCTTGATTGGCAGCGCTTTCATGAATTCCTGCCAATCGGCACCGGCTATCAGCCGCTCTGCGCACTGGTGAGATTCAGTCTGCGAGACCCGCTGGACTACGACATTCGTCTGGCGCTGCGCCATGAAGAAATCCACGAGTTACGCCTGTGCGCGCAGAGCGCTTGCCGTCTTGGCTGGACCAGCTGGCTTGGACGCGAAACGGCCGACGGAATTGTGACCCTCGGCAGACATATTCATAAGGACCGATGCCCATGATCAATGTAGACCTGCAACAGCTGATTCAGGCGCTGGACGCCGAAACCCGGCGCGACCTTGAAGCTTGCGCCGAGCGTTGTGTGGCGCGCGGTGGCAGCAAAATCCTGATCGAGGATCTGCTGCTGGCGCTGCTGGAGCGACCCCAAGGGCTTCTGGCTCGCGCGATGCTGGATGCCGAAGTTGACGCAGGAGAGCTGGCGGCGGCGTTGCATCCGCATGTGGAACACAGCGGGTCGCGCAACCCGGTATTTGCCCCCGAACTGGTGCAATGGCTGCAGGATGCACTGTTGGTTGCGAATCTTGAACTGGGTCAGAGCCAGGTCGAGCAAGCAGCGCTGATCCTCGCTTTGCTGCGTAATCCGCTTCGTTATGCGGGCACTCGCTACCAACCGTTGCTGAGTCGATTGAACAGCGAGCGGCTACGTGATTTTGCGTTATCCGAGAAATCCGATCCAACCTCAAAAGGCTCTGGGCCGCAGCGTGAATCCCTATTGCAGCGCTTCACACACAATCTGACCCAGCAAGCGCGGGACGGCAACCTGGATCCGGTTCTGTGCCGTGACGATGCGATCCGCCAGATGATCGATATCCTCGCGCGTCGACGCAAGAACAACCCGATTGTCGTGGGTGAAGCGGGCGTGGGCAAAACCGCCGTAGTGGAAGGGCTGGCGTCGCGGATCGCTGTTGGCGAAGTGCCGCAAGCCCTCAAAGGTGTCGAGCTGCTGTCTCTGGACATGGGCCTTCTGCAGGCGGGCGCCAGTGTCAAAGGTGAATTCGAACGCCGACTCAAAGGGGTGATCGATGAGGTCAAGGCGTCGCCAAAGCCCATCGTGCTGTTTATCGACGAAGCCCATACCTTGATCGGTGCAGGCGGGCAGGCCGGTGGCTCGGACGCGGCGAATCTGCTCAAGCCAGCACTGGCTCGGGGCGAGCTGCGCACGATCGCTGCGACTACATGGGCGGAATACAAAAAATATTTCGAAAAAGATCCGGCGCTCGCGCGACGTTTTCAACCTGTGCAACTGCATGAGCCCACGGTAAGCGAAGCGGTAACCATATTGCGTGGCCTGGCATCGGTCTACGAACAAAGCCATGGCATCTATCTGCGGGACGATGCGGTGGTGGCCGCCGCCGAGTTGTCGGCGCGATATCTGACGGGGCGGCAACTGCCCGACAAGGCGGTGGATGTACTGGATACGGCGTGTGCCAGAGTCCGCATCAGCCTCGCCGCCGCGCCGCAAAGTCTGGAACGTCTACGCAGTGAATTGGCCGAGGGTAGCCGGGAACAACAAGCGTTGTGTCGCGATGCCGAAGCCGGTCTGCCCGTGGCCCGAGAGGCCCTTGATGCGCTGGGCAGTCGTCTCGCTCAGGCCCGCAGCGAGGAAGAGGAGCTGCAACAACGCTGGCTCGCACAACAGCGTTTGGCGCAGCAGCTTCTTGAATTGCGCCAGCTGCGGGCGAGTGCGCCGGTCGCTGGCAGCGAGACATCCGTAGATGACGCGTCGCAAGGCAGTATTGCGAATCTGGCCAGCATTGAGACCCGACTGCAGCAAATCCAGCAGGCGCTGACGCAAGCGCAGGCCGTCGAGCGTCTGGTGAGCTTTGAAGTTTGCCCAAGGCTGGTCGCCGAAGTTGTCAGTGCGTGGACGGGCGTTCCGCTCGAGCAACTGGCACGGGAGCACAACGCCAGGGTCGCGAGTTTCGCGGTGGACTTGCGCCAACGCATTCGCGGTCAGGATCAGGCGGTGCATGCGCTCGACCGGTCGATGCGCGCCACCGCAGCAGGTTTGAACAAGACCGATGCGCCAGTAGGTGTGCTTCTTCTGGTCGGCCCCAGTGGGGTAGGCAAGACCGAAACCGCATTGGCATTGGCCGACCTTTTGTATGGTGGTGAGCGCTTCGTCACCACCATCAATATGTCGGAGTTCCAGGAAAAACATACTGTGTCACGCCTGATCGGTGCGCCTCCGGGTTACGTCGGTTATGGCGAGGGCGGGATGCTCACCGAGGCGGTACGCCAGAAACCTTATTCGGTGGTGCTGCTCGATGAGGTCGAGAAAGCCGATCCGGACGTGTTGAACCTGTTTTACCAAATCTTCGACAAGGGCATCGCCAACGATGGTGAAGGGCGCGAAATCGATTTCCGCAATACGTTGATCCTGATGACGTCGAACCTGGCGAGTGACCGGATCGAAGCGTTGTGCCGGGATGGCAATCGACCCGAAGCAGATGTGCTTGAGGCTGCCATTCGGCCGACACTGAGCAAGCATTTCAAACCCGCCCTGTTGGCACGGATGCGAGTTGTCCCTTACTACCCGGTCGGCGGTCCGGTGATGCGCGAGCTGGTCGAGCTCAAGCTTCAACGCCTCGGTGAGCGTCTGCGTCGACGCAAGCTCGCGTTCAGCTATAGCCCGTTACTGGTCGATCACCTGACCGAGCGTTGCGTGCAAGGCGAAAGCGGCGCCCGGCTTATCGATCACCTGATTGACCTTCACCTATTGCCACTGATTGCCGACCGACTCCTGGAGGTGATGGCAGCTGGGCAAACCTTGGCTCAAGTGCACGCCACGCTCGATGAAAACAGCGTCGCGTGTGAGTTCGCGTGATCATGAAATTCCCTTTCTACAACTCCTTTGCGCGGCCTTGCAAGACTCATGGCCGCTGCTTCCATTCTGTGTTTTTGGAGAACTCTTTGATGTCTGCTCGCCTCCGGCAAATCGTGCTGGTTTCGCTCATTGTCGCGTTTGGCCTGACTGGCTGCGCGGGCCAGTACAAATTCAGCGACGACGAATACCGTGCTCTCGGTGATCCGCAAACCATTAATCGCGGCAACTGACAACAAGGAGAAACTCAATATGGAGCTGATTTTCGAGTTGCTTGATAACGGTCACATCGCTGCTGGACAGGCACTGCACAGGGTGTTCAAGCAAGCGGGAGGTTTGATCGGTCGAGACAAGCACTGCGAGTGGATGATTCTGGATCACGAGTGCTACATGTCCGGCACGCACGCACAGGTGACTTTCCGTGATGGCGATTTCTACCTGACCGACTTCAGCACAAATGGCACGTGTGTCGCCGCGAATGAACAGTCCCTGCGCAGAGGCGAAAGTCATCGTATTGAGCATGGCAGCATCTATCGGCTGGGCAAGTTCGAGATCCGTGCGCGTCTGATTAGGGATCCTGGCAGTTTTATCGGTATGGATGTCGCTGTCGTTGATCGCCCGCCATTGGCCGGGCATCTCATTCCGGATGATGCTTTTCTTGAACTCGATCTGCTGGCGGATATGGCTCAACAGGCGAGTCGCGGTTCGGATTTCGACGAACTTCTGTCTCCACGCCTGGCTCAGCAAGCCTCCGAGCAAGGGGTGGATTACGGGCCGGCCGATACACAAAGCCTGCTCGTGCCGGAGCTAATCGCCGCCCCTCAAATTTTGTTGCCGCCCGATCCGGTGGAGCCCGAGCGCCAAAGCGATAATTTCTGGCAGCGTTTTGGGGCGGCGCTTGGGGTCGAAATGGATGCAATGGATCAGGACAGTCGCGAGACGTTGGCGATCGAAGCTGCGCGACTGCTCAAGCAGAGTATTGGTGGTTTGCAGCAGAGCCTGCGCACCCGAAGCGAGCTGAAAAACGAGTTACGCCTGGCGCAAAGCACCGCGCAACACAGCAGCCTTAATCCCCTCAAGTACACCGGGGATGCCGGTGAAGCGCTCGGCCTTTTGCTGCAACCCCCAAAATCAGGGCAGCGAACCGCGCAACAGACGGTCGCCCAGGGATTTCGAGATGTTCAAGCCCATCAGGTGGCCATGTTGGCGGCAAGCCGGGCGGCGCTGCGTGGCGCTCTTGAGCATTTTTCGCCCGCGCAGCTGACATTGCGTTTCGAACGCGACACTCGCAAATCGCTGCTCACCACTGCAGGCATGCGCTGGCGCGCCTATGAGCGGTACTACCAGACGTTGCGCCAGGACGATGACTGGAGCGAGCGATTGCTGGCCCGCGACTTTGCCCAGGTCTACGCCGATCAAGTGCGTTTGATTGCCACTCTGCATTCCGGAAACTGAGGATATCCCCATGTTGCGTTTTTGTGCCCCGATCCTGTTGGGCCTTGTTTTGCTGCTTGTCGGCTGCTCGGCGCTTTCGCCATATTCGACCCAGACTCGTCTGGAGCTTGAACTCACTGCCAGCGATCATCTAAACCCCGATATCAACGGTCGCCCGTCGCCCATTGTGTTGCGCCTGTTGGAACTGAAAAGTCCGGTCTTGTTCGAGACCGTGGACTTCTTTGGCCTGTATAGCCAGTCAAAGGAGCTACTGGCGCCGGATCTGGTCGCCAGCGAGGAGCTTGAGTTGCGGCCCGGGGAGCGGTTGCAGCTCAAGCTGCACGTAAAGGAAGGCAGTCGCTACGTCGGCGTGCTGGCGGCTTATCGTGATCTGCCAGAAACCAAATGGCGTCATGTGATCCGCGTGACGCCGGACGACATGACCCGTGCAGAGCTGAGCCTCGATCACCGTGGTATCCGCGATGGCAGTGAGGCGCTCGCCAGGGTGGATGGCCAATGAACAACCATAAAGTCATCTGGCAGGAAGGCATGCTGCTTCGCCCGCAGCATTTTCAACACAACGATCGTTATTTCGAGAGTCAAATCAAGGCACACACTTTGCGGCTCAAACGCAACGCGTGGGGCTTCTTCAATCTGGCGATTGATCCGCAGTACTTCAATATGAGCAAGATCGTCGTCACTCACGCTTCTGGCGTGTTTCCGGACGGCACTTTCTTTGATTTGGCCTTCAGCAAGCAGTTGCTCACGTTGGATATCGCGCCGGACAGTGGTAACACCTCGGTGTACCTCGCCTTGCCGCTGTCGGCGGGCGATAGCGTTGAGTCCCGGGATTCGAAGCAGGTCGACGTGCTGGCCCGCTACACCCGCTATACAGACGAGATTTCCGATTCAAATGCTGGCAGTGATTCGCGCAGTGATATCAGCTGTGGACGCCCGGATTTCCGGCTGCTGGTGGGGGATGAGCTCACCGACAAGGCGTTTGTGAAGCTCAAGCTGTGCGAATTGACGGGAGTGACGGCCAACAGCGGGATCACGCTCAACTCCGAGTTCTGCGCGACGTTTCTGCATCTGCGCCACGGCGAGTATCTGCTGGCCTGTCTCAACGAGGTCATTGCGTTGTTGACCCTGCGTGGTGAAGCCATCGCCGAGCGTATTCAGGCCAGCGGCAAAGGCGGCGCGGCGGAAGTGGGTGACTTCATGATGTTGCAGCTGATCAATCGCACGGAGCTGGTGTTGCGGCAAATGCTGGAGCTTGATCAGGTCCATCCCGAAGAGTTGTACACCGTGTTGCTAGGCATGCTGGGCGAGTTGTCGACGTTTGCCAGTGACAGCAAGCGTCCACGTCTGGAAACGTTTTATTCACACGCTGATCAGGCGGGCTGCTTGCGGCAGCTGATGGGCGAGGCCCGACAACTGCTGTCGATGGTACTTGAGCAACATGCGGTTGCCCTGCCTTTGCAGGAGCGCCAGTACGGCATTCTCGTCGCGCCGTTGCTGGATCGATCACTGTTGGGTTCTTCCATTTTTGTCCTTGCCGCCAGCGCGCACTGCGATTCCGAAGAGTTGCGCAAGCGCCTGTCCGCACACCTGAAGGTCGCGCCCGTCGAAAGCATCCGTCAGTTGGTGAACCTGCACCTGCCCGGCATCAAGGTCAAGCCGCTGCCGGTCGCACCGCGGCAAATACCCTTTCATGCCAATAAAACCTATTTCCTGCTCGAACTTCATTCGCAGGAACTCGCCCAGCTGGAAAGCTCTGGAGGTTTTGCCTTCCACGTTTCCGGAGACTTCGACGGGCTTGATCTGAACTTCTGGGCCATAAGGAGCTGAACCTGAATGAGCATGGATATCGAAAATCCTGGGGACAACAAGACGGTTTTTCTGGGTACGGACCGGCCAGGACCGCCCCAAAGCCCGCTGACTGATTTCAAACCGGAGTCACGCGTCGAGCGCCTTGAAGATCGTCTGGTGTATGCCGCGCGCATCCGGCCGGCAGAGTCCTTCAGCGTCAGCATGAACGTGCTGGTCGCTGCGGCTGCACCACTGCTTGGCGAAGTGACCAGTCTCAAGCGCGAGGATAAAAAGGAAGGACTCGCCGAGCTTAATGCCCGGTTGTGCGAAAGCATGCGGGCGTTTGATGTGGCTGCCGCGCAAGGCGGCGCCGAGAGCAGCCAGGTTCAGGCCGCTCGCTATGTGCTGTGTACTGTCCTTGATGAGGCAGTGGTGATGTCGCCCTGGGGCGATCGCAGCGAATGGTCGAAGATGAGTCTGCTGAGTAAATTCCAGGGCGAGACGTCCGGCGGAGAGAAGTTCTTTCATCTGCTCGATCGAGTCCTGCAAAGCCCGTCGAAATATCTGCCCTTGCTTGAGCTTATGTACGTCTGCCTTTCACTCGGCTTTGAGGGTAAGTACCGAGTCGTCCCCCGAGGCAACGTCGAGCTGGAAGCCATACGCGACAGCCTGTACCGCCAGATCCTCAACCAGCGAGGCGAGATTCCACGCGAGCTTTCACCTCACTGGGAAGGCCTCAATGACGGGCGTCGCAGCCTGATACGTATTGTTCCCTGGTGGTTGGTGGTGATCTTCACGCTGATCAGCCTTGCGGCGATGTATTCCGGTTTTGCCTGGGTGTTGGGCGAGCAGCGCGAAACAGTCCTCCAGCCTTATCAGTTGCTCGATCCTTTATCGGGTCAGCCCCGGTCGTAATACAGAGAAGTGTCATGAAAGATTTTTTTAAGAAGCTGGCCGCTGCGCTGCGCAAAACCTGGGTCTGGTCGTTGCTTCTGGTGTTGTCGGTTGCACTATTGATCTGGTGTGTCGGGCCGCTGGTTGCGATTTCGGATCATCGACTCTGGGAGGATTCTGCTACCCGGCTGCTGAGCATCTGCGTGGTGCTGTTGCTGTGGGCGCTGCTGATGGTGTTCGTCAGTTGGCGTGGCAATGTTCGCAAGCAACGGGAAGAGGAAAGTGCCGTCGGGCAGGAGCGCTTGCAGAATGCCGAGAAAATAGCCGATGAACAGAAAGAGCTGCACGGCCGGTTTGCCGAGGCGGTGCATACCCTGAAAACCTCAAGCCTGTACCGTGGTCGCAGTGAACGCTGGCGCGATGAATTGCCCTGGTATCTGGTCATTGGGCCAACTGGAACAGGCAAGACCAGTCTGCTGGATTTTTCCGGGCTGGATTTCCCGCTCAATAAAATAGAACGCAAGCTGACCCGCGATACTCAAGGCACGCGTCAGTGCGATTGGTACTTCGCCAATAACGCGGTGCTGATCGACACGGCTGGCCGATATCTGTCTCAAAAAGAAGAAGTCGATAGAGCGTCGTGGTCAACGCTGCTTGGCTTGCTGCGTACGCGCCGCCGCAATCGCCCGCTCAATGGGATTCTGGTGTCGGTGGACATCGAAACCCTGGGCGGCTCCGAGGACGAACTGGAAAACCTGGCCCGTCAGGTGCGTTCGCGTCTGCAGGAAATCCATCAACGGTTGCATGTGGATGTTCCGATCTATCTGGTGTTGAGCAAAGCGGACGAGCTGCCTGGTTTCAGCACGTTTTTTGATCAACTTTCCCGCGAAGAGACCGAGCAAGTATTAGGGGCGACTTTTCGCAAGGGTCAGAACGGAACTGACGCGGTCATCCTGCGCGCCGCGTTCGACGCTCTGTTGCAACGCCTGAACAAGCAGGTGGTCAGCCGAATGCATCTTGATCGGGATGTCAAACGCCGAGGTTTGATTCTGGAGTTTCCCAATCGCCTCGGGATGGTTGGCGAACGGCTTTGCCTGTTCGTTGACATGGCCTTCACCGGCAGCCGCTATCAGCGCTGCAGCCAATTGCGCGGGTTTTACCTGACCAGCGCGCCTCACCTTGCCAATAAGTTGAACAAGGACACCGCCGCCATCGGCGCAAGTTCCGGCATGGCAAGCAGCGTATTGCCGACCCTGCGTAGCGGGCGCGCCTTGTTCATCAATAATCTGTTGGCTCGCGTGATCTTTCCTGAGGCCGAACTGGCCGGACTCGACAAGCGTGAGGCGCACCGCATCCACTGGCGACATCGTGTTCTGTACGGTGGGTCGCTAGCGGCTTTAAGCCTGTTCGCACTGGCCTGGGCGAGTGGCTTTTCGGCGAACCATCAGCGGCTTGAGAGTTTGCGCGACCTGGCCAGACAGCTGACCCAGGAGCGCTCGGCGCTGAGGTCGCAGGATGATGAGCTGGCGGCGCTCAAGGCTCTGGACTTGAGCTATCAAGCCAGCAATGTATTCCCTGACAAGCAGCAGATCGGTTTGCATGAGCGCAACGGCCTGTATCAGGGTGAGCCCAGTAACCTCGTGCTGGATGCGGCTTACCGGGGCGAACTGGAAACTCTGTTATTACCGCGGGTTGCCCGCCTTCTGGAGGTGCAGATTCGCTCGAACCTTCAGGATCGCGAACAGCTAACAGGCAGCCTGCGCGCTTATCTGATGCTTAGCCTTCAGGAGCGCCGGGATGCGGCATGGCTCAAGGAGTGGGTTGCAGCGGATTGGTCTGTGCGTTTCAGCGGAAACACAGTGGCACAAAATAGTCTCAACGAACATTTGCAGCGCCTGCTCAATCGCCCGTTCAGCCATTCGCTGAACACCGAGCTGGTCTCGCAGGCGCGTCAGGTATTGCGCAGTGAGTCGCTGGCGACCGTGGTTTATCGCGCGCTGCGTGATCAGGCTCAGGACTTGCCGCAGTATCGCCTGAATCAGCATCTCGGGCCGCAAGGTTCGATATTTACCGGGACTGATTACGCTATTCCGGGCTTCTATACCCAACGCGGTTATCAGCAGAACTTCGTGGTGAAAGGCCCCGCGCTGGTGACTGGCATCCTGCGCGATAACTGGGTTCTGGGGGAGGGGACCGAGATCAGCGGCATGGATCTGCGTCGTTTGATGGTCGAGCTTGAACAGTTCTATTTCCGGGATTATTCCAATCATTGGAGTGAGGCGGTCGGTCGGGTGCGATTGCAGTCGTTTACCTTTGCCGCCGACGGTGCCGATCAGGTGGCGAGTCTGACCGCCGCCAGTTCACCGTTGTTGCAGTTGCTCATGGAGGTGCGGGATCACACCCGCTTCCAGGCCACCGCTGAAAGTGTCGAGGCGCTTACGCCTGCCGAGCCTGCCAAGGCTGGCGCACTCGGTAAAGTCGCCGCCGCTGCCGCCGAACAGGCCAAGGATGCCTTGGCCAAGAACCTGCCCGACACCGCCAAGAAGTCGATGCAACGTCGTTTTGAGCCTTTGCATCGATTGCTCGATGACAGCAATGGCCCGGCTGCCGATCTGGCCCCGGCGTTTCAAGCGCTCAATGAGCTGCAGTTGCAGCTGTCGAGTCTGGCGCGTTCCAGTCAGCAGGATCAAAGCGCCTATGAGTTGGCCAAGGCGCGCATGGGAGGTCAGCGTGATGTGTTGAGCGCTTTGCGCAATACATCCGCGCGCTTGCCGCAGCCGGTCAACGGTTGGTTCAGCGCAGTTGCCGATGACACGTGGTCGATGGTGCTAGGCGACGCGTATCAATACCTCAATCAGCGTTACCAGAACGAGCTGTACAGTTTCTACGGCAAGGCCATCGACAAGCGTTATCCGTTCAACGCTCACAGCACCAGCGATGTGGCGCTCAATGACTTCCGCGAGTTCTTCCGGGCTCAGGGTGTCGCGGACAAGTTTTTCGACACCTTGATGCGTCCCTTCGTCAGTGGTGACCCCGGCAGTTACCGCCTGCGCAGCGTTGATGGACGGACGCTGCCGATGTCACGGGTGTTTCTGGAGCAGATGTCACATGCAAGCGTAATACGTCGCAGCTTCTTTGCCGAGAACCCGAACGAGCCGCAGATTCTGTTCAAGCTTGAGCCGTACACGCTGGACCCGAGTGTCAGCCGTGCCGAGTTTCGATTGGGGCACCAGCAGATGGAATATCGCCATGGTCCGGTCGTCCCGGCCTCCTTCAAATGGCCTACTGACGCAGACGATGGTCGCACCAGTCTGGTACTGGAGAAAATCGCCGGTCGAGCTTTGGGGCTGGAAGAAAATACCGGGCCCTGGTCGCTGTTCCGACTGTTCGATCTGATGCAGACCGAATATTTGCGAGGGCGCGACGTCATGATTCTGAAGGCCAACGTCGGTGGCTTGCGGGCCAACTATCTGCTCACCAGTCAGCGTTCACCGAACCCCTTTGATCTGAGCGCCGTCCGGCGTTTCCGGTTGCCGGGACAGCTTTGATGACTTACCTACGCGCTCACCGAAGCATGGCGCGAACTGATCAGGGTAAGGTCAGGACGCGCAATGAAGATGCATTTCTCGACTGCCCCGACCGTGGTCTCTGGGTGGTCGCCGATGGCATGGGCGGTCACCGAGGCGGAGATATCGCCAGCCAGTTGATCGTGAGCAGTCTTGCCGGGCTGGACTGGCTGGGTTGTCTTGACGAGCGACTGGATGCGGTGCGTCAGTGCCTGCAATGGGTCAATCGGCGTCTTGGCCGGGAAATGACCGTCATTCCCGGACAGGACTCAACCATCGGCAGCACGGTGGTCGCGCTGTTGGTCGAGGGCAAGCGTGCTGCCTGTTTGTGGGCTGGAGATAGCCGGTGTTACCTATGGCGAGATCACCGGCTCTACCAACTTTCACGCGATCACTCGATGTTGCAGCATCTGATGGACAGCAAGCGGTTGACCCTGGATCAGGCCACGCAGCATCCGGCCGCTCATGCCTTGACCCGCGCCGTTGGTGCCGATGATTCACTTCGCCTGGATGTGATCGAACTCGATCTGCAGCGAGACGATGTGTTCCTGCTGTGCTCCGACGGGCTTTATCAAGCGCTCGGGCCCCATGCGTTGAGCGACGCGCTGAGCATGAATTCTTCCGGCCTGGCATTGGACCTGTTATTCGAACGCGCTTTGCTCGGCCCGGCCAGCGACAATCTGACTGCGGTGGTGATTCGGCCATGAGCGAGCCCAAGGCCCTCGTCGGCAGTGAGGATCAGGCTGGCCAGTTGACCTGTTTTGCTTTAGCCGGAGGGCTGGGCTCGGCGCAGCCTTTGCCGGCATCGTCCAAAGCGCTGTTGGCTGATTTACCGCAGATACTCTGCGGGCGCTATCAACTGGAGGACGTGCTGGGCGCTGGTGGCATGGGCGTGGTGTATCGCGCCAGGGATCTGGTCCATGAGCAGCACGGCGAGCCGGACCCTTACCTGGCGGTGAAGCTGCTCAGCGATGAATTTGTCGACGCACCGGATGCGGACGTATTGCTGTACAGCGAATTTGCCCTGACGCGGCATTTGCGCCATCCCAATGTGATCCGCCTGCATGCATTCGAGGTCGAACCGGAGTGCCAAAGAGCTTTTGTTACCCAGGAATTGATGCGGGGTATCGGGCTGGACAAGCTGCTGATTGAGCGGCTAGCCGGATTTTGCGTCGGCGAATTGCAACGCGTTGCTGTGCCATTACTAGATGCACTCGCCTATTCCCACGAACGTGGCGTGCTGCACGGAGACTTGAAGCCAGGCAATCTGATGCTTACGGATGACGGCCCGCGAATCTTTGACTTCGGGTTGGGGCGGGCGTTGGAGGGCGTCTTGCCTGGACTGCCCAAATTGAGCCGTGAGCGTTTCAAGGCCTGGACGCCGGGCTATGCCGCCCCGGAGCTGCTTGAGGGGGCTCCGCTATCTACTCGCACGGATGTGTTTGCCATGGGCTGTGTTCTTTATGAACTGGCGTGCGGCAAACATCCCTTCCCGCAGATGCTATCGACTCAGGCCAAAGCGGAACGGCTTTGGGCCCGGCTGCGTCCTCCTGCCAATCTCCCCATTCGCTTCTGGCCCGCCCTACGTCTGGCGTTGGCGCTGGATGCAGACATCCGAACCATCACCGCCCGCGAACTGCGCGATGCGTTCAGCACCGTGCCCATCGGCCGCATGCAGTTCTGATCGACGACCCCGGCACTTCGTCTGTCAATCAACTACGTCCTGGCAATATTTTTCCTACTTTATGTCAGGACTTTTCAAGTTTTGTCCGGGTATTGCTGTGTCCGAAATTTCCCTACAACTAAGTATTGGGGACTACGTAATCCTAGGAATTTTCCGACTTTTTAAAATTTCTTATTCCCTTAAAGTTCCGCCGCTGTTGATAACCCCTAAAAAACTACCCAGGAAAGTGTTATGAAAAAGCTATGGATGTCTGCTGCGATTGCGACCTTGATTGCGACCACCAGCGGCTGCGTCAGCTACAACATGAGTCAGCCAAGTGCGCCGTTGGAAGGCGTTGTCAAAAGTGATCTGAAAGCAGACGTCAAGGTTGGCGAATCCATCAGTGGTCAATCGTCGACCAATATCCTGTTCAACTTCTTTGCCTTTGGTGGCGACACTCAATTCGCGGACGGCGTGGTGTATGGCGCTGGCGGCGGTGGTGGCGGCGCATTGGGCGGCCTGGGTCTGCCAATCCCTGATCCTGTGGCACAGGCCAAGGCAGCTGCGGCCTACAAGGCTGTGAAGTCTTCGGGTGCTGACCTGATCGTTGCACCTCGTTATGAAGTGAACATCAAAGACTACTTCATCTTCAAGAAGGTCGACGTCAAGGTTACTGGCAACAAAGGCAGCATCAGCAGCATTCGCTGATTCCTGTTTGATCCGTTGAACCCCCGGCAAGCGCCATTCTTTCTCAGCTTGGCGCTTTGCTTGTCGAGGAAAATAGTGACCGATCAGTCACGGTATTGTCGCTATCTTCGCCGAACAGGAATCATTTTCCTGCTGAAGTGCATCATGCGAACCGCTACACTGCTGCGCCGGTTGCTCCGACCGGAATTCTCTACCGAGGCAGTGTCATGAAGTTTCGTTTTCTACTCTGGATGCTCGGCCTTTTGATGTCTCGGGCCAGTCGCAGCAATCCTGCGTTTCAACAACAGTTAGCCGGCAAGGCGCTGACTTTTCAGCTGCAAACCTTCGATGGCAAGGTGGCGCGGCATTTCGTGGTCAGTGACCAGCGCATCACCAGTCGTGCCGGTGCCGTTGCTGAACCAGCGTTCGCCATTTGTTTCAAGGATGCCGCTTTCGGGTTTGCCACGATGCAGGCCAGGAACAAGCAGTTGGCATTCATGAAGGGTATTCAGGATCAGGATATCCAGATCAAGGGCAATCCCGGTCTGGTGATCTGGTTTCAGGGCTTGATGAAGTACCTGAAGCCGAAAAAGAAGAAGGTCGACTGAGACGGCTGAATCAAGGCAACTCCAGCCCGCCCGCCGCTTTATGCAGTGCCCGCAGGTGCTCGCCCAGTTGTTTGAGGTTGGCTTCGTTGGCGGCGATTTCGGCGGCGCGTTCGGGCTCTAGCAACGCGCGGACTTCTTTGTCGAGGTCACCGCTCAGGCGCTGGAGTTGCTTCTGGCGCTGGCCGCTTTCATCTTCCAGGCGTTTCCATTCCGCTGCTTGCGGCAAGCCATAGCCGCCACTGTCCAGCAGTTCGGCCGGTCGACTCAGGAAGCCACTGCTGGCGAGAATTTCCTGAAGCGTCTGGGTGGCTTTGGAGACGCTGCCGTCTTTTTGTTCGCGCGCGCTCAGGTAGCGTTGCTTCACCTCATCCTGAGCGGTCAGCAATTGCCGACGCAGGCTGGCTTGTTCAAGCAGCAGCATCGCCGCGCTGCTCTGCAGGTCGGCTTTGGCGAACCATGGCTTGCGCTCCTGAGCGGGTAGCGAAAGCCAGTCTTCGACCGTGGTCTGCTTGATAGGCAGGCGCTTGCGCACGACTTCGAACATCGCTTGATAGCGGTCACGGTAGGAGTCAAATCGATAGCCCCGGCGCAAGGCTTCCTTGGGATCGTCCAGCACGCTGGTGTCAGCCAGTCCGCGACCCTTCAACACTTCCAGCAAGCCGTTGGGCAGGATGCTGTCCAGATCGCCAAGCTGTGGATTATTGGTGCCGCTGCGCAACAGTTTGAGGTTTTCCACGGCGCAGTTATTGGAGATGAAGAAGTAATTGCCGTCGTAGCTCCAGTGCATTTCTGCCGCGTGTTGCACCAGTCCTTCGATTTCCGGGCGGGACAACTTGAGTGGCACCGAGGCCAGGCTGCGCAGTTCGGTCTTGGTGTATTCGTCGATGACCTGGCCCAGCGGCAGGACGAACAGCCGTGATGGATAAGCGCCCATCAAACCATCCCAGCTCGACAACTGCACGTCGCCGACGAAAGCTCGATAGGACAACACCAGATGCTGGTCCAGATCCAGTCGGCAGTCGGGCCCGCGCGGGCGACCGGGTTTGCAGATCACCAGACGCAGCATGCTGTGGCCCCAGCGGCTCATCATGTTCTGGTTGGCTTCGGCCAGCAGGTAGTCGACCTCGTAGACGCGCTCGGGATCGAGCTTGCCCAGCGGCTGGCGACCGAAGTCGCTGCCGGCGTTCAGGTAGGGGTAGAACGTCGGGCAAGCGTCTTTCGCCTTGGGTGCCCAGCCGAAGTGCTGCTTGTAATAGTCATACAGCGCCGGGCGGCGGCAGGCGTAGGCCGGATCAAGCAGGAAATACTCCATGTTGACCGCGACGAATTCCAGCGGACTGGTGATTTCGTAGATGTCCGGGCTGCGCGCGACCTGTCCATTGTGCTGTTCACGCTCGCCTCGACGGCCGACGTATTGCGGCCAGCCGGCAAGGTCCAGCAGGCGCGGGTCGTCGCTGAGGGTGAAGCGCCGATCGGTTTCGCCCCGGCAGTCTTCCGGCAAGCCGACTTTGCCCAAGGTGTTGCTGCGTCGCGAGCACTTGATAATCAGCGAGCGTTGCGGCGCTTGCCAGAGTCGGGCGCGATCATAAACGTGAGTCAGTTCATGCAGCACGGTCGCGAGCATTTCGTTGCGCACGGTGCCGTGGGGGCGATTGGTTTTCGCGGTGGCCGCCGAGCCGTCAGTAAGGCCGGCCAGCAGACTGCTGTTGAGGTCCAATCGATAAGGCCCGGACGCCTGGCCATAGGCGTTGGCCGGCATGTCGGCGGACCAGCGCACTTCAACGCGCCGATCCAGGTCGCGGACAAAACTCGGCGGCAGCGCGAGCAGCGCTTCGTCAAGCAGCGTCTGGGTCGCTTGCTGTTGCGCAGCGTCAAGCCCGTCGGTTGTCAGCGACAGGCTCAGGCTGGCGAAGGCGCTCGTGGCGGTCAGCGCCAGTGCGCACGCCAACAGCCAGGCACCCAGGTGCCTCACAGTGCGAGGATGGCTTCGGCGAGGGCTTGGTCGCTGGCATTGCGGGCTTCGGGAACGCGGGTGCGCAGCATGTCGAAGGCGGCTTCGAGTTGTGCGCCACGGATATCGCCACGGCTGGCGACATAGCTGGCTGCGTCGTCCTTGGCTTGGACGACAAGTTTGGAATCGCGCACCGAGGTGGTGGTGTCCGACGTGAAGTCGATGGTGCGGGCAAACGCGTTAACAATGATGTGACTGGTCTGTACGACGGTTTCAGCCTGGGCAACGTTGGCCAGCAACAGCAGGCCCAAGGTGGCGGCAATCAGCGGGGTACGCATGAAACGTCTCCAAAAAAATGCAGAAGAGTAGAAAGCGGTTATTGGACGAGGATTGCCTGCGCCAGTTCAAGGTCGCTGGCACGAAGTTTTGGCTGGGCCTGACGCAAATACAGCAGCGCCGACTCAAGCTGTGCTCCTCGCAGTTGGCCATCAGTGGCGATAAACACTGCAGCGTCATCCTGGGCGGCAATTATCAGCTTGTTATCGAACGGGCCGGTCGTCACCTGGCTGGTGGCATAACCACTGATCACCAGACTTTGCGTGGTCATATCGAACGCCTGGGCCTGGGCGGCCCAAATCAGGGTCGCCAAGGGCGTCAGCAATAGGAGTGGCAGTAAACGCATGGTCTCGAGAACTGGCAAAACGAGGCGCAAGGCTAGCGCAATGCCCGTTCCAGAGCCAGCCCGGCAGATCGACGACGCAGTGTCGACTGCCGCCCAGGTCAATCAGATGGTCAGGATGGCTTGAGCCAGCTGAGCATCGGTAGCGTCCAGCTGTGGGGCCAATTGACGGATGTGCTGGAAGGCGCCTTCCAGCTGAACGCCACGGATCTCGCCGGCACTGGCAACGAAGCTTGCCGCGTCGTCGCGAGCAGCGCGCACGATTTTGTCATCCTTGAAAGAGGACGAAATGTTCGATGTGGCGTTGGTGGAAGCATCCACTGCACGCACGACCGCATCCGTAGTGACGACAAAGCTGGAAGCGCTGGCGCTCGTTGCGGCGGCCAGCAGGACTACAGCGCTGAGCAAACGTAGGCGGGACATGGTGAAACTCCATTAGTAAGGAAACGCGGGTGTTTTTTGGTCCGAACAAGGCCAAGCCAGGGAGTTTGTCTCATCAGGCGTGGCCGTAATAACCATTAAGCCTATCCCAGCAATCGCACCTGTGCCATCGCGGCGGATAACCGGTGACCGTGGCAAAACTGTACAGGTAGTTATTTGATTAGCTAAAACTGTACCTGTTTCGGTAGGAGGGGACTTGTCCCCGATGGCGTCGACTGGTTCTGCGTGTGCCATTTGCCCAGGCGAAATCACAGATGCTGAAATGACAAAACCCGTCGGCAGTTGCCTGCGACGGGTCTTGTATGTAGCAATTCGGGTTGCTGGTGAGAGACCTGGAAGGTCAGGGACCAGCGTGCGCTAAATCAGCGCCAGAACGGCTTGCTCAGCTCTTCGTAACGTTGCGATTCGCTGATACCAGCATCAGCCAGCAAACGCGAATCCAGGCGAGCCAATTGGTGGCGGCTGGAAAGGCGACGCTGCCAGAGCATCAGGTTAGCGAATGCGCGCATTGGCCATGCAGCTTGAGCGGTAGTAGCGGTGTTTTCGTAGAACATGTCGGAACTGACTGTACGTTCCATGGTGTGACTTCCTTCCGCTTGTGGCGGGTTTAGATAGTGGCTTGACTGGTGCCAATCTTCCTCTCAGTTGGCCAGTCTCTGTAGACACAGTTCACTTGTATTGTGAGGGTTCAGTTAACTGTTTAAAGGCACTGTTTTGTTCATAAATGGGGCAACTGTACCGGTCTGCACCTAAGTGGTGCGTTTTGTGCGCTAAAGCAGTGAAATTGACGTTTTAGGGCTTGGAAATGACCGGTACAGAAGTACAGTTTTGCCGGTTATGGCGATTTCAGTTTGCGGGCGGGCGAGAAATTGTATAGCTCACTCGCAACTGTTTGTATCAGGCCGGCAGCATGCTTCCGGTTTCATCCAGCCTGAAGTGCCAACTTAGTGCTTCGCGCAGCACATGCGGGGTGTGTCCGCCTTTGGCGCAAGCGGCTTCGAAGTAGGCGTTGAGCGCGTCGCGATAGGCTGGGTGCACACAGTTGTCGATAATTACCCGGGCGCGTTCCCGAGGTGCGAGGCCACGCAGATCGGCCAGGCCTTGCTCGGTAACCAGAATGTCCACGTCGTGCTCGGTGTGATCCACATGACTAACCATGGGCACGACGCTGGAAATAGCGCCGCCTTTGGCAATCGACTTGGTGACGAAAATCGCCAGGTGCGCGTTTCGCGAGAAATCGCCGGAGCCGCCTATGCCGTTCATCATGCGTGTGCCGCACACGTGAGTGGAGTTGACGTTGCCGTACAGATCGAACTCAAGGGCGGTGTTGATGCCAATGATGCCGAGGCGGCGGATGATTTCCGGGTGATTGGATATTTCCTGAGGACGCAGCACCAGTCGCGACTTGTAGCGGTTGAAGTCAGCGAAGACTTCAGCGTGTTTGCTCGCCGACAAGGTCATCGAGCTGCCGGAGGCGAAACTGAGTTTGCCTGCGTCAAACAGTTCGAATGTTGAATCCTGCAAGACTTCGGAATACATGGTCATGTCGTGGAACGGCGAATCAACCAGGCCATGCATCACCGCGTTGGCGATGGTGCCGATCCCGGCCTGCAGCGGCATGAGCGTGTTGGTCAGCCGGTCTTCGCGCACTTCTTTCTTGAAGAACTCGACCAGGTGATTGGCGATGGCCTGGGTGTCGGTGTCCGGCGGCAGCACTGTGGAAGGCGAATCGGCCTGATTGCTGATGACAATGCCGACGATTTTCGCCGGGTCGATCTGCACGGCGGTGTTGCCAATTCGCGTATCGGCGTTGAGTACCGGAATCGGCAAGCGGGTCGGGCGGTAGCTGGGTATATAGATGTCGTGCAGGCCTTCCAGCTCCAGCGGCTGGGCGAGGTTGATCTCGACGATCACTTCTTTGGCTAGGATGGCGAAACTCGCGGAGTTGCCCACCGAGGTGCTCAGGACCAAATGGCCTTCCTCGGTGATCGCCACGCATTCGATCACGGCCAGATCCACGGCCTTGATCTGCCGATTACGCAGTTGCTCGACGGTGTCGGACAAGTGGCTGTCGATGAACATGACCGAGCCATCGTTGATGGCCTTGCGCAGTGTGCTATCGACCTGAAACGGCATGCGCCGCGACAACACGCCGGCTTCAGTCAGCTGTTTATCCAGGTCGTTGCCCAGGCTGGCGCCCGTCATCAGGCTGATCTTGAGTGGGAAATCTTTGGCACGTTCGGCCAGTGCCTTGGGCACCGCCTTGGCTTCACCTGCACGGGTGAAGCCGCTCATGCCGACGGTCATGCCGTCCTGGATCAAGGCTGCGGCATCTGCCGCGCTCATCACCTTGCTCATGAGCGAAGGCATGCGGATACGGTCACGGTACATTGGATTCTTATCTCGGGGGTGGAAGCGAGGGCCCAGTTTAGTGATTTGGGCGTTTTTCGTCCCGCTACCAAGGTCGCATCTGGAGGCTCTAATTAGCGGGTTGCAACGCAAAACACTGTTACATGGAATGTAAAAAGCCCCAGCCGACTAGCGTGCTGGGGCTTCGAAAAGCGCGTTTAGAGGCTACGCGTTGTCGACTGCCTTCACCATGTCCTCGATCACCTTTTTGGCGTCTCCGAACACCATCATGGTTTTATCCAGATAGAACAACTCGTTGTCCAGACCGGCATAGCCGCTGGCCATCGAGCGCTTGTTGACGATGATGGTCTTGGCCTTGAACGCTTCCAGGATCGGCATCCCGGCGATGGGCGACTTGGGATCGTTTTTCGCCGCCGGGTTGACCACGTCGTTGGCGCCCAGTACCAACACCACGTCGGCTTGGCCGAACTCGGAGTTGATGTCCTCCATCTCGAACACCTGGTCATAAGGCACTTCGGCCTCGGCCAGCAGCACGTTCATGTGGCCGGGCATGCGTCCGGCAACCGGGTGAATCGCGTACTTCACCGTGACGCCGTGATGGGTGAGTTTTTCCGTGAGCTCTTTAAGCGCATGTTGCGCCCGCGCCACTGCCAGGCCGTAGCCGGGAACGATGATCACGGTGTCGGCATTGGTCAGCAGGAAAGTCGCGTCGTCGGCTGAACCGGACTTGACCGGGCGTGCTTCCGTGGCACCCGCCGGGCCGGCAACGTCCTTGGCCCCGCCGAAGCCGCCGCCGATCACGTTGAAGAACGAACGGTTCATCGCCTTGCACATGATGTACGAGAGGATCGCGCCGGAAGATCCCACCAGCGAGCCGGCAATGATCAGCATCGAGTTGTTCAGCGAAAAGCCGATACCCGCCGCTGCCCAGCCTGAATAGCTATTAAGCATCGACACCACGACCGGCATGTCTGCGCCGCCAATCGGGATGATCAGCAGTACACCGATCACGAACGCCAGAGCCAGCATCACGGCAAAAGCGCTCAGGTTGCCGGTGAACATGAAGATCAGGCCGAAAAACAGCGTGGCGAGGCCAATCATCAGATTCAGCTTGTGCTGACCCGCAAACTGTACCGGTGCGCCTTGAAACAGGCGGAACTTGTACTTGCCCGAAAGCTTGCCGAACGCGATCACCGAGCCGGAGAAGGTCACTGCGCCGATAGCTGCGCCGAGGAACAACTCCAGGCGATTGCCCGCCGGGATCGCATCGCCCAGGTTCGGCACAATATTCAGCGATTGCGGTTCGACCACTGCAGCAATGGCAATGAACACCGCAGCCAGGCCGATCATGCTGTGCATGAAGGCAACCAGTTCCGGCATCTTGGTCATTTCGACGCGCTTGGCCATGATCGAGCCAGCGGTGCCGCCGACCAGCAAGCCGATCACGATGTAACCAATGCCAGCGCTGGTGTTGGACAGCGCCGCCAGTTTGTAGACCAGGCCGATGGTGGTAATCACCGCCAGCCCCATGCCCAGCATGCCGAACAGGTTACCCCGGCGGGATGTGTTCGGATGAGAGAGCCCCTTGAGCGCTTGAATGAAGCAGATCGCAGAGACCAGATACAGCACGGTGACGAGATTCATGCTCATGGCTTGCGCACCTCTTCCTTGGCTTTAGGTGCTTTTTTCTTGAACATCTCCAGCATGCGTCGGGTGACCAGAAAGCCACCGAACACATTGACGGCGGCCAGGGCAACGGCCAGCGTGCCCATGGTTTTGCCCAGCGGTGTAACGGTGAGTGCAGCGGCCAGCATGGCGCCGACGATCACAATGGCCGAGATCGCGTTGGTCACGGCCATGAGCGGAGTGTGCAAGGCGGGTGTAACGTTCCAGACCACGTGATAACCCACGTAGATCGCCAGAACGAAGATGATCAGGTTGTAGATACCTGGGGAGATCAGCTCTTCCATTATTTTTATCCTTAACCGTTCTTGCGGATGACTTGGCCATCGCGGCACATGAGGCACGCGACGACGATGTCGTCTTCCAGATTGATGTGCAGTTGCCCGTCCTTGTCGAACAGCAGCTTCATGAAATCCAGCAGGTTGCGGGCGTAAAGCGCTGACGCGTCAGCGGCGACCATCGCGGGCAGGTTGGTGTGGCCAACGATGGTCACGCCGTTCTCGACCACGACTTGATCAGCAACCGTCAGTGGGCAATTGCCACCTTGCGCCGCTGCCAGGTCGATGACCACCGAACCGGGCTTCATCTGCGCCACGGTTTCTGCGCTGAGCAGCACCGGTGCCTTGCGACCGGGAATAAGCGCCGTGGTGATGACGATGTCCGATTGTTTGGCGCGCTCGTGCACCGCAACGGCCTGGCGCTGCATCCAGCTTGCGGGCATCGGGCGCGCATAACCGCCAACCCCGACCGCGCATTCGCGTTCTTCGTCGGTTTCGTAAGGCACATCAATAAACTTGGCGCCCAGCGATTCGATCTGCTCCTTCACGGCAGGACGCACATCGGATGCCTCGACTACTGCGCCCAGACGTTTCGCCGTGGCGATGGCCTGCAAACCTGCCACGCCAGCGCCCAGCACCAGAACACGAGCCGCCTTTACGGTGCCGGCGGCGGTCATCAGCATCGGCATGAAGCGCGGATAGTGATGCGCGCCGAGCAGCACGGCTTTGTAACCGGCGATGTTGGCTTGCGAAGACAGCACATCGAGGCTCTGTGCGCGGGAGGTACGCGGCGCGGCTTCGAGGGCGAAAGCGGTGATGCCTTGCGCGGCCATCTTGCCGATGGTTTCGCTGTTGAAGGGGTTGAGCATTCCGACAACGATCGCGCCGCTCTTTATATGCGACAGCTCGCTATCGTTGGGGGCTGCGACCTTGAGCAGCAACTCGGCGCCCAAGGCGTCGCTGAGCGTACCAATCACGGCTCCGGCCGCTTCATAAGCGCTATCCGGGACGCTGGCGTTGACGCCCGCGCCACTTTGCACCGTGACGCGGTGGCCATGACCGATCAATTTCTTGATGGTTTCCGGAGTTGCAGCTACCCGCTTTTCACCCGTTTGGGTCTCGAGAGGAACGCCAATATGCACGTGAAGTCTCCTGCGTGATCTTTTTATAGTTCTCAATGAGTCGAGAGCGCCAAAGCGGTGCTTTTAAGCTGCCGATCAGCACGACCCAGCCGAACAAGGGCGGGCGCGGCATTTTGCAGGCGAAGTTCGGTCTCTTCAACAGATTCTGTAATGAGACCATAAATTAACTACAAGTCATGCTGTGACCTAATGTCGCAACGGTCGACCACAGCCCTTTATATACGGGGCTTTAAGGGAAAATAGACGATTTTTTAGAAGTTGATGATTTAAAAAATGAAAAACAACAAAAGTTGGCTCAAATAGGCCTGCAGGCCATGTATTCCGGCACTTTATAGCTGCTATTCCTGACGGGAATGCAATTTCATCAAGGCGACATAAGTTTATATATGTAGTTATTAAAATGTAGCGCTACATAATTATGGAGGCGCTGAAGCCCCTGCTTTCATTAGTTCGTAGGCTTTTGCCTGTTCTATCAGCCAGTCCCGAAATGCTCGTAAAGAGGCCGATTCGGCCTTTCGTACCGGAATCATCAGGTAATAGGCCTTGATGCTCGATAGCGCGTAAGCATTGGCAATCACCAGGCGCCGTTCTGCCAGCTCCCGCTGAATCAGGAAGGGCGGTATCAGCGCAACGCCCATTTCATGAATGGCGGCCTGAGCAAGCATCGAGAACAGTTCGTAGCGCGGGCCGGTCATATCGCGCGGGACAGTGAAGTTAAGCCCGCCGAACCACTGCCGCCACGCATAGGGGCGCGTGGTTTGCTGCAAGAGCGGCAGCTCGGCTATTTCGTCGGGAGTTAGAACGCTTCGCCCAATCAGCAGTGTCGGGCTGCACACAGGCATGGGATTTTCGCCCATCAAACGATAAGACTCTGTGCCCGGCCAGTCGGCATCGCCAAAATAAATCGCAGCGTCGAATTCGGTATCTGCAAATAGAAAAGGACGCGTGCGGTTGGTGAGATTGACCGTCACTTCAGGATGTAGTTTTTGAAAATCCTTGAGGCGTGGCAGCAGCCACTGAGTGCCGAAAGTCGGCACGACCGCCAGTTCGATGACGTTTGTCCCTTGCTGGCCCATGACTGACAAGGTGTCCCGCTCGACAGCGTCCAGTTGCATCGCTACGCGTCGACTGTAGGAAAGGCCTGCTTCTGTCAGTTTCACCCCGCGCCGTGAGCGTCGGAATAACTCCACGCCGAGGAAAGACTCAAGGCTGCCGATCTGTCGGCAAATAGCGCTTTGGGTCAGCGAAAGTTCGTCAGCGGCCTTGGTAAAGCTTTCATGACGTGCAGCGGCTTCAAAGCTGACCAGGGCGGCGGTGCTGGGTATTTTGCGACGCATGTTCGTAGCGCTCACTAATCAGCAGTCAATGTAGTGGTTTGAACAATCTCGGAGTGAGAAATTAGCACAAGAGCTTGCGAAATCCTCGTTTGTGGCAAGGCCGATGCGGGGCTAGGATCAATGCACAACAAATCTGCATGACTGAGTGAGGGTTTTTTCATGGGTGCCAAGGCAAGCTTCAACTGGATCGATCCACTGCTGCTGGATCAACAGCTCACTGAAGAAGAGCGCATGGTTCGCGATAGCGCCGCGCAGTTCGCCCAAGGCAAGCTGGCGCCCAGAGTCCTCGAAGCATTTCGTCATGAGCAAACCGATCCGGCGATTTTTCGCGAGATGGGTGAAATCGGCCTGCTGGGCGCAACGATTCCCGAGGAATACGGCGGTAGCGGCCTGAATTACGTGTGTTACGGATTGATCGCTCGGGAAGTAGAGCGCGTGGACTCCGGCTATCGTTCGATGATGAGCGTGCAATCCTCGCTGGTGATGGTGCCGATCAATGAGTTTGGCACCGAGGCACAAAAACAGAAGTACCTGCCCAAGCTGGCTTCCGGCGAATGGATCGGCTGTTTCGGCCTGACCGAGCCCAATCATGGTTCGGACCCTGGCGCGATGATCACCCGTGCCAGAAAGGTCGACGGCGGTTATCGGTTGTCGGGTAGCAAGATGTGGATCACCAACAGCCCGATTGCCGATGTCTTCGTGGTCTGGGGTAAAGACGACGCGGGTGATATTCGCGGGTTCGTCCTGGAGAAGGGTTGGTCTGGGCTGAGTGCGCCGGTGATTCATGGCAAGGTTGGTTTGCGCGCATCCATCACCGGCGAAATCGTCATGGATAACGTGTTTGTGCCGGAAGAGAACATTTTCCCGGATGTGCGCGGCCTTAAAGGTCCGTTCACCTGTCTGAACTCGGCTCGCTACGGTATTTCCTGGGGCGCATTGGGCGCCGCCGAATTTTGCTGGCACACCGCTCGGCAATACACGCTGGATCGCCATCAGTTCGGCCGCCCGCTGGCAGCGAATCAGCTGATCCAGAAAAAGCTCGCAGACATGCAGACTGAAATCACTTTGGCATTGCAAGGCTGCTTGCGTCTGGGTCGTATGAAGGACGAAGGCACTGCGGCGGTGGAAATCACTTCCATCATGAAGCGCAACTCTTGCGGCAAGTCGCTGGATATCGCGCGTATGGCTCGCGACATGCTGGGCGGTAACGGGATCTCCGACGAGTTCGGCATCGCGCGCCATCTGGTCAACCTGGAAGTGGTTAATACCTATGAAGGGACGCATGACGTCCATGCGCTGATTCTCGGGCGCGCCCAAACCGGTATCCAGGCTTTCTATTAATAGAGGGGCCGATCATGGGCGCGCTTTCACATATAAGAGTGTTGGATCTATCGCGGGTTTTGGCTGGGCCGTGGGCCGGGCAGATCCTGGCGGACCTTGGTGCCGAGGTCATCAAGGTAGAGCGTCCGGGCAATGGCGACGATACACGTGCCTGGGGGCCTCCTTTTCTGAAAGATGCCGATGGCGAAAATACCAGCGAGGCGGCGTACTACCTTTCCGCGAATCGGAACAAGCAGTCAGTCACCATCGACTTCACCCGACCTGAAGGTCAGAAACTGGTGAGGGAGCTGGCTGGCAAATCTGACATCGTGATAGAGAACTTCAAAGTGGGCGGCCTGGCTGCGTACGGTCTGGATTACGAGTCGCTGAAAGCAGTTAATCCGCGGCTAATCTATTGCTCGATCACTGGCTTCGGACAAACTGGACCTTATGCCAGGCGCGCCGGCTATGACTTCATGATTCAAGGCTTGGGTGGGCTGATGAGCCTGACCGGGCGGCCTGAGGGAGAAGAGGGCGCGGGGCCGGTGAAAGTTGGCGTTGCGCTGACGGATATTCTGACTGGGCTGTATTCGACTACTGCGATATTGGCTGCCTTGGCGCATCGTGATCAGGGCGGCTCAGGTCAGCATATCGATATGGCGTTGCTGGATGTGCAGGTGGCATGTCTAGCCAATCAGGCAATGAACTACCTGACCACGGGAGCTGCGCCAAATCGACTGGGTAATGCGCATCCTAATATTGTCCCCTATCAGGATTTTCCTACTGCGGACGGCGATTTCATTCTGACGGTGGGCAATGACAATCAATTCCGCAAGTTTGCCGAAGTTGCGGGGCAGCCGCAGTGGGCGGACGATCCGCGTTTCCTTACTAATAAGCTGCGAGTGGCCAATCGGGCGCAGCTCATCCCGCTGATTCGCCAGGCGACCGTGTTCAAGACGACCGCGCAGTGGGTTGGCGAGCTGGAGGTGGCTGGTGTGCCTTGTGGGCCGATCAATAACCTTGCGCAGGTGTTCACTGATCCGCAAGTCCAGGCGCGGGGTCTCGCGATGAGCCTGCCCCATGCGCTGGGCGGGAACGTGCCTTCAGTTGCCAGCCCGATCCGACTTTCCGAAACGCCTGTTGAGTATCGCTTTGCGCCGCCTCTATTGGGTGAGCATACGTCCGAAGTGCTTCAGGCTGTATTAGGGCTTCCGGCGGAAGAGGTATGCCTGCTGCGTGAGGCGGGGGTTTTGTAGTTCTTCTATATATAGAAGAAGCGCCTTTTCCAGGCCCTTTTAAGCGTTTTTGCAAAAAGCATGAATTAACGGTTGACGGTCTCTCTAATCTGTCTATAATTCGCACCTCTTCCGGAGCAGATGAAACGGAAAACTCCTTGGTAATCAAGTAGTTAGCCGGGTTGATTGGCGAGGAAGAGGTTTCGATGAGTTGATCGGAGGCGGTGAAAAAAGGTGGTTGACAGCAGGTTGTAACGCTGTAGAATTCGCCTCCCGCTCACGAGCAACGTGAAGTTGATCGAAGCGCAAGTGGTTGAAGTTGCAGAGGAAACTTTGAAAGCTTCAGAAAATAACCGCTTGACAGTAACTGGCGCTG